>DASYSU010000150.1:0-8232 GCA_036002925.1 Gemmatimonadaceae bacterium | reverse complement strand
CATTGCGTTCGCGCGCTCGATCGCGCGTCAACGACCGGCGCGCACGGATTGCCGCTCATGGGAGCCGGCGATTGGAACGACGGCATGAATCGCGTGGGAGTGCACGGCAAGGGAGAGAGCGTTTGGCTCGCCTGGTTACTTGTCGCGACCCTTCGCCGATTCGCGGTACACGCCGAACGTCGCGGCGACTCCAGCGTCTCGACTCGCTTCCGGGCCCGCGCGGACGCATACGCGGCCGCGGTCGAACAATCGGCGTGGGACGGCGCGTGGTACCGTCGCGCGTATTTCGACGACGGCTCACCGCTCGGAACCGCCACGGATGACGAGTGTCAGATCGACGCGATCGCCCAGAGTTGGGCCGTCCTTTCCGGCGCGGCCAATCCGACGCGCGCGCGCGAGGCGATGCACTCCGTCAACGAGCGACTGATTCTCGACGATGCGCGTCTCGTGCTCTTGCTGACGCCCCCGTTCGACAAATCGCCGCGCGACCCGGGCTACATCAAAGGCTATCTGCCCGGCGTTCGAGAAAACGGAGCGCAGTATACGCATGCCGCGCTCTGGACTGCGTCGGCGATGGTGGAACTCGGAAACGGTGACCGGGCCGCCGAGATTATGAGTATGCTCAATCCGCTCTCCCATGCCCGAAGCCGCGACGATGCGGAACGGTACAAGGTCGAGCCGTACGTCGTCCCGGCCGACGTCTATGCCGCCTCCGGGCACGAGGGTCGCGGCGGCTGGACGTGGTACACCGGATCGGCGAGCTGGAGCTACCGCGTGTCGTTGGAGGGCGTGCTCGGATTCGAAAAGCGCGGCGCGCGTCTTCGGCTTGATCCGTGCATTCCCGCGGCCTGGCCCGGCTTTGCTATCGACTATCGGTTCGGGACGAGCACGTACGCGATCGACGTTCAGAATCCCGACGGCGTTTCGCGCGGTGTCGCGTGGGTCACCGTCGACGGGCACGCTGCGCAGGATGGCCTCGTCAACCTCGTCGACGACGGACTGCGGCACACGGTCATCGTCGTACTTGGCGCCGGCGAGCGGAATGGCTTGGCCGAAGACGAATTAGAGGACTCGCTCGGACGATCCGAGGCCGTTTGATGCGCCGAGTGGCGCGCGACCGTCGGCAAGCCACAACGTGAACACGGCGCCGGCGCCCGAGCTCGCCGCGGTCAAGTCCCCACCCATAAGGAGGGCGAGTTGCCTGCTCACGGTCAGACCGAGGCCACTGCCCTTTCGCGTCGCCTGACCCTCGGACAAGAGCTGGACGAACGGCTCGAACACGTGACCCAACTTGTCAATCGGGATACCGGGTCCCGTGTCCTCTACGCGGATTGCACACCAAGCGCTATCGGCCAACGCAGTGCCTCGCGGCGCCTCCGTCTCGACGGCCGCGACGACATTGACGGTTCCACCGGGTGGCGTGAAGCTCACCGCATTGCCGAGGAGATTGACAAGCACTTGGCGCACGCGGTCGACGTCGCCGAGGTACATCACGTGGTCGGTCGTCTCCGAGAGACGGACGGTCACGTCCCGCGCCGCGGCTTGCGGCGCGACCAGCGCCGACGCTTCGCTGATCACGTGTCGCGCGGCGCCCGCGTGACGCGCAACCTTGAGACGGCCCGCGTCGCCTTGCGCCATATCGAGAAAATCGTTCGTGATGCCCGCGAGGTGTTTGCACGCCCGCTCGACGCGACCAAAATAGTCTTTCTGTTTCGGTGTGATCGAGCTCGAAAGTTCGATGTCGAGAAGCTCGACGTATCCCATGATCGCTTGGAGCGGATTTCTCAGCTCGTGCGTCGTGAGCGCCATGAATCGCTCGCGAACCACGATCGATCGCTCGGCGACGAGTTGCGCTGCTTCCGCCCTGTCGCGTGCATCGCCCGCAATCACGCCCAACCGTTCGATTTCCGACTGTCGTTGCGTCAGTTCTTGTAGCGCATTCAAGAGCGTTTGATTTTGCACCTGGAGTTCGCCGAGCGGCGTCGCGTCTCCCGCCCTCGCCAGCTCCGCCGTGAGTCGCGCCATCTCGGCGGCATCGAACTTCGATACCGACCATGGTAGGCGCTTGGCCATCACGACCGTGGTTCCGTGACCGGGGACCGACGTGATCTCGAAGCGATCCATCAGTGCGCGCGAGCCCTTGATCCCGATTCCTAATCCGGTGCGCGATTTGAAATCGGGCGACAGCACGGCGCGCGTGTCGGCGATTCCAGGGCCGTCGTCGGCGACGCGGATGACGAGATCCTGCCGGTCCAGCGCGCGCCCTTCGATCGCGAACGTCGCCGAACCGCCGGCAGCATACTCGAACGCATTGCGCGCGACCTCGGAGAGCGCCGTCGTGATACGAGCTACGTCTCCGCCGGAAAAGCCGAGGAACTGACTGATCTGGCGAGCTCGTTGACGTGCGAGAAGGATGTCGTTCTCGCGGCGTATCGCGACCGTCAGTAGCGGAACATTTGCGCGCATCTATCGACGCTCCTCGACTGGCTTGTCTCGGAGCACGAGTACGGTGGCGTCGTCGCGGTCGCGCGCGAAATCCCGATAGATCAGGCCGGCCAAAAGCGCGGGATGAACGGCGGTCTGCGCTTCGTACGCCTCGGCGCGCCAGCGCGGCAGGATGCCGTCCGAATGCAGCACCAGGCGAGCACCGGCGGGCCACGCGACCTTGATCGATCGCGGCGTCGGCATGCCGTGGCCGACGATCCCATTTTGCGGAACCAGATGCTCGGTTGCGCCGCCCGAGAGCACGCGACCGTCGACGTTGCCTGTTCCGCTGAATTTCGCACGGCGGAGTGCCGTCTCGATCACCACGACCGACAATGCTGCGCCACGGGTTTCGTGCATCGCCGCATCGAGCGCCACGATTGCCGCTTCGATCGGCCCATTCGCAAACTGTAAAAACGTGGTCGTCGCCGCGGTCGCCGCGGCGGCTGCGTCGGGACCGTGACCGAGGCCGTCGACGACAAGCACCGAGATGCGCTGTCGCTCGACCACGATCCGCCACGCGTCGCCGCATTCCGTTTCCCCGCGCAGAGCCAGGCACACCACGCCCAGATCGTCATCGGTCGTGGCGATCGGCCGGTCAGCGCTCGGACGCCGCCCGCGCTCACCGATGCGCGCGAGGAGCGCCGTGCCCATTCCACGTTGCGAGTGAATGGCGAATAGATCCGCCAGGCGCTTCATGCCCCCGAGTCCCTGCCCGGCGGTGCCGGTGGTCGAGTAGCCGTCGCGCATTGCCCGATCGACGTCAGGGATACCAGGCCCCTTGTCCAGCGCGAGTACCTCGACGCCGGCAATACTCCCAGAGACGAGACCTCGAAGGACGATGAACCCGCGCCTTGCGTGCGCCACGATGTTCGTTGCGGCCTCTGTGACGACAATCGCCAGCCGTCCAATGGCCTCTGAACCGAGGCCTTGCGCGCGGCCCAGCGCAACGGCGGACCGCCGCGCGGCACCAATCTGGCTTTGCTCGTCGACATCGACGCGGACCGAGGCACACGACTCGGTCACCACGGACTCGATCACGCTTTCCATCTGACGATGGTGACGCACGTGCCGTCGCCCGGTGTTGATGACATTTGAAAGTCGTTGACGAGCCGCCTCGCGCCGGGCAAGCCGATTCCCATGCCACCGGCGGTCGTGTAACCATCCTTCATCGCAAGGTCGATCTCCGGAATGCCGGGACCGTGGTCCTGGAATGTCACGCGAAGCCCCTGCCGGTCGGCTTGTCGCACTACCTCGAGACACATCACCCCGCCGCCCCCATGCACCACCGTGTTCCGGGCGAGCTCGCTCGTTGCCGTGACGACCTTCGTCGAATCGAGCACGGTCAGGCCGATGTCGCGAGCCCAGTCTCGAACGCCGCGTCGGGCGGCGAGTACGTCGAGGTCGGAAGCGAGCTGAAAGTGCGTCTGTTTGTCGACGAGCAGCGTCGCGTTCACACGCGCGCCGCCGCGGCTCGTTCGACCAACGCCATCCCGCGCTCCACATCGAGCGCGGTGTGAATACCGCGTAACGACAAGCCGAGCTCCACCAGCGTGATCGCCACCGCCGGCTGCATGCCGACCACCACAGTCTCGGCGCCGAGAATCCGACCGATCGCCGCGGTGTTCGCCATCATTCGCCCGATGAACGAATCGACAATCTCGAGCGCCGAGATGTCGAGGAGAACGCAGTTTGTTTCCTGCGCCGCAATCGCCTTCGCCAAATCGTTTTGCAGCGTGATCGCGAGCTGGTCGTACATGTCCACTTGAATCGTGACGAGCAGACACGTCCCCATCCGAAGAATCGGAATCCGCTCGACGGCCATGCTAATCGCCGTTGGTCGTCGCGCTGCTGACCATCCGGCCGGTGCGAGACAACGCGACGCGGAAGGCGTCGGCGAGCGTCGCCTTCGTCGTCACGTCGCCGAGGTCGACGCCTAAATGCACGATCGTCTGTGCGATCTGCGGCCGGATACCGCTGATGATGCACTCGGCGCCCATGAGACGCGTCGCCGTGACCGTTTTGAGCAGATGTTGCGCGGTCATCGTGTCGACGGTCGGCACACCGGTAATGTCGATGATCGCGATCGCGGCGCCCGTCTCGACGATACGCTGTAATAGCGTCTCCATCACGATCTGCGTTCTGGCGCTGTCGAGCGTTCCGATCATCGGAAGCGCGAGGACACCGTCCCACAGCGTGACGACGGGAGTCGACAGCTCGAGCATTTCCTGCTGCTGTCGGTGAATCACTTCCTCGCGTCCACGCTGGTACTCTTCCATCGTCAGCAGGCCGAGCTGGTCGAGCAGCTCTGTCGCGTGCCAGATCTCGTCGCCAAGTTGCGCCGCGTCATCAGCGAACTCGGCGCGCAACATAGCGAACAGCGGGCGCTTCAGTGCGAACACGAAGCTCGCCGTCTCCGATGGTGAGAAACCCTGCCGCGCTCTCGTGCGCGACAGATCGGCCAAGAACGCGCGCGCGGGCGCCCACGCCTCGGCGTCCGCGTCGAGAATCGAGTCGGAATCGGCCGGATCGGCGATCAGCGTGAGGAATTCATCGCACTGGGCGCGCAGTTCGGCGGCGGGCAGGCTTTCGGCGCGCCCTTCCTTGAGTTGCTCCTTGACCCACGCTTTGAGGACCTCCTCGCGACGTTCGACGATGAGGCGGCGGAAATCGGAGCGGACAACAGCGACGGAATCGGGCACTTTGCCTCCGGCGGCAGGGCTGCATGACGAGAGAAGTGGGATTCTCGTTTTCGCTCGGAGGGCGCCGGCGCTAAGCCGCCGCGAGTATGCTCTTATAATAGATGCAAGAACACATCCAATGGATAGTCCCGCGCGACAAATCGCTCGATATGTGGCGCGCGACAGTCAATCGACTGCATGCCGGATCGATGGCTATCTCGCGCGATGCAACTCCGACGCGGTCTGCACGAATTCGTCGAACAGTCGCCTCGCCGCCGCCTGGCTGTCGGTGAGGGCCTCCGGGTGCCACTGCACACCGACGACGTACCGCCCATTACCGCCCTCGAGTCCTTCAACGAGGCCGTCGGGCGCCTTCGCGGAAACAACTAACCCGTCGCCAATATCGCGGACGCCTTGATGGTGCATGCTGTTCACGCGCAACGATCCGGCGCCGAACACGCCCGCCAGGCGCGTGCCCGGGACGACGCTCACCTCATGGGCGAGGTAGTCACGAGTGAAGTGCTGTCCGGCGAACGGGAAGTAGTCGTGCTTGATCGAGCCCGGCATTTGGTCGGCGATATCCTGAAACAGCGTTCCGCCCGCCGCGAGGTTGATGAGTTGCATGCCTCGACACACTCCGAGCACGGGCTTGCCTTCGCCCATCGCCCATCGTGCCAACGCGAGCTCGACGCGATCGCGCTCGCGGTCGGTCTTGTCGCACAGCAGGTGCTTTTCCGCGCCATAAGAAGCGGGGTCGATGTCGGCGCCGCCCGGAAGAAACACAGCGTCCATGGCGTCGTAGGCACCGCGTAACGTTTCGTCGTCGATGAGCGGAATGAGCCACGGGATGGCGCCCGCGTTGGTAAGCGCAAGGACGTAGCGTTGGCTCATCACCCACGACGGCGGAATATCGGCCGAGATTCCGCCGAGGCTTTGCAGCGTTTGCGTCGGGATGCCGACGATGGGACGCTTGTGAACGACACTCGCCATCTATGACTTCTCCCTGAATCGTTTCGTTATTTCCGGGCGTACGCCCTCGGCCGTTTCGGCGATCACGTTGTCGACGACCGCCTTGAGGTCGTGCGTTCGATCGAACACGGCGAGCTGCCGGTCGGCGCTCGTTCCGTTGCGCATGATCTCGAACGCGTACTCCACCTCACGACGGCTCCCCAACTCATCTACGACGTCGTCGACGAACCATTGCAACATTTCGGAGATCAACTCGCGGGCCGGGAGTTCTTGCTCCTTGCCGAAATCAATCAACTTCCCATCGAGGCCGAAGCGCACGGCGCGCCATTTGTTCTCCTCGATCATCGCGGTCGGATAGACGCGGAAGGTGAGGTTGTCCCGCCGCAGCTTCCAGATCTTGGCGATGATCGCTTGCAGGATGGCCGCGATACAGACCGCTTCCTCGACGCGCGTACAGACGTCGCAGACGCGGAACTCGAGCGTGGGGTAGGCATGATGCGGGCGCACGTCCCACCAGATCTTCGAGCCGTCGGGCACGCAACGCGTCTTCACGAGCGAATCGAGGAGCTCGTCGAAATCGCCATGCGAACGCATGATCGGAGGAACGCCCGTGCGTGGGAAATTGCGAAAGACGATGCTTCGATACGACTTGAGGCCGGTGCGCCGCGCTTGCCAGAACGGCGAGCTGGTTGACAGGCAGAGAACATGCGGCAACAAGTATCGCGCGACGTTCATGGCATCGATGAGGAAATCCTTATCCTCGATGCCGACGTGAATGTGCGTGCCGAAGATGAGAAGCTGCTGCGCGAGATCCTGCAAGTCCTCTTTCACCCCGGCGTAGCGTTCCAACGGCGTGATCTCCTGCGTCATCCACGACGAGAACGGATGCGTCCCGGCCGCGGCAATGACCAAATCGCTCCGCGCGGCGAGATCCATCACAAGGCCGCGGAGGCGAACGAGCTCGCTGCGCAGCTCCGACGGCGTCCGGCAGACCTTACTTCCGATCTCGACCATCGACTGATGCAGCTCCGGCTTCACCTCGTCCAGGATCATGTGATCGCCGGCGAGAATCTCAGTGATGTACGACCTGAGCTCGCGCGTCGCGGGATCGATGATCTGGTACTCTTCCTCGATGCCGAGTGTCAACGACGGCGCGTTCATGAGATTGGCCGCCGTTCGGCGATGAAGGTCGGCGTCTGGCTCCCGCCACCCGCCGTGACGTTGAGCAACGCGGCCGTCGCCAGTCGGGTGAGACATCCGTCGACGTGATCGCCGTACGCCACATAGGGCGCCGTGTCTACCATGCGCTCGGGAAACACCACGCACCCATCGACAACGCTCGGATACGGCTCCGTTGGCAGCGCGATGCGTTGTTGAACAATGTACGGCTCGGCGAGCGCAGTCTTGATCGTCGTCGCCCACGTATCGCTGTCGGCCTCCCAACCAAGAACGATTCCCTTCCCGCCATATTCGTCGTTCGGCTTGAGCACGAGCTGATCGCGGTGCTCGTCGATGAATGGCAGCAAATCGACCTCCTGACCCTCGTGAATCGTCCGTCGGTCCTCGACGACGCGCGTCCACGGAATCGATGCGGCGATGGCCTGTGACTCGTCGGCGTCGAACAACGCGGCGTTCCGCTCATCGTGTAATACGGCGAGACTCGCTTTCTTGTGCAGAATCTTGCAGCTCGGCGGATTCACCATGCAGACGGCACGGTCTCTCACGGCTCGAAGGACCGCATGGTCGAGCCCCTCGCGTTCAACGAGCTCGGTGAGCAGCACGCGTTTGTACACGAGGTCGATGTCTCCGTGTGCGCTGCGGAGGCGCTTACCGTCGTACGTGACCTCGCGCGGATCGACGATGATGCAATCGAGCCCCTGCCGCGCAAAGTAATCTTTGAACAGCAGAAACTCGCTGCGCGTCGGCACGTCGGACCAGTCGACGATCGCAATGCGTGGCACGTTGCGCGTCCCCGACCACTGTGCGTACGCATCGAGGAGCGCGTGGAGGACGTCGTGGCGCGCCGGCAGTGGACGCAGGTCCCACGTACGCATGAACTCCCGCATGATCGGCAACCCGAAGAACACCTCGGTGAGCA
>DASYSU010000149.1:0-10779 GCA_036002925.1 Gemmatimonadaceae bacterium | reverse complement strand
CGCCGCCCATCAACTCGTCGAGCAGCGCCCGGTCGAGCGACAAGAGCGCGGCACGCTGCTCGGCGCGCGGGGCGTCGTCGGCGTACATCCAATCCATCACGAAGCCGAACTGCAGCGACGCCGCGAAAGGCGATGGCACGTCGGTCTCGACTGATCGCAGCGCGATCGATCCAACGGCGAGGTCATTCAACACGCGGGAGAGAGCCGGCATGTCGAACGCGTCTTGCAGCACGTCGCGGTATGTCTCCACGAGAATCGGGAACGACGGAAACTCTTGAACGGCTTGCAATAGATCGAGCGCCTTGAGTCGCTGAAGCCACAGCGGCATCCGGCGACGCGGATTGCCCCGCGGCAGCAACAGCGCTCTCGCCGCGTTCATGCGGAATCGTGCGCCGAACAGCGACGACGCACCGACTTCCTGAAGCACGCGACGTTCGGCTTCCGGCGCCGTGACGTCGCGAATCACCGCGACCGGCAACCACTCGCGCAACGTCGGCAAGCGGAGCATGATGCCGTCGTCGGTCGTCTGAACCTGTAGCTCGAACGCCGTATCGCGGTTCGGTCCGGCCTTTTCCGCGAGCCACTCGCGCACGCGGTTGGCGAGCGACATGCCCCACGGCGCGTTCACACGGCCACCGAACGGCGCGTGAATGACGACTCGCACCGAATCCATCTCGTCGCGAAACTGCTCGACGATGAGAGTATGCTCATCGGGTATGCCGCCCGTCGCCGCTCGTTGCTGCTGCACGTACTCGGCAAGTGACCCCGTCGTCGCCTCGTCGGCCTGATAGCGCTCAGCGAGGATCGCCAATTGCTCGGCGGTACGGACCGCGTCGAGCTCGCGCCGCAGCTCGCCGATACGCGGCGCGAGGTGCGACGAACGCGCCGCGTACTCGCCGTGCCAGAAGGGCATGCGAGCCGGCGCGCCCGGCGCCGGCGTGACGATGACTCGATCGTGTTCGATCGCGTTGACTCGCCACGTCGACGAACCGAGCTGAAAGACGTCGCCGATGCGCGTCTCGTGCACGAACTCTTCGTCGAGCTCACCGAGCCGGGTCCGGTCGGGGAGGTTGACGGTGTAGAGTCCCCGATCGGGGATCGTGCCGCCGGAGATGACGGCAACCATGCGCGAACCGCGCGACGCCGTGAGCGTGTCGCTCACGCGATCCCAACTCAGGCGGGCATCGAGCTCCGCCGCGACGTCGGATGGATATTTGCCCGACAGCATCGCCAGCACTTCATCGAACGCCGCTCGGGTGAGCGCGTGATACGGATACGCTTGTCGCACGAGGTCGAACAGCGCGGCGCTCGTCCAATCGTCGTCGATCGACACGATGGCCACGATGACTTGAGCGAGCACGTCGAGCGAATTCTGAACGACACGTGTCGGTTCGACGTCGCCGTCCAGCATGGCGCGGACGACCGCGAGCAACTCCATGGCGTCATCGCGAAACGTCGGGATGAAGACGCCGCGACTTACGGCGTCGAGCGAATGGCCCGCGCGTCCGACCCGCTGCAGCCCGTTCGCGACTCGCTTTGGTGATTGTAGTTGCAGAACGAGGTCCACCGATCCGATGTCAATGCCCAGCTCGAGCGAGCTCGTACTGATCAACGCGCGTATCGAGCCGGCCTTTAGAGATTGCTCGAGCGTCAGCCGCCGTTCGCGCGACAACGACCCGTGGTACGGCAACGCGAGCTCTTCGCCAGCGAGCGCATTGATGCGCGCCGCCATCTTCTCCGCCTGCGCCCGATTATTGACGAAGACGAGCGTCGTTCGAGCACCGCGCATGTATTGCACGACGAGCGGCGTGATCGACGACCAGATAGTTCCACCGACGTGCGCGAGGTCTTCGACTGGCGACCTGACCGAGAGCTCGAGCGTTTTGACGAGGCCGCAATCCACGATCTGGCAGGCACGCACCTCCCCTCCACCCTGCATTCCGGTCAGAAACTTCGCGATTTCCTCGAGGGGTTTTTGAGTTGCCGAGAGGCCGATGCGCTGCGGCGGACGCTCACAGAGTCGCTCCAGTCGCTCGAGGGTCAGCGCGAGATGCGCTCCGCGCTTCGACCCGGCGATCGCATGGATCTCGTCGACGATGACGGCGCGCACGCCGGTGAACATGCCGCGGCCGCGTACGGTCGTGAGCATGATGTGCAGCGATTCAGGCGTCGTAATGAGAATGTGGGGCGACTTGCGAATCATGCGCGCGCGGGCCGAGGCCGGCGTGTCGCCCGTGCGCACGGCGACGCGAATCTCCGGAAACGATTTACCCGCCGCGGTGAACCGCTCGCGCAACTCGCTCAGCGGACGCTCGAGGTTGCGCTGGATGTCGTTGTTCAGCGCCTTGAGCGGCGACACGTAGAGGATCTGCACCGCGTTGGCGAGCGGCTCACGCGCGCCGTCGACGATGAGCTGATTCAGCTCCCAGAGAAACGCAGTGAGGGTCTTACCCGTGCCCGTCGGGGCCAGGATCAGCGTGTGCCCTCCGCTTGCGATCGCCGGCCATCCATCGCGCTGCGGGGCACTCGGCTCGCCCAACGTCTCGCGGAACCAAGCCCGTACGATCGGATGAAAGGGCTTCAGCGCGGCCGGGACGCGGGGGGGCATGAACTAATGGTACAGCGGGACAGGGTGGAGGGTTGAGGGTCGAGGGTAGAGGGGAGGATGGCGCCTTCGGCGCCTTACGGCATGGATGTAGAGTCCCATGCAGTTCGGTGGCGCGTAGCGCCACGCACCTTCCCTCCACCCTCCACCCTGTCCCGTCACCTGCTACAAAACGAGTGCCGAGTTGAGGGTCAGACGCATGGCCGCGCCGGCCGGAAGACAGCCCTCGAACTTCTCGCCCGACTTTGCGACCGCCGCACCCGTCGCGGCACCGGCCGCCGCACCGATGACCGTTCCCTTCGTGTTGTGGCCGATCATCTGGCCGATCAAGCCACCCACGATGGCCCCGCCGATCACCTTGTTCCTATCGGCGTTCGGGCTGCCCGGCACCTTCGTCTTCTCGAGCGGAGTGAGTGGAGTCACCTCGGCGGCGACGTTGTACGTCTTGTCATTCACAACGACTGAACGGACGCGAAAGGTGATCTGCGCGTTCTGGCCGTTGTCGCCCGGCGAGACCGACGCGACCTCGAGGACGACCGACGACCCAGCGGGAATCACTGCGCCGTTCGATCCTGTCACCGCCTCGTTCACCGTCGCGACGAGTTTGTCGCCCGGAAGGTTGGTGGTGGTGCAAACCTTCGAGCCGCTGGTCAACGCGAGACCACTGCCGGCACCGATCGAAGCCGGAGCGGGCGCGGGTGCTTGGACTGGAGCTGGTGCGACAGTCACCGGTGCCGGCGCGGGCTGTGGCGCCGGCGTTTGCACGACGGGCTGGGGCGTCTCGCGCTTCGGCTGTTTTGCCGTGCGCGTGCGCACGGGCGCGGGCGGCTGCTTCTCGACCTGCTTGGCCGGCGTCGGCGCGGGCGCGACGGTGGTGTCCTGGAACGACGGCTGCGCGGCGGGCTGCGAACCCGCCAGTGCGAGATCGCGCGCAAGATCGGAATCGGCGGCGGCGCGCGCCGCGGCGGATTTGTCACGACAGGCCGCGGCAGCCAAGAGCGCGACGCCAAGCATGCAGGCGCGCAATGCGTGCGAGCGCGCCGTGTTCGGCACAGTGGTCTTCATCGGATCTCCGGTAGTTCTGGGCGTCAGTTTGACGTTGAATAGTACCCGGGCGTTACGGATCGGTTCGGACGCCCTCTACAACGACACCCCAGCGGCCGAGATCTCTGACGCGCTTCCCGCGGGCGCCTCGAGCGGCAGATACACGGAGAACGTGCTGCCCTCGCCGTAGTTGCTCTTGACGGTGACCGACCCGCCGAGACGCTCGAGCAACTTTCTGGTGATGCTCAAGCCGAGTCCGGTACCGCCGAACTCGCGCGTGCGCGACTGATCGACTTGGCGGAAGTCTTCCCAGATGGCTTGCAGATCGGATTGGCGAATCCCGATGCCCGTGTCGATGACATCGATGCGAACACCGGCCGTCGCGCAACGCGCTTCGACGACGACGCTTCCCTTGTTCGTGAACTTCACCGCGTTCGACAACAGGTTCAGCAGGACCTGTTTGATCTTCGTGCGATCGCTGCGGATCGTCGGGCAATCCGGCGCCGCCTCGATCACGAACTCGAGTTGTTTCTTGCGCACCATCGGCTCGATCTGCTGGGTCACCTCGAGAATCACGTCGCGCAGCGACACGTCATCTAGGTGAAGCGGCATCTTTCCGGCTTCGATCTTCGCGAGATCGAGGATGTCGTTGATCAACGCGAGCAGATGCTCCGCGGCAGCGCGGCCGCGGCCGAGTGCGTCGCGTTGCTTCGGGTTCACCTCTCCGAGCACGCCGTCGAGTAGCAGCGCCGAGTAGCCGATCAGTGCGTTGATCGGCGTGCGCAACTCGTGCGACATGCTGGCGAGGAACTCCGACTTGAGCTTGTTCGCGCGCTCCACTTCCTGCGACTGCCATTGCAGTCGCGCGTTCTGCTCGGCCAGGTCAGCGGTCGCTTCTCGGATTCGCTGTTCGAGCTCGCTGTTGAGACGCTTGAGCGCCTCATACAATCGCTCATTCTCGACCTGCTTGGTCAGATCGTGCAGCACCGAGACGATGGCGATCGGTTCGCCGCGCTCGTTCTTGACCTTCCCCGAGACGACTTCGACGGGCAGCTCCATGCCCGTGCGCGGATAGAGGAGCGACATCCGCTCGCGCCGCGAGTCGTCGTCGAGCAACGCGAACTCGGAGATGAACGATGTGAACTTGGTATCGTTTCCACGAACCGCCGCCACTTCGCGACGCGTCCGCACCTCCGATTCACTGATCTGAAATAGCTGCTCGGCTTGGTCGTTCATCAGAATGATGTTCGACCGTTCGTCTGTGACGAGAATCGGGTCGGCGACGTTCTCGAGAATCAGGTTGAGTCGATCGCGCTCGCCGCGCACCGTGACTTCGCCTTGACGCACGCGCTGGACTTGCCGCTCGAGCTCATTTGCCGCGCGGCGCAGGTCGGTCACGTCGCGGAGTACCGAAAGCACGGCGTCTTCCGGTCCGACCCGTTCACCCAGCGGATGGGCGAGCACCTCGAACAGCAGATCGGTGCCTTCGTCGGGATCGACGAGATTGAGCTCGCGTTGACCGGAGCCATGTCCGCCGGTCATCGCCGCCTTCGAGAGGAACGACGTGAAGAGCAGGTTGTTCAACTCGATCGCGCGGCGCCGTCCGGCCGAGTCGTCGTCGCGAACATGAAGCAGACGCTCGGCGCGATAGTTTTGCGCGATGATGTCGTTCGCCGCGTTGGTGATGACGACGGGATCCGGCAGCGAGTCGACCATGAGCGTGAGCCGCTCGCGTTGCTGCGTGAGGTCGTCGGCCCGATCTCGCGCCTCCTCGAGTGATGCTAGTCGCGCGATGACGGGACTAGCCAGCGTCACGAAATCCGCCGCTTCGTCAATCAAGGTTTGGTCGATCGGCCCTTGGAGCAGGATGACGCCGGCGGGAGCGACACCAAGACGGTGTTCGCCCGTCTGAAAAAACTCAGTCGATGGCGATGCGATCAGGTCGTGGGCACGCTGTGCACCCATCGTCTCCGGCGCGCCGCGGAACCGCGGCTGCGACATCGGGATGCTGACCCAGGGCACGAATGACGCGAGCCCGCGTTGCGCGAGCGGCTCTCCACCGCGCGCCGGGGTGAGCGACAGCGCGCTGATGATGAGAGAACTCGAAAGGTCGCCGATCGGAATCCGCACCGACGGCGCGGCGTCGGGCCCGGTCGTCGCGACGACCGAGAGATTCTCTTGCAGGTCGTCGATGCGCAGCATCAACGCCCGCGGCGCAGCCGTGATCTCGGCCAGCTGAGTCAGCAGGAACGACGCGGCGGCGGCAAAATCGGGCGCCTCCGCCAGAGCGGAAAGGAGACCGGCAACCACGCGGTCTCCGAGCACTGCCATGCTACACCAATCCTAGCCCGTTAGACATTTCGCTCGGCAAGCTGCCGGCGGAGGTCTGTGTTTTCACGCTGAAGTCGGTCGATACTTTCTCGCTGAAGTCTGTCGCTCTCGTCGCCCGCACCGACTTCGCGCGGACGAGAGATGGGCGACGTGATGCCGACCGCCTCGGAGTATTTGAGGTACGTGTCAATCGACGCCACGACGATGCGGGCCTCGACGGTGACCAGGTCGATGCCGACCAATGAAACTCGCACCCACGCGTCGATCACGATTCCTTTGTCGAGGACGCGATCGAGAACGTCAATGAGGGAACTGCCGCTGGGCGTGCGTTCGACAGCCATTTCTTCCGTCCTTTGGGCTAGGGTCCCGAGGCTAGAGGGCGCTCACTATGCAAGCGATCACGATTTGCGCGACGACTTGGGCTGCGGAGTGACGGCAGGCGTCGTCGTCGCCGCGAGCCGCGTCAGTTGCTCCTCGATCCGAGCGAGCCGAGCTTCCATCTCCGAGTTTCCAGGTAGGGCCGCGGCGGCTGCCATGTTCAGTCGCGGATCGTTTCGCCACCAATTGAGGCCGATCTGCTCCGCTTTATCGATCGAGCAAATGAGCAACCGGACCTGAATGGTCAGCAGTTCCACGTTTGCCAGGTTGATCTTGATGTCGCCCGCGATCACCAGGCCCTTGTCCAAGACACGGTCGAGAATGTCGACCAGGCCGTGTGTCCGCGTCGGATTTACGAGCTCGGGCATGAAAGAGGTTGCTAGTTACTGGTTGCTAGTTGCTGGTTGCTCTCACTAGTTCCTGGCGCCCGGCACGAAGATCGGTTTCGGCAGTTGCCAGCAACCAGCAACTAGCAACCAGTACCTATCGCAGCCTTCCCAGCGGTCCCAAGTCGATATTCAAGTCCGCGTCGGTCAAGCCGAACGTCGTTTTCAGCTCGTCCATACGGTGGTTCAACTTGAGCAGCGCCAGACCCAACCGTTCGATCTCCTCGTCGCTCAGTGTGCCCCCGTCCATACGGCGAATTGCCTGATGCTCAAGCACTTCGCGTAGCAGTTCTATCACAGTCAGGACGAGTCGCGCAAGACCCTGCTCGACTCGTTCCGGATCGGCGTTGATGTGCTCCGGGAGCGCCCGGGCGATCGCATGCAATGCGGCGGTCGTCGTCTCGTCGCTCGTGGTTTTCGCGTCAGCATCCGATTGAAGCATGGATCAGTCCGCCAGATTCATGCCGTGAGTTCCGCCCGTGTCGCCGAGCGCGCAAAAACTGTAGGGCGCGCGCGGACCAACGAGGAGGAATCGGAATTCTAGATCTGCCGGCACATCGGCAACGGCGCGTTTGTAATCGGCCACGGCGTCGCGGGAAATGAGGTGCGAGATCGTCCTGAACGGCAATCGAGTCAGCTGTTCATGGACCGCCGACTTCTGGACGAGCGACTCGACGGCCGCGTTCAGGAGGCCGGCGAGATTGTCCATTGCCGAGCGCACCGCGCCGGTCGCGGCCTCGCGCGCCTGCAACGTCTCGAGGTATTGTCGGCCGGCGCCACGAAGCGACGGCTCGAGCATCTCCGGGATCACGGGCTGCAAGTCGCGCAGCATCCGGCGCGTCGATGGCGTGATGATGAGCGTCATCTCGACAAATCCTTGAATCGTTGCCAGCAGCGACTCGACCGACGTCGCGCGACTCGCGAGCGCCGCGCGGCACGCGTCGTCATCCCTGAATCGCTGACCGAACCGCGCCGGAACGGGCGTCGTTCCCGTTTGGAGCGCGGCTTCGACAACGGCATCATGCGCACGCACTCCCTCGACCGAAACGCGCACGTCGCGCTCGACATCGCTGACCCAGGCGACGACTCCCTCGATAAGCAGGGCACGAACGCGCGCGCCGGCGAGACCGCTCAACCCCGGCGGGATCGATCGGCGCATCTCGAGCGGCAGGATGCAGTACAAGTGCGTACTCATATTTCACCCGGTCCAGGTGTGATCGAGCGCAACGTCTGATCGACACCCCGCCGCATCGCGGTCTCCACCGACGTGAGCAACAGCCGAAGATCGAGCACCAGGAGATCGATGTCGGCGATCGAGATGGTCACCGACCCTCCGATGACGACGCCTTTATCGAGCACGTGATTGAGCAAATCGCCGAGCACCAGCTCCTCGGTGTCGATCTCGTCCTCGTCGCTCGTCATGCGGCGGGGCCGGGCTCATTCACGAAATGATACGGCGGCCACGGCCCCGTGAAATCGAAGCGGAAGCCGTGAGCGCCGTGACGCGCGACGAGCGTTGTAAGGGTTTTCTGCAACGCCTCGAACTGCTCCGGGGCGACAAGGAAAGCCACATTGAGAACCATCGTGCCGCGCGTCGCGGTTTCGGCCTCGACGACACGCGGGATCGGCGAACGCACCACACTCAGGGTCTGCGGTCGCAGCTCGCTCACGATGTCCTCGACGATCTTCTGACTCAACGACCGCAGCTCGACTTTCTTCTCGCCGTCGAGCTTTCGTTCCAGTAAGTAGCGCTGGCCGGGAGACGCCGATTCGGCGGTCTTCGCCATCTCCTTCAAGCGCGGACTGAGCGACGCGACCGCCGCGAGCAATTCCGCGTCGACGCGATAGACACGGAGCGCGTACTCTCGGCCCCTCGCGACGCGCGCCAGCGTGGATGCCAGTTGCGCGGCACGCTCTCGCAGCATCGCGCGCACCGCTTGCTGTCCGCTGAACAGCGAGAACATCGGCAGCGGGACGACGGCCCCGCCGCCGCGATCGCTCGCCCACGTCAACACTCGGTCGTGCGCCACGGCTCGAGGACTGAGCCACTCGACGTCGCCGCTGTTCGTCTCGAGCGCGGCCGGGGCGTATTGATCGCTCTCGAGCACGGAGACGAGCGCCGCGATCCGGTCGTGTCGCTCGAGGGCGACACCGGTGTCGTCGAGTCCGACCGGCAACGTCGTCTCCGGCATCTCGGAGGAGACGATGCCGTACACGTACCAGATCGACTGGGCCACTGGTGCGGACATTGAGCGACGATCAGAGATTTGGCGAAAGCGCTCGCCAGCTTCCGAGCCATTGTCGGAGCGCGGTGACTCCGATCGGCGGCGGATTCGTTTCCTCGGCGAAAAGCTGTCGTCCGGCGACCGTCGCGGGAAGAGGAGCCGGCCGTTTGCCGACGCGATTCCAAAGGAGCGCGATCACATCGACGCCGCGCGATCGGACCTCCGACGACAGCCGCTCGGTCTCGGCGCGAACTATTGGCTCGTCGAGCGCAACGATCACGAGACCGCATTGCGCCGGGTCGTGGATCAGCGCGTCGAGCGCACGCGTCCGCCGGGCAAAGTCGAGGAGATCCTTCGCCGTCTCACCCAGCCCCACGACGTCGCGGTACTTGAGCATGAGCCGCATGAGACGGTGTGACCAGTCGAGCGCGAGCGCCGGCATCTCGAGCAGTCGAATCAAGTGACCTGTCGGCGCGGGATCCACGACGATGCGCGAGAATCGTCGCTCAGCGAGCGCGTCGCCGAGCAGCGAGAGGGCGAACAGCTCGTCGATCCCCGGCGGCGCGAGCGAGAGCAAATCGCGCATGATGGCGCGATCGTGTTGGACGTCGAGTCCGCGGCCGACGACCGCGTCGAACAACGCGTCGATGCGCCCCTGGTATTCGTCGCGGAGGCGGCTGAACGCGGCGGTCGCGTCCATCTGGCGCACGACTAACCTGGGAGCCTCGCCGACGTCGTGCTCTACGTCGGCGCGGGCCCACGGCGAATCACTCTCTCCGAGCGCGTCCGCGATGGATGGAGCTGGATCGGTCGAAACGAGCAACACCGATCCAGCGTCTTCGCCCGCCGCGCCAATGGCGAGGGCACACGCAACGGTGCTCTTTCCGACGCCGCCCTTGCCACCCACAATGGTCAGCGTTGGTATCAAGATTCTCGAATTGTTCTTTGTGCGTGACGCGGGATGCGCTACGCGGCCCACGCGTTTGGGGCGTGCGTCGGTTGCCGCGCCGAACACTTCGAGAATGGATTGAGCTCCGCGCGGCGGCGTCGCTGCGCGCGGAACCCACACGCGAGGCACGGACGGATCCGCGTCGCGCCACGTCGAGCCCGTACCGCTCGCGGCATTCACGACCAGCGCCGCGACACGAATGTGCAGTTCGCGCAGATGTTCGATGTAGCGACGCGTCTCTGTCTCGACCACCGGCTCCGCCCGTGTGACGACGACGGCGGCGACCGATCGCTCGTCGGCGAGGGCGGATCGGAGTGTGTCGATGCGCGAGCGCATCTGGTCGATGAAATCGTCGGCACGGTCTCGCTTGTACCGATGCGTGAGCGCCCGCACCATGAAGCGATGCTTATCCTGCATCAGATCGAGCATCGAGAGCAAGGCGGAGAAGGTCTCGGGCAACGCCAGTAAGCGCAGCGTGTGGCCGGTCGGCGCCGTGTCGACGACGAGTCGCACGTACTCGCTCGAGGGATCGGCGAGCAGATCGGCGAGGGCGAGCAACGCGAAGATCTCGTCGACGCCGGGGAGAGCCGCATCGACCAGTCCGTCGATGTCCGCTCGGTCGAGATACGTGCCACGATCGACGATCTCGGCGATCGTGTCGCGCCAACGGTCGAGGAATTCGCCGCGGAGTTGCGAGGCGGACAATTGCCGGGCGTAAAGGCTTGGCTCGCCGGCGACGGGTGCTTCTGCCGTCGCGACCGTTGCGCCGATGACGTCGGCGAGCGCTGCGGCCGGATCGGTCGAGACGATGAGCGTTCGCTCCCGACGTCGAGCGAACGATGCCGCGATGGCGACGGCGCA
>DASYSU010000148.1:0-24119 GCA_036002925.1 Gemmatimonadaceae bacterium | reverse complement strand
CCGCACCCGCGGCAGGCGAGAAGCGCGTCGTGTTCATGGGGAATTCGATCACCGATGGCTGGGCGCGGTTCTTCCCGCAAATGTTTCCTGGGAAACCCTACATCGGTCGCGGCATCAGTGCGCAGACGACGCCGCAGATGCTCGTTCGTTTCCGTCAAGATGTGATCGCGCTCAAGCCGGCAGTCGTCGTGATTCTCGCCGGGACAAACGACATCGCAGGGAACACTGGACCGTCGACACTCGAGATGATCGAGGACAATCTGATGTCGATGACCGAGATCGCGCGTGCCAATGGCATTCGTGTCGTCCTGTCATCCGTGCTGCCGGTGTACGACTACGCTTGGCGGCCGGGCCTGCAACCCGCACCGAAAATCGTCGCGCTCAATGCGTGGATGAAAGCATACGCCACGCGGGTCGGCGCAGTTTACCTCGACTATCACTCGGCGATGGCAGATCAACGTCAGGGAATGCGAAGCGATCTGACAAACGACGGCGTGCATCCGACCGAGGCCGGGTACAAAGTGATGGCGCCGTTGGCTGAGGCGGCGATCACTGAGGCGTTGCGAATGCCGTAGCGCCGAGAAACGTCTCCCGATCAGAACATGCAAATATCAAGACTCTGGCCGTCGCTGCTCGTCCTTCCCTTCGCGACCGCGCTCAGCGCACAGTCGCCCAAGCCGCGCGCGCGCGACCTCGGCATTTCGCCGATGATCGGCGGCACGCCGGGTACGCTCGACGCAATCACCGATGTCGTCGGCGTCGAGGTCGGCCATACGACGCTCATCTCCGGGAGCGGGAAGCTCGTCGTGGGACAAGGTCCGGTCCGCACAGGCGTCACCGTCGTGCACCCAAGAGGAAAAGCCAACCCCGACCCGGTGATGGGCGCCTGGTTCACCCTCAACGGCAACGGCGAGATGACCGGTACGACGTGGCTACAGGAATCAGGTTTCCTCGAGGGACCGATCGCGATCACCAACACGCATTCCGTCGGTGTCGTGCGCGACGCGATTCTACAATGGCAGGTGCATCGTCCCGGACTGCAACCGTGGGGTCTGCCCGTCGTCGCCGAGACGTTCGACGGATTTCTCAACGACGTGAACGGTTTTCACGTGAAGCCGGAGCACGTGATCGCCGCACTCGATGGCGCGAAGAGCGGCTCGGTAACGGAAGGCGCCGTCGGCGGCGGCACGGGGATGGTGTGTCACGGCTTCAAAGGCGGCATCGGCACCGCGTCGCGCAAAGTCGAGGCGAACGGCCACGCGTACACCGTAGGCGTACTCGTGCAGTGCAACTACGGTCAGCGCCGAGAGCTTCGCGTAGCCGGCGTGCCGGTCGGTGAAGAGATTCCAGATCTCACACGCTGCATCGCTTCGAGCGACGCGAGCATCCGTCCCGGTGTTCGACGCTGCTCGAGTCCCGGCCTCGATGACACCAACGATGCCGCTCGCGACGGCGCGGGATCGATCATCATCATCGTCGCCACCGACGCGCCGCTCCTTCCGCACCAACTCAAGCGTCTCGTCACGCGCGCCGCCCTCGGCGTCGGGCGCATGGGTGGGAAAGGCGAGAACGGTTCCGGCGATATCTTCGTTGCTTTCTCGACGGCCAACCCGAAGGCGGCCGCTGATACCAGCGTGGCGCACGTCGACATGTTACCCAACGCCGCGATCAACCCCCTTTTCTACGCGACGGTGCAAGCGACGGAGGAGTCGATCCTGAACGCCCTGCTCGCCGCCGAGACGATGACCGGCGCGGACGACGCGCGCATCTTCGCGTTGCCGGTCGATCGGCTGATCACGGCGCTGAAGAAGTACGGACGGGCAGCGCGATAGCGCGACGGTCACTCGGGGGCTGTCTGGCACCTGTGAAACCAGGGATGGCTGCCACCTCACTACGGTCGTGGCTGGACGTGGCGCCAGAACGTCGATAGCGTCAGCCGACTCACTCATCGCCGAAATGGAGTGTTCATGGGCGCAGCTGTCGCCGTCCTCATCGCCAAAGAACGACACATTGTCTCTGCGTTCGAACGCGCCGGCGCGCTGACGCCAGAACAATCGCGAACGCCGGAAGAGATCGGTGTGGATGACCAGCGGCTCGCGTGGCGGCGTTTGCGGGAGCGCGAGATCGTTCGTGACGCGGGAGAGGGCCGATATTACCTCGACGTTGCGGTCTGGGAAGCAACGCGCCGACTGCGCCGCCGCATGGCACTCGTTCTGCTCGCGATGATTCTTCTTGCCGCGCTCGTGCCGGCGATATTGACTGTACGCCGGTCGTGACCCCGCAATGATTTCCAGGAGGATTCTCGTACTCGGCGGCACCGGAGGGACGGGTCGGCACATCGTCATGCAAGCGCTCGACAAAGGGCATGCAGTCACTGCGTTCGTTCGAAGCCCCGAACGGTTGAAGATCGAGAGCGATCATCTGCGCGTGCTTGTCGGAGACGTCACCAGCGACGGCCCCGCGCTTCCCGACGCCATTCGCGATCAGGACGTCGTGATCAGCGCGCTCGGCGTCGGCAATTCTCTTAGATCCGGCGGGCTGATCGCGCGGAGCATTCCGGCGATTGTCCGAGCGATGGAACGGCAGGGTGTTCGCCGGCTCATCTTCACGTCGGCCTTCGGAGTTGGCCGAACCTATCAGGACGTTCCATTCCTGCCGCGAGTTTTCATTCGCACCCTGCTCAAGGATCTCTACGCCGACAAGACCCGCGGCGAGGACGAGCTGTTCCGCATCGGCAACGAGCTCGATTGGACGCTCGTCTATCCCGTCAGCCTCACGAATGGTCCGGCAACCGGTCGCTATCGCGCGGGCGAGCGACTCGAGCTTCACGGCGTTCCGCGGATCTCGCGCGCTGACGTAGCCGATTTCATCCTCTCGCAGGTGGACGACGTGAGATACCTGCGAAAGGGCGTTCTCCTCAGCCCCTGAGCAGGCGTGACGCCCAGTAGCGGCATAATGATCCAGCGTCTGCCGACTGCGCGGGGGATGATGAGGTTTGCCGTCGCCCTCCTCATCTCCGCCGTCGCGAATTCGGGAGCGCAAGACGCGCACTCTCGGTTTGGACTCGTTGCCGGTCGCGTGTATTCGTACTCCGGTACCGCACGTTGGACTGACAGCACGCAACGCGTCCACTCGTCGCCCGTGCGCTGGCACATGGATGTGCTCCGGGTTCACGCGTCGAGTAACGCGCGCGCGGCCTTGATCCGCGGGTGGATTCAAGATCTCGCATGGTACTCACCCGGCCAACGACAACAGTTCACCGTGCTGCTCGAAATCCGCGGCACGCTGTACCAGCTTGCAGTCGGAGACTCGGCGGCCGCGATCGACACGTTGATCGATGCGGTTCGCGACGCATCTGCCGCTGCGAGGCGCTCGCAACTCGTCATCGATTCGGTGCTCGTCGTCGGTCGACTCTATGGACAAGATGTCGATCGCGGAGATCGGAATGACGACATGTACGCCTGGCTGGTCGAGTCCAAAGCGAGACTCTCGACCCGGGCTGGATGGACGTCTCTGGCAACAGATCCCACGCAATGGCGACTCGTGTATCGAACGCTGCCCGATGACCAGCTGCTCGATTTCGTTCCAGGTGTCGGAATCACCCGATTCGTCTATACTCATCACGGCACTGTCGCCAACACCGATGTGCACTTGTCGACCGTCACGTCACGCCGTTGACTATGAGCTTCGTTGATGAAGCGGCGCCGTGCGTTGCGACGAACAGTGCAGCCATTGTCATCGTCTCATGCCCACTTCTATGTGCTCGCTTCGACTTCTGCGAACGACGATGCGTCTTGTTTGCGCGTTTCCCGTGGGCGTCGCGGCACAACGAGTCGGTGTTGACGCGGCAGTCATCAGCACTGACCACGAGCTCCTAAGCAGCTCGCTTGCGGGCATCGCGGCGCACGCGACCTTCTCGCTTCGGACTGGGCCTTTGTCCCTCCGCGTAGGCGCAGAACGACTTGCTGGGACCTCTCGCCGCATGGGAACCCCATGCACGGGGCTCGTTCAGCCAGGGACGTGTGAACCCGAACCCATGCGCGACAAGGCTCGCTTGGTCGCCGCGTCGGCCGGCATTGGCGTGCGTGCAATCACATCGCGTCGGATCACAGTTGATGTCATCGCGGATCTCAGCTTGACGCACGCGTACATCGACTCACGCGGACTCGCGAGCGGTGGGACGATTTCAGCCGACCAGCACCTGTGGGACGGAGATTTCGGTGTCGAAGCTGCTTGGTCGCCCTGGAACCGACTTCCAGTCGCGATCGACGCGAGCGTCTCGGCTGATCATTTGAAGGCGGTCACGAGTACGCCGGCCGTCGACGGCTACGCACCCTTCGAGAACGGTTTCGAGTTGGTTCGCCTGCGCTTTGGATTGGCGTGGCGGTTGTAGCCGCGCTTTGGACAACAAGCATCCAATGTTTATCATGCCCGACCTGACCATTCGACCGATCGTCGCCCGCGACCGACCCGCGTGGGAACCGCTGTGGGCCGGATACCTCTCGTTCTACGAGCGGACGATCGCCGCCGACGTCACCGACTTCACATGGAAGCGCTTGACGACTGACGGCGGCATCTCCGGATTGCTCGCGATCGCGCCCGGCGGCAACGCCGTCGGCTTCGTGCACTTTCTCTTCCATCCGACGACGTGGAGCAACACCGACGCGTGCTACCTGGAAGACCTGTTCGTCGCGCCGGATGCGCGAGGGCAACGCGTGGGTCGGCGATTGATCGCCGCCGTCACCGCCGTCGCGAGCGAAAAAGGCGCGACGTCGGTCTACTGGCAGACCGAAGAGTTCAACGCCACGGCACGCCGGCTTTACGAACGCGTCGCGAAACGTTCGCCGTTCATCCGTTATCAGATCGACCTGTGACTACCGCCGCCGCGAGCGCGCCGCTTTCCTCGATCACGACATCGATCAATCCGTAGCGTTTCGCCTCAGCCGCCGAGAACCAATGGTCTCGCTCGAACTCGCGCTCGATGCGCTCGAGTGGTTGGCCTGTGTGCTTGCCGAGCAACTCGAACAGTCTCGCCCGTCCGTAAACGATTTCCTTCGCCTGGATCTCGATGTCCGACGCCGTGCCGCCACCGCCCGACTGCGACGGTTGATGCATCATGATTCTCGCATGCGGAAGCGCGGCGCGACGCCCCTTCTGTCCCGCCGCAAGAAGGAAGCAGCCCATGCTCGCCGCCATCCCGACGCATGTCGTGCACACCGGTGATGTCAGATGCTGCATCGTATCGTAGATCGCGAGTCCGGCCTGAACCACACCACCCGGCGAGTTGATGTAGAGTTGGATTTCCTTCCCCGGCGCATCTGCCTCGAGGAACAACAGCTGGGCGATCAGAATGTTGGCGACGTCGTCATCGACCGCTGAGCCGAGAAAGACAATGCGGTCCATCAGCAAGCGCGAGAAGATATCGTAGCTGCGTTCGCCGCTCGGCGAGCGTTCGATGATATAGGGAATGTGGAGCGTAGACACGGTGACCTCAGGTAGATCGGTTGTCGCGAAGGGCGATCGCGAGCGCGCGTGTGAGCGCCGCGGCGCCTTCATGGGAGCGGTACGCCTCGTGTGCTAGGGGGACGACGCACCACGCGTTGCCGGGAAGCGAGATCATCACCGCCGGCTCCGTCGCCGTCGGCAGGGCGACAGCCAATCGGCCGACATCGGGAAGCGGTCGCACCGCCGCGTCGGCGGCGACAGCAGTTTTGGCGGCCGTTCGCATCGTGTGGCTCGCCCGGGCGTCCGCGATACGGGCCCCCAAAAAGGCCAGCAGCGTTGCATTGTCGGCAGCGCGGATTTGACGGCGCGCTTCGGCGAGTGTGACGAGCCCAAGATGCCCGGCGAGCCGCGCACCCGCGATTTGCCACAAATGATGAATGTCATAACGCGCAGCGGCGGTGCGACCCTCGGGCGGATCGATGATGTCCTTACGCCGATAGTAATGCACGGTATTCACCGTGAAGCCGGCGGCGATCGCCTCGTCCAGTTGCAGCGCCGCAATACAGTCGCGCAGGAGTCTCACGAGGTCCTCGGCACCGAGCGGAGTCGTCACGTCGGGGACGGAACGAGCGCGCCATGTCTGCAACTCGTTCAATGCGCGCCGCTCGGCATCGCGCCGAGTCGGATCACCATTGTGCGCGAGCGCGACGGATGTTGGCACCCGCCGTCTGCTGGCAATCCGATTCGGGCGCGCTGGTCGACTCATTATGGACGCGGCGCTGGACGCGCAGGCGCGACGCGATCGGTGAGCGGTCGCGCGGCTGCGTCGGCGAGCGCGGCCTCGGTCGCGATCACGAGCCGAAGTTGAATCACCGTCGCGTCAGGCTCGAGAGGACCGAGCGCAATCGGAACGAACCGCTGGTCAGAATGCCCGGTGAGTCCCGTCCCCGCCGCGCGCTCGATTCCGTCGTGATCATAGTCCGGGACGTGCGGCGATGGCGCTTGAACAATGCCGCGGAACGCTGAGGGAATTGGCGGAGACGAATATCGATGCGGAGGGCGCGGCACCTCTTGACCAGGCAATGGTCTCGTGGCATTGCGGACCGATGGGAGGCTCGGTAGGTCACGACGTTGATTGTCTTGCGGCAACTCTCGACGGAAACGCGCCTCGATGAGTCCAAGCGCCGCGTTGTCGCGTCCTCCGTCGGGCCCAAAGACTCGTTCGTCGCCCTCGGCGACGACGGTGAAGCGACCGTCCTCCTCGGCGTGAATCGGCCGCTCGAGCTCCGTTGTCCCCCACGGTTCGAGCACGAGACCGCCCGCGGTCACGCCGCGGCCGTCGATGTTGACTTCAACGACGCAGTAGAGCGGCCCGAAGTTGCGAAGCCTCAGGCGATACACTTGTCCGGCGCGCGCGAGTACGTGACCCGACTCGCGCTCCTCCACGCGACCGCTCCCGTGCGCGACGACATCGACCGCAAAATCACCGACACGCATCGACCCCTCCTCGAAGCGACCTTCAGGACGCTACGCCGACTGCGGTCGATCGCCGCAGGCAGCACTCCGAGATGGAGTCTACAAATGGTACCACAATGGTGTCAATAGGAAAAATCCCGTCTTGTCGAGTGGTCGACTTGAACAACCAACCCGGTCACCGAGCCGGCCACTCGGTGCTCGCGCTGAGGTTGCCCGCCTGGTCCGCGGCCTGAACGAGCACGCGGTCCGCGCCGGGGTCGATCGCGACCGACCGTTGTTCACCGAACGCCACGCGCGCCTTCCAGCCAGCCGCCGAATGTGTTCGCACGACCCACCACCGAGCGGCCTCGCCCGATGCAGGCGTGATGTCGACTTTTCCACTCGAGACCGCGATGACCGGCGCCCCGGGAGCCGTGTTGTCGAGCCATGGCGACGCCGGGACGAGGGCCGCGTTCCTGTACAGGTCACTGGCGAGGGCCGACGCCACGGCGCCGCCGTTCTGCTTCAACGTCCACGTCGTGTTGTAAAGCAGCTCGCCCGTTCCGCGGGGACGCAGACGCGTGAGGCGGATCTCGTCGGGGATCTCGGTCAGTGAGTAGGCGCTCGTCGTCCCGTTGTTGACACGGTACACCGCGAGACCGGGCCAAACGTGACGCCCCTGCGTGCTCTGCTGAATCCACCAATCGAGCAGCGCCGGATAGCTTTGCTGCGGCGCCGATATCGACCAGTAGAGTTGCGGCGCGAGGTAGTCGACCCAGCCTTGCTGCAGCCACTTTCGAGAATCGGCATAGATGGTCGCATAGGCGTCCAATCCCTGGACGCTCGGCGGATTGCCAGGCCGCCAAATGCCGAACGGTGAGATGCCGATCTTGATCGTCGGCTTGAGCGCATGCACCTCGCGGTACATTCGTTCGACGAACCGATCGATGTTGGCGCGACGCCAATCGTCGTGCGAAAGTCCAGTGCCGTACTTGAGGTAGGTCGGGTCGTCGGGAAAGAATATCGCGTGACCGGAGGCGTCGTTCTCGACGTACGGATAGAAGTAATCGTCGGCGTGAATCGCGTCGATGTCGTAGCGTCGGACGATGTCGAGGATCACTCGCATCGAGATGTCCTGCACGTCGGGCTCGCCGGGATCGAGCCAGATGTTCGAGCCATACACGCGAACGAGATCGCGTCGGGTGTTGAAAATGTGGGTGCTCGCGAGACGGGCTGTGTCGGAGGTATTGCCAGCGCGGAACGGGTTGATCCATGCATGCAGCTCGAGACCGCGTGCGTGCGCCTCTTGAATCGCGAATGCGAGCGGGTCGTATCCGGGATCTTTGCCCTGCGTTCCCGTGAGCATCGCACCCCACGGCTCGAGCGACGACTGATAGACCGCGTCGGCGGCCGGTCGCACATGAAACACGATCGTATTCAAGCCGCTCGCCGCTGCGCGCGTCATGATGTCGACCAACTCGGCGCGCTGTTGATCGGCCGTGAGCGTGGTGCGCGACGGCCAGTCGATGTTCCCGACCGTTGCGATCCACAGGCCGCGCATCTCCCGCGCGATTGGCGGCGGCGCGGTGTCCACCGGCGTGATGGGCGTCGGTTCGTTCGCGCCGGTCGTCGCGCTCGAGCACGCCGTCGCGAGCGCGAGAACAACAAGAACGGTCGACTGTAGATGCGTCCGGTTCTTCACGCGACCCGCGTGTCGTGCCGTCTTGCGGCGATCGCTGCCGCGATTCGATCCGCGTCCCTGCCGACACCGTGAATCATCGTGGAGGAGAAGGCATAAAGGAAATGCAGCCCAACGAAATAGAGTCCGGGCTCGCTCGTGACGACGCCGCCTTCGTGCAGCGGCGCTCCCGAGTCGGCGAAAACCGGGAGGTCGATCCACGAGAAGCCAGGATGGAATCCGGTGCACCAAATGACGTTCGTGACGTCGAGGGTTCGCGCGTCTTCCAGTAAGGGCAGTCCATTGCGCACGCCAACGACTCGCGGGACCCGTTGGACGCCGGCTGTCGTTAGATCCGCGCGTTTGACGCGGATGAGCGGAGCGCCGCCCTTCAGTGCATTGGGCCGCGCCTTACGGCCCATGGGCGTTTTGATCGTGAGCACGCGGTGGAAGACGACCCGAAACAAAAACGGCACTAACACCACGCGCGCGGCGACCCCGTCGATGCGGAACGGGACGTGACCCGTTTCTCTACCGGCCATCCACGTCGCGTGTGAGCGCGCGACCTCGATGGCAATCTCCGCTCCGGAGTTCCCGGCTCCGGCGACGAGCACCGCACCCTCGCGAAGTTGTCCGAGATTCCGATACTCACTCGAGTGCAACTGGACGATCGCCGGATCGAGCTCCGAGGCGAACGACGGCACGCGTGGGCTTTGGAAGTCGGCCATCGCGACGACGACGTTCTCCGCTTCGAACTCGCGGTTGCCGGCGGACACCACGAACTTGTTCCCACGCTTCGTCAGTCTGTCGACTTTCACGCCCGTTCGAATCGGCAGATTGAATCTCGCCGCGTACGACTCGAGATAGTTCGCCATCTCATCCTTCGTCGGGAAGGCATGGGCCGGCGCGGGGAATGGCATTCCCGCGAGTCCGTCGAAGCGCGCGGGCGTAAAGAGGCGCAGCGAATCCCAGCGGCTCCGCCACGAGTCACCGATGCGTTGGTTCGCTTCCAGGATGAGAAACGGCAGGCCGCGTCGCGAGAGATGATACCCGACCGACAATCCCGCCTGTCCGCCACCAATGACGATTGTCTCGGCACGCTCGGGCGCCGCAGTGCTGGTCATTCTTCGACTCCTTTCATGCTCGCCATCGGTCTGTCCGTCCGTGCGGCGTCGACTGTGCGCCACCCATTTGCTCCGGAATGCCCGATGATGCTACTGTGACACCGTACCAAGATACGTTCTGTTCACCTACCATGACCGCATCGAGCATCGAGCGCGAGCTTCAACTCATGTATGTCGGCGGTCCGACTGTCGTCCTCGAGATCGCAGGCCTGCGTCTCGTCACGGATCCGACATTCGATCCAGCCGGCGGCGACTATCGGACCAAGCTGTACGTCCTACACAAGACGCAGGGGCCGGCCGTTCGCCCCGACGCGATCGGTCCGGTGGATGTCGTACTGCTTACTCACGATCATCACGCGGACAACCTCGATCTGCTTGGTCGTGCGTCGCTGAGCAAAGCGAAACGCGTCATCACGACGCCCGCCGGCGCAGAACGTTTGCAGGGGTGGGCAACCCGCTTGACGCCGTGGGACTCGATCGAGATTCCATGCGCCGACGGCCGCACGCTGATCATCACCGCGACGCCGGCACGGCATGGCCCGGCCGATGGCGATCGCGGCCCGGTCATCGGATTCGCGCTTGCGCTCAGCGATTGGCCTTTGCGCGCGATCTACATCTCGGGCGACACCGTCTGGTTCGACGGGGTGGCCGAAGTCGCGCGGCGATTCGATGTGCGCGTGGCGTTTCTCTTCATGGGAGCGGCATGCGTTTCCGCGGTCGGTCCGGCTCATTTGACGATGACCGCCGCCGAGGGCGTCGAGGCGACGCGAGCGTTCTCTAACGCGACGATCGTTCCGTTGCATTTCGAGGGCTGGGAGCATTTTTCCGAGGGACGCGAGGACATCGTTCGCGCGTTCACCGCCGCGCGAGTCGAGCGTCGATTGTTCTGGCCGATCCCCGGAACGAGAATGCGGGTCTCGCTCGCGTGAGCGGGACCCGCATGTCAGCGTGTTGTGTCGTCGTGTGCTGACTAGCGACGCTTGCGCCACCACGCCAAGGCACCGACCACACCGACGCCCGTGGCGACGAGTCCAAAGGTGGCCGGTTCGGGTGTCGTGATCACACCGCCTGCGAATGCTGGTACAGCGACGACGACCAACAGTACCAATGCCTGTCCGACGCGCTTCATGTGAACCTCACGACCGATGGTGTACTTCCCCCCTGAACGACTTCGCTCTATCGCGAAGTTGCACGGGCCCGGTCCCGCGGTCAAGCCTCTGAGCGGAACTTTAGCGTCGATCGAGAACCGGATTTCTGTCGAAGAAGCCCACCGGAACGAGACGGAAGCCGGCCTCATGCACGGGCATGACCGGCCAGTCCTCGGGACGCGGATTGTGCGTGACACCAAGCGTGTACCACAGAACGATGTCGGTGCCGGTGAGGGCGCGGTTCGAGGCGCTCCATCGCGGAAGGCCGTCGCCCCCGGCTGACTGGTTGGGATAATCACCCGCCGCATAGCGCTCGCTGTCGGCGTACGCCGTCGTCCAGACAGCGGCGTCGAGGAACCCGGCTCGCCGCCGAATCGGACTTCCCTCGGCGGCGAGCGGATCAGCGTTCAAGCCTGGAACCAGCTCGTACCCGCTCGCCTGGTTCAGCGCGCCGCGCGGCGTCGGATTCACAATGCGCCACCGTCGGCCAGTGTGCATGTCGAGGGGACGCTTCGCCAGTTGCTCGGTCGCGAGCACGCGTTCCTGCATGGAGAAACCGCCACCATGCGTGTTGGCTAATCCTACCAGCAACGGGTGCGTCTCGACCTCGACGATTTGATTCGGCGCCGCGCCGTCGACGTCGAGATCCAAGCGGTAGTTGAAGAAATGCTGATGATGCACCGCGACGACTCCGGGCGCGACCGGAGCCGCCAACGAATCGGTACGAGCAGTCGGGGCGATCGCTTTTGGCGTCATGACGCCGGTGAGCAGCACACGATGCGCGATTGTCCCGTCTTCGTGAAAGCTCCACTCGAATCCATAATCGTAGTTTCCTAAACGGCTCACAGTGAACACGACGAGCTCGCGCGCGCGCCGCGAATCGCGGCCGTGCTTCCAAGCCAAGCCGCCATCGCGTTCGTACAGAGCGATCGCTCGCGGTAGCGTGCGCGGCGCGCCGCGCTCGGTCGCGATGGTGGCGTCGAGTAACGTGGCGTTCGCGGGGCAATCAATCCCGGGTTCGAGAGCGGCGGCGCCGGGCCCCATGCCGATCTCGCCGACGTCGAACGAATTTCGGAAATACCAACCAGCGCCCGGATCGCCGTACGGAACGGCCATCTCGGAAAGCGACGCGCGATACATCACGCTACGCAGCTTGGTGCCGTCGTCGAAGCCAACGCCGTAGAGCACGAGTCCCTCGCGCGGTCGGAGGGCAACGTGCAATCGCCATCGTCGCCAGCTCACGGCGTGTCCGTCCACTCGCGGTGCCGCAACCGCCCGCGGAATGGTCGACCACGGAAGCGCCGGCGGTTCCGGCGTCGTTGGTGGAGCGAGCGGACGCCACGCGTCGCGCTCACCGCCGGCGTCGGGAATCGGCACCAGTCCTTGGTCGTCGACCTGGATCACTCGACGCGAGGTCAGATCGACGAGGGCCACGAGCCCCTCGATTGGACGTGCCATCTCGTTGTGATTTGCGGCGCGCGCATACGCGACGGCGCGTACGAACCGTCCGCGCGATGGGTCTTCGTTCCCGAACTGACCGGTCGGCCAGGCAAAAACGGCAACGTCCGACGGCTTGGCAATACCGCGGCGGGCGAGCGCGGCATGCCATGGCTCACTCGCGCGAACCAGTGTCTCGGTGATCGCCGCGTCCACTCCGTCGAGGCTCGGCTCCACGCCCGCCACGACGCGAGAGCTGCGCAGGGTGCGCGCGCCGACGTCGATGACCACTTCACGCGTCGCATTGTGTGTTGCGTCGTAAAGCACGGCGAACGCTTCACGCCGTGTGGCGCGTCCCGCGAGCACGTCGGCTTTCGGCGGCTCATGGAGATCGAGCAGCATGACACGCATGCCATCGGCCAGAAGTCCGCGCGCGTCGAGTACGGACTGCGCGTCGCGAATCTCGGATGCGGTCAGCGGATCGAGCGGGTGTGGCGAAGCAGGCGCCTGGCGACAGCCCGCGGCGAGAACGAGAAGCAGGACGCCGTTTAAGCCGCGGCGCATCGAAGTTCCGGGCACGGCTGATCATAGCCGCGAACCGGATGGCCGTCGAGATCACGCCGCTTCATTCGTCACGGCGCTATACTGCCTGGCCATGACCGAAACGAACAACGAGACGCCCCTGGGGGCAGGTACGCTGGCGTGGGTGGGGCCGTTTGTCGTCTTCATGGCGTGGCTCGCGGTGGACAGGCTTCTCCCGCTCACCAATCCGGCGAAGGAATTATTGCGCGACGCGGTGCTCGTCGCAGCGATCGTCGGCTTTTCTCGTCGTGTACTGCCGCGTCGCGCTCCGCATTGGCCGGCGAGCGTCGCGTTGGGAGTTCTCGTCTGCGCGCTGTGGATCGCGCCCGACAATTTATTTCCCGGCTGGCGCGGGTTCTGGCTTTTTCAGAACTCGATCACAGGTCACGTCACAACGTCGATTCCGCCCTCGAGTCTCACGCCGCTCATGCTCGTGCTGCGGACGACTCGCGCTGCGCTGCTCGTCCCGATCCTCGAGGAACTGTTTTGGCGGGGCTGGTTGCCTCGGTGGATTCAGAGCTCGCGCTTCGAGCGTGTTCCGCTTGGGCAGTACACCCCGCTCGCTTTCTGGGCGACGGCGCTCCTGTTTGCGGCGGAGCATGGTCCGTTCTGGGAGGTCGGGCTCCTGACCGGGATCATCTACAACTGGTGGATGCGCCGCACGCGATCACTCGGCGATCTTATCCTCGCGCATGCGGTAACGAATCTGATGTTGTCGTTGTTCGTGATCGAGACCGGACAGTGGGCGTTCTGGATGTGAGAACTAGCATGGGGCGAGCGCGTTCGGGGGCGTCACGGAGAGATTCGGCAAACGTCAACGTTCGGCCTTACCGACTGCACGAGACTCGATTCAATTTGAGCAACCCGACCGCAGGTAGCCTGCCATGAATGTACGGCTGACGAGCTCGCGCTGGAGATCTGGAGTCTCGCTATCGATGGCGATCGTTCTTACCATCGGCGCCGCGCCGCCGCTCGACCCGAGCATGGTGACAGGGTTGGTCTGGCGAAACATCGGGCCGTTTCGCGGTGGTCGCATCTCCGCCGTCAGCGGCGCCGTCGGTCAGCCCGGCATCTTTTACGCCGGACTCCCCCTCGGCGGTGTATGGAAGACGACAAGCGCCGGTATCACATGGTTTCCGGTGTTCGACGACGTCAAAGAAGTCTCATCGATTGGTTCGGTCGCGGTGGCGCCCTCGGATCCGAACGTGATTTACGCCGGAACGGGCGATCTTGTCACCGGCGGAGGCATCAACGAGGGGAATGGCGTCTACAAATCGACGGACGCTGGAAAGACCTGGCAGCACTTGGGTCTCGACGAGACGAGACAGATTCCGTCGATCTTCGTCGACCCGCATGATCCGAATCTGGTGATGATTGCTGGTCAGGGGGACATCCACAAACAATCCGAATCGCGCGGACTATTTCGCAGCACGGATGGTGGAAAGACGTGGACGAAGACGCTCTATATCGACAACCAAACGGGAATTCAGAACATCGCGGCGGCGTACGATCATCCCAACGTGATGTTGCTCACGACGGTGCGGCACTATACGCCGCCCAACGCAGGGCGCGGTGGTGGAGGATTCGGCGGCCCGCAGGCGGGGCCGAGTGGAACGGCGCTATACAAGTCTACTGATGAAGGGCTGACGTGGAAGGAGATCACCGGCGGCGGCCTTCCGCCCCTTGTGGGACGCACATGCGCCGCGGTGGCGATGAACACGAACGGCCAGCGAATGTTTTTGATCGGCACGTTCGGTCTCTATCGCTCCGACGACGGCGGCGTGACGTGGCGACAAATGGCCGCCAACGATCGTCGCATCGCCAACGGCCAGGGGAACTACACGTCGGGAGTGTACGTCGATCCCAAGAATCCGGACGTCGTCTATACGTTGGCGACGTCGAGCTACAAGTCGACCGACGGGGGAAACACGTTCGCTGCGTTCAAGGGCGCGCCCGGCGGCGACGACCCGCAACAAATGTGGATCGACCCGACCGATGGTCAACGCATGTTCCTCGGCGTCGACCAAGGTGCGACGGTCTCGCTCGATGGGGGGAAGACGTGGAGCCCATGGTACAACCAGTCCACGGTGCAAGCATATCACATCTCGGTCGACAATTCGTATCCGTATTGGGTGTACGCAACGCAGCAGGACGCGGGCTCGATCGCGACGCGTAGCCGCGGCGACCTGGGCGCCATCACCCCGCTCGACTGGTTGCCGACGCCGGGCTACGAGTTCGGCTACATCGTGGCCGATCCGCTCAATCCCAAGATCGTGTACGCCGGCGGTCCAGCCGCGGGCATCGTGAAGATCACGTACCCAAGCGGGCAGTGGATCAACATTAGTCCGAACATGGACACGAGCTTGGCGCTGCGCAAAGTCGGCAATCAACCGATGGCATGGTCGCCGACGGATCCGCACGAGCTCCTGGTCGGATTTCAATATCTATTGTCGACCACCGACGGCGGCATGCATTGGAAGAAGCTGAGCCCGGATCTCGGTTACCCGAAGGGCGTGACGCCTCCGCCGAGAAGCGCCGCGGCCATCGGGTGTGGTGGCAGCGCCCAACCAACCACGACTCCGCCGTGCGGATCAATCGAGTCGTTTTCAGCATCGAGCGTCGCGCCCGGCGTGATCTGGGTCGGCACGAACAACGGATTGATCAAGCTGACGAAGGACCACGGAGCAACATGGCAAGATGTGACGGTTCCTGATCTGCCGAATCCGACGCGTGCGGACATCTCGACGATCGAGTCGTCGCACCACGACGCGGCAACGGCCTATGTGGCCATCGACTATCACACGACAGGCGACTACACGCCGTACGTCTATCGCACGCACGATTACGGCAAGACCTGGACGAAGATCGTCAACGGTCTCCGCACCGATCAGCCGAGCGGAAGCTTCGCTCGCGTCATTCGCGCCGACACGAAGCGAGCCGGTTTGCTCTTCGCGGGCACCGAGAGCTCGGTCTACGTCTCGTTCGACGACGGCGATAGTTGGCAATCGCTCATGCTCAACTTGCCGAACACCTCATACCGCGACATGGTGATCAAGGACAACGATCTCGTGGTCGGCACGTACGGGCGCGGCTTCTGGATTCTCGACGATTTCTCTCCGCTTCGTCAGATGACCTCCGCGATCGCCTCGGAGCCGGCGCATCTGTTCAAGCCCGGCGACGCGATTCGTGTACGCCGGAATGTGAATGGCGATACGCCGTTCCCGCCTGAAGTGCCGCACGCACTCAACCCGCCTGTAGGCGCGATCATCTACTATCACCTCTCGGCCAAGCCGAGTGGCGACATCACGCTCGACGTCCTCGATGCGAGCGGCAAGATGGTTCGTCACTTGTCGAGCGCGCCAATTCCGCCGTTGAACGAGCCGCCGCCCGCGGTCCCCGACTATTGGCTCGCGAAGCCGCAGTCACTGCCGATAGAGGTCGGTACGAATCGCATCAACTGGGATCTACGATACGACAATCCGCCGGCATTCACCCACAGCTATGAGATCAACGCGAACTTTGGCGAGACGCCCGCGTCGCCCGAAGGTCCGCTCGCCTTGCCCGGCGTCTACACACTCAAGCTCACCGTGAACGGTAAGTCATACACGCAGACTGTCACGGTGAAGAACGATCCGCGTTCTCCGGCAACACTGGCCGAACTGCGCGCGCAACAAACCTTGCAATTAAAGGTCTATGATGGCGCGAAGGAGGCGTGGGACGGGTACACCCAAGTGGTCGCGGCGCGTGCCGCGATCGCCGAGTTGCTGCGCGCCAGTCCTCCGGCCGACGTAGCCGGTGCGGCCTCGGCGCTCGACGCAAAGTTGTCCTCGGTTGGCGGTCGTGCAGGTGGCGGTCGTGGCGGTGGTGGGGGTGGCGGCGGACGTGGCGGCCCTCCGGGTCCTCCGCCGGCGCCAAACTTCGCCGCGGTCAACGGCGCGATGGATCGTCAGCTCACCACTCTCGACGCGGGCGACATGGCGCCGACCGAGCCGCAGCTTCGAACGTATGCGGCGGCGTGCGCGGACCTCAGGGCCGCGCTGGCGACTTGGAAGACGCTCACGTCGCAGGACCTTGTTGCGTTGAACGCGACGTTGACCAAGAACAGTTTGAAACCAATTCCGGTTCCGTCGCCACTACTGCCACTGCCGACGTGCTCCGCGAACTAGCCCACTAGCTAGTCCGGCGGAGAGAACAACGAGGGCGATCGAGCGTCGTCGTGTTTGTGTCGTCAAGCAACCCGGAGGTCGCGCCCCTTCGTCGCAATCGTCGCCGCAATGCGCTCGGCATCTCGGCTCACGCCCTGAATCATCGCCGACGAGAACGCGTACAGAAAGTGCAGCCCGACGAAATACAGTCCCGGCTCGCTGGCGACGACGCCGCCGTCATGCGCCGGCCCGCCGGATTCAGTGAAGATCGGAAGATCGATCCACGAGAAGCCGGGATGGAAGCCCGTACACCAAATCACATTGGCGACGTCGAGTGTCTGCTCGTCTTCAAGCAATGGAAGGCCGTTCCGAACGCCAACGACGCGTGCCACACGCTGTACCCCGGCTTTCCGGAGATCGACGTCTTTGACGCGGATCAACGGCGCGCCGCGGGCCAACGCCTTCGGACGTGCTTTGCGGCCCAGCGGTGTCTTGATCGTGAGGATGCGATGGAAAACGACACGCAAGAGTAACGGAAGCAACACGAGGCGCGCCGCTATGCTGTTGTTTCGGAACGGAACCTGACCGGTGGTTCGCCCCGACATCAACGTCGCGTGGGAGCGCACGACCTCGGCGGCGATCTCGGCTCCGGAGTTCCCAGCGCCCGCGATGAGCACGCCACCGTCTCGAAGCTGCGACGGATTTCGATACTCGCTCGAATGCAGCTGGACGATCGCCGGATCCAGCTCCCCGGCGAACGATGGCTGACGAGGGCTTTGGAAGTTCGCCATGGCGACCACGACATTCTTCGCCTCGAACTGAAGGTGGCCGGCGGTCACGACGAACTTGTCTCCACGCTTCGATAGCCGATCGACCTTCACGCCCGTGCGCACCGGCAGCTTGAATTTCGCCGCATACGATTCGAGGTAGTCGGCCATCTCGTCCTTCGTTGGAAACGAATGGGCCGGCGCCGGGAACGGCATTCCGGCGAGCCCATCGAACCGTGCCGGTGTGAATAGTCGAAGTGAATCCCATCGCTTGCGCCACGAATCGCCGACGCGGTCGTTCGCCTCGATGATCAAGAACTGCTGGCCACGACGCGCCAGATGGTATCCAACCGACAGACCTGCCTGGCCGCCGCCGATGACGATCGTCTCAACACGCTCCGGCTCTCTCATCCCACTCATACTCCAACTCCTTTGACAGTTCGACTGCGTGGAGGCCTTCGCGCAGATGCGTGGCCTGTTCGCGCATTCTATGCTCGGCCAAATCGGGCCGCATCGGGCGAACTGTCCAGCGGAGGATGTCGATACGATGGGTAGTTCTATGTAGTCGGCGTCCCACCGGAGCGCGTTATCGGAGCTCGTGCTGGAACGCGTACGCCGTCGCCGCCGCTCTCGTCGACACATTCAGCTTGACGAAGATATTGCTGATGTGTCGAGCCACGGTCTTGTCGCTGATGCGGAGCTCGCCGGCAATGGCGCGATTGGTCTTTCCCGTTGCCACAAGCCGAAGCACTTGCGCTTCGCGCGCACTCAGCCCGCCCGTCGGTCTTGATGCCTGTTGTCGCATCGCATCGTCGAGCCGCGTGAGCTCGGGACCGGCGCCGAGTCGCGTGAAGGCCTGCCGCGCCGCGTCGAGCTCCATGTCAGCGCCGTCTTCATCTCCGAGCGCTCGACAGGCGGCGGCGACGAGCACGCGAGCTCGTGACGCTTCGTACGGTGCATCGAGCTCGCGCCACAATGTCGACGCCCGACGAAGCGCCGCGAGCGCGGCGCGCGCATCGTGCTCGGCGAGAAGAACGGAACCCATGGCGTGCGCCGCGAGCGCATCGACGAACGGCGCTTCGAGCTTGGCAGCAATCGTGGTCAACTCCTCGGCGCCCGCGCGCGCGGCTGGAACGTCGCCCGCCGCGAGCATGATCTCGACGTAGGCCGGCAGCGCTCGCGTTCGCATGTGGCCGGAGAATTCCTCGAGCGCGTGTCGAATCGCCGTGGCCGCAGTGTCGATTTGTCCTTGTGCCAAGCGCAGTTGCGCCAACCCCGGATACGGCTTGCGACCGAGCTGGCCGGCCTGACGATACATGTCTTCGGCGTTCGCGACATCCCCACGCAAGCGATGCAACTCGGCTTGCTGGTAGAGCGCTTCAGCCGCGGCGGATTGAGTACGTGGAGCGGCAAGGTGCTGCGATGCTTGTTGTGCCTCGTGCATGGCGTCGAGCCACGCACCGTGCAATTGCATCATCTCGGAGCGATGAACACAGCAGTAGCCGCGGTGTTGCACTGCATCGGGCTGCACGGCGCACCATTCATCAAGGGCGGCCGTCCATTCTTGCGCGCGGCGCAGATCGAAGATTTCACGGCAGGCCGCGATGACGCTGCAATACACACCGCCGACGATGATCGGTGAAACTTCATCGGCCGTGACCGCGACCATGGACTCGTCGAGCAACATGACACCGTCCGCGATCTTGCCCAGATAGATCAGCGCCCTGCCGAGTCCGTGGCGTGAGAGCGCGGCGAGGTCGCGGTCGTGGTGTCGATCGGCAATTTGGCTGGCTTCCGCGAACGCGGCGTATGCGCCTTCGCCGTCGCCTTCGATCACGCGTTGGAGCGCGAGTGGAATGAGCAACAAGCCTTGAACGGCACCCGACGCTTGCCCGTCTTCGAGCAATCGGCGACCACGAGAGATCCAACCGCTTCCTCGTGCCGATTTGCCCACAGTCATTAAGAGAAACGCGACCCAAAATGCGCAGCGCGCCGCACGGTCGATATCGCCTCGGCTGAGAAACTCCTGGTGGGCACGGGCCCAGAAATCGGGGCCATCGTCGCGGCCAACGAGCGTGGCGGCCGTGGCCAAACGCTCGACGTCTTCGGCAGCCAACGGTGCCGTCTGATCCGCCGCCGACAAATCGTCGAACGCTTCTCGCCAGGCCCGGCGACTGAACGCCTCGCGACCGCGAGTCAGCACGTCGGATGTCTTACTGGGCGTCGTTTCGAGTTTTCGCATGTCGACTTCGGTCACGCACCGCTCCGACGTACCAGGCTGTGCCAGGTCGACGTCACGGGAGCACGGTACAAAGATGGTTTCTCTCCGCGCACCCGCTAAGGAACCACTGTCCCCGCCGCCTCGATAGCGTTCTTCTGCAGATATGGAACGCCGTCCGTCATCCACTTCGGGGCGGGTGCGCCCCTGAGGTAGTGATCAAAGAACTGGAAATAGCGAATCGTCAGATCCTTCCGATTCGCCATCCCTCGCAAGCCGTGTCCCTCGCCGGGATACGCCAATAGCACCGCATTCTTGCCGTTGTAACGGAGCGCGTTGTAGAAACCAAGGCCATTCTGGAACGCGACCGTCGGATCGGCGGTGCCGTGCATGATCAGGAACGGCGCCGTCACCTCGGGCACGTGCGTCAGTGCCGACTCCTGCATGTAGACATCGGGCTTTTCCCACGGCGAGAAACCCCAACGGCCCTGACCATAGAGGTAGTAGTCGTTGCCGTTCGCGCCGCTGCCACCAGGGACCTGATAGGCCCAGCCCCAGTTCTGGCTGAAGTCCTGATACAAGTCCGTCACGCCGGCGCCGACGCCCACGGCGGCGAACAGGCGGGAACGTGTGCCGATGAACGCGGCGCCTTCGCCGCCGTACGAGTGTCCATTGATTCCGATCTTCTTGGGATCGACGACACCCATCGCGATCACTTTTCTCACCGCGGCTTCGACGGAGTTGAGCTGATCAGAATGGCTGGAGCCCGTGTGATAGTAGATGTCGGGCACCAGCGTGATGTAACCGTCGCTCACCGCCTGCATCGGCGACGAGCCCATGCCGGTGAGATAGCTCGGCGCCGAGTAGCGATGCAGATTTTGCGAGTTCTTCTCGTAGAAGTTGACGAGCATCGGACGCTGCTCGCCGGGCTTGTAGTCGTCCGGGAACGTCAGCAGAGCCTGAAGCCGGTGGCCGTCCTTGTCCTTGAAATCCACGAGCTGGCGATGGCCCCATAAGTACTCGGCCTGCTGTGGATTTGCGTCGCTGATTTTTTTCGTGTTCTTGAAATCGAGACCCATGGCGACGCGTAGATCCGGGTACTCGACGAACGTCTCGCGACGAAGCAAGAAGACATCGGCCTTCGCCGCCCGTGTCAGGCCGGCAAATGCGGCGTCCTCGAACGTGATCTCCTTCATCTCGCCATTCGGCAAGAGCTGCGAGAAGCCGGACTTCTTGGTCCATTCGCCATAGGTGGACAGCACCATCGGCTTCGTGAGATCGATCTTTGTCTCGCGCGCCGCTCCTCCGCGTCCGCCGCCGAACCCGCCCGGAGCGGGCGACGGAGTCGGTGCCGTCGTGTCGGGCTCGATCTGTACATAGCGATAGTGAACGTCGTTCTTCGAGCCGACGCCCTTGGTGAGGTTCACCACCGCGCCGCCGTCGAACGGCACGTAATACAGATCGTACTTGTGCCGCGCGACCAAACCCTTGCCGTCGGTGGTGTAACCGTCGATACCGTACGACGGCTTCGGCCCGGGATGATCGTAATCCGCGTCGACGAAGCTCACGCTGCTCGCGGTGCCAAGCGGCTTCGTCGTGTTGGCGTCGAGATCGTACGCCTGGAATTTGTTGTCCTTCCAGAAGACGAACTCTTTTCCGTCGGGCGAGATGCCGAGAATATGTTGGCCGGTGAGCTGCCCCTTCGCGATGAGCGTTCGCTCACCAGTCGACGTGTTCACGCGATAGATGTCGGCGGCGGGACGCTTGTAATCGGAGATGTAGGCGCGGGCATCTTGTCCAACCGCCCAGCGCCCGTCCTGGCTGATCGCGACGTCTCGCATCGTGCTGTCTGCGAGCTTCACGAACTTCGCCGGCCCGACGTCGAACGACTCTCGGTACGTGAAGTTCCGGTCCTGATCGGCTCGCGTCATCTGCACCGACTGTAGACGCTCGTCCTTGGTGTTCCACACGTCGACGTCGGCCACTTCATCGGTGCTCTTGCGCCGCGCCGTGTCCGGCGCCGCGACTTGCTCCTTGATGCCGAAGAAGACGCGCTTGCCGTCGCCGCTCCAATCGAGCGGCGCACGGTCACTGATCACGAAGCCTTTCGGAAATCCATTCGCGGTCTTATCGAGTTTCGCGGGCGCGGCCTCGGCCGAGCCGATCATCTGACGAATGTTCGCGTAGACGAGCAGCGTGTTATCGCGCTCGCGCATTTTCTCGACGTCGACGCCTTTGAGCACGGCGAGCCCGGTGCCGGCATCACTCCACTGCAAGCGATTGTAGACCTTGGCGTCGTTGTCGATCGGGACCACACGACCGCTCTGGAGATCGAGCACGAACAGACCATTGCCATCGCGCGGCATCGCGTCGACGTCATAGGCGAGCAGATCGCCGGCTTTGTTGAATGCGATGTCGGCGACGGAGCCGAGAAACTGGTCGTGGCCGGTGACGAGATCGTGGAGGATGACGTCCGAGCCGCGCGGACCGGTCGGCTCGGGCGCCGGCGCTCCTTGCGGTCCGGCAGGCGCTCCACCCGGTGCGCCGCCACCACCTGCACCTCGACCGGCTGTCCCCGGCGCCGCATTTGCGGCCCGACGCCGCAATACGATGTAATTCGAGCTGGCCGAGAAGGTGAAGGATGCGACGTCCTGCCACGCTTGCACGGCGCCCGTTGAGAGATTTCTCAACTCGACGCGCCGCGGCTGCGCATTCGGCTGAGCAGTTGGGGTCGTGGCGCCTGGGGCCGGTGCCGCGCCCGCTCCTCCTCGCCCACGACCACCCCGACCGCCGGCATTCGCCGGATCAATCTGGTAGGCGACCCACTTCGAGTCGTTCGAGAACGCGGGGTTCGTGGCTTGGGCGACTTCGACGTCCTGGTTCGTGTCGAGCCGTATCAGATGCATGACCGGCTTCGATTCCGGCGGCGTCGTGTTCATGAGAGCGAGGACGTACGTCACCCATTTTCCGTCGCCGGAGATGGACGAGCTGTTGATGCTCTTCCATTTCGTATAGTCGTCGACCGTGAGCGCCTTTTTGACCTTCGGATCGCTGGGAGCGCCGGCCTGCGTTTGAGCGTGGACACTGGTGATTGAAAGGACGACGGCGAAGAACGCGTAGGCGATGCGGCGCACGATTGATACCCTCTATTGTGACGGCTGATGAATGGCCAACGATAGCGTTTAGCGCGCGGATTGGGGAGGTGTAAGCGAAGCCTTGATCGTCCCGCGCGGCTGGTCGATGGTGTACACGACCAGGGCTAGCTTGCCGTCGAGGAGATCGCGACGTTCGGCATGCGCAAGCGTCAGATGACCGGTCGCGTCCGCGAGACCTGGCCTACCGAGCACGCGAATGACGGGCCCTTTCTTCGCATCAGTGATCCGATCGATGCTGATGCTGTAAATGCGGCCGCCGGAAGTCCCTGCCACATGCACCGAGTAATCGAGCGAGCGCCGAGTCGGATCGAATGTGAACGTTCCAACGGCATTGACCGAGCCGCCATGCGCGGTCGCGGTAAACGCCACCGGCTTCGGTGCGTGGCCGCCGACGAGCGGTGGTGTCGTGCTCGGCGGTCGTCGCGGATGGGTCGCCTGTTCATAGTCGTACGCGAACGAGACGAGTCGCGCATCGGAGAGCGGTCGGCCGAGGAATTCCATGCCGATCGGGAGGCCGTCGGTCGTGAATCCTGCCGGCATACTGAGCGCCGGCAACCCGGTGATGGCACTGAGCTGACAATTCTCGCCGCGCTGCGGCTCGCCGATGTACGCGGCTTCGCGACGCACGGTCGGATAGACGATTGCGTCGAGCTTGGCGGAGTCGAGGAATGCGAGGAGCATGTTGCGCGCGACCGGGCGGCGGGCGATCGCGGCGCGATACAGCTCGTTGTCACGCGTGCCATTCGTCTCGCGCGCGTGCAGCCGTTGATCGAGCGCGACGTCATACAAGCCATTGTCCAGTGCTTCACCGAGGGACTTCACCGGTGCATTAGGGATCTTGGCGAGATAGTCGATAAGATCGTACTTGAACTCGAAGTTGATCACGCTCGCGCGGCTCGACACGCTGTCGAGTCCCGGGATCGCGACGTCGACCAGCGTCGCTCCGCGTGCCTTCATCTTGTCCA
>DASYSU010000147.1:0-4214 GCA_036002925.1 Gemmatimonadaceae bacterium | reverse complement strand
CGCGGGACCGGCCGTCGCGGCGGTGACGAGACGGCAACCAAAACTGTGGCCGATCAGATGGAGACGGAGCGCGTTGCTGCCGTCCGCCGGTCGTGCGATTCGGACTTGTTGCAACACGTCGTAGACACCCTTTTCGCCGACCACGCCGGCGCGGTTCTTCATCTGATAGTAGGTGACGAGATTGACCAAGTTCTTCGCGCCATCGATCGCCTTCCCGATCCAGTCGCCGAGTCCGGCTGCACCGCCTCCGCCGCCGCCACCGGTCGTACCGTGCGCTGGACGGCTGAGTCGTTGTAGGAGTTGGTCACCGTCGAGCGTGAAGAGGTCGTCCGGAATCACCGGCTCCTCACTGTTCACGTCGTGCGGCATGAAGGCCCGCACGATGCGTACGAACTCGTCGCGCGCATCGAGCGAGTTGGTCAGCGTGGGGACGAGCGCGGCCGCGCGCTTGAGCGACTTCGTCGCGTCGGGTGAGGCGACAAAGCTGGTGAGTAGATCGATGGACTTCGTGAGGTCAGCGTTGCTCTTTGCACCCATCGACGCGGCGCCACCGGCGATGAGCGACGCTTCATCGAACTTCTTTGATGGCCAGAGGACTCCCATGACCGCGGCGCGGCGCGCGCGCACGTTGGCGCATGCCGGATTGCTCTTCGCCAAGACGCCGTCGATGGTGGAGAAGATCTTCGCGTAGAGATCTTCGGCCTCGGGGATGTCGTTGTTCCATCCGTGAGAAATGACGAAGAGATCCGTGATGCCGTTCGGCTGCGCCGGTTGGCCGAGCAACTTGAGAACCGCATCGACCTGCTTTTGTTTGGCCACGTCGCCGTCTTTTGTGAACTCGACGGGGAGATAGCTGAACGATCCGACTTTCGTTGGTGATGGCATGGAGGCTACACCGATTGAATCGCGCGCATGACATCGACCAAGCCGGCGCCTTGGAAGTAGCGCTCGCGCCGGAGATCGGTCGCCGACGCCAAGAAGATGCGCTTCACTTCGTCGGCCTGGCCGATGAATTCGCGACGGATAGAAAGAAATGCGGCGATGGCGCCCGACACGTGCGGGGCCGCCATGCTCGTTCCACTGTCCTCGACGTAGAGCGCGTCGCTGTTCGTCGCGGCACGAGCGCCGGCCAGCGTCGAGCCGGCGCCGCATGAGACGATTTTCTCTCCCGGAGCGACAAGGTCCGGCTTCGGACGTCCGTCGCCTGTCGGGCCCTTCGATGAGAAGTACGACACGCCGTACACGTGCGGCATGTCGCGGTGCGTCGATCCCACGGTGATCGCGCGATCTGCGTTTCCGGGATCGTTGATGCTCAGCGGCAGTCCGGCCGCGACTGATCCGCGCGCGACGGTGTCCTGGTACCCGTAGCCGGTATTCCCCGCAGCGACCACGACGACCACTCCCGAGCGCGACACCCGATCGACCACGTTGCACAACGGACTCTGTCCGCACGCGAACCACTCGGGATCGAAGTCGTACCCGACGCTCAAATTTACGCCGTGGATCTTGAGATCTTTTCCGTAGCCGTTGATCCGATCGATCTCCTCGAGCGCCGTGATGAGATTGCTGACTTGTCCCTTCCCTTCCTTGTCGAGCACCTTGACGCTGATGATCGTGCATTCGGGCGCGACGCCGCGGATGTGTGTGAGCGGCACGACTTCATGCACGACTTGTCCCGACGCGTCCTGGTGTCGCGACACCGCGCTGACGGAATCCCTTACTTTCGCGGCGAGGTCCTTCGCATCCAACTCACCGGCGATGATGCCGGCAACGTGCGTCCCATGCCCGAACTCGTCGACCAACGGGCTCTCGACGCCGTCCGGGCCGACGGTGAAGTCTCGATGGCGTAACGGCGCCTCGAGCTCGAGCGTGTTGTGCTTGCGAAAGTGCGGGTGGTCGCCCTGCACGCCCGAGTCGAGCACCGCCCAGACGACTCTGCTCCCGCCGGCAGCGAACGACGTCAACGCCGCATCGGCCTTCACGGTGCTCACGGAACGCGTGAGCAGCGCGCGGATCTCGAAGTCGGGCCAGATGCGGAAGATCACGCGATTTGGCGCCGACGACGCGCCGCCAACCGACTCCGCATCGAGCCGCACCATCGCTCGGATCGCGCGGCCCGGCAGACGTGCGAACACGTACTGGTCGCTCAACTGCGTCTTGCGCTCGTCGACCCCCGCGCCGCGACGGCGGCGACCGCTCGTAGCTATCGCGGCAGCTGCGAGATCGCGCACGCGCTCCCGCGCACGATCGCGGCCGCCAGGAAAATTGAGATTGAGGTCGATGACGATATCGACGAGCGCATCGTCGCCCTTCTCCTTCAGCTCCTCCATGAGCGGCCGGGCGATGACCGTGCGATCGAGCACGCGCGGGTCGAACGATGCTCGCTTGGCGGATTTCTTGGCGGCTGGCTTGCGAGACCCAGCGCCCTCGGACCGATCGGGCATGTCGTGGACGGAGGAGCGTGGAGGAAGCGGATCACGTACCCGAGCCGCGACGCTCCGGGGTGGGCAATAATGTCGCGTCTGGCCGGTCGAGGCAACTACTCGAGGCGCTGCATGCGGCGGCGGAACGATGAACGTTCACCTGCCGCCTGGCGTATAACCTTAGAGTGGATCAACAACGCATTCGGAGAGCATGTGGTCTCGAGCTCCATACGATTTCGACGTTCCAAGTCACGGCCTGCTGTAATCTTGGCAAGCATCGCCGGTCTCATCGGTAGCGTCGCGGCAATGACGCCGGTCGCTCTCGCGCCCGGCGTTTCGTTCAGAATCTCCTCATCGACGCAGGTGTACGCCGGAGCGACGCCGCGCGGCCAGGACGACGAAGTCATGCGCGGTCGTGGCATTGCACTCAACAATCGATCGCGGATCGAGTTTCTCGCCTTCACGCCCACGCCGCAGGGCCTCACGACCGACGACTACGTCATTGCCGGCGACTCGGGCAAGGCCTTCATCGAGCATGTGAAGGAGCAGCGATACACCTCAGCCAACGACATGTTCGGCGGACCAGCCGTCATCGCACTCGGCCGAGTGATGGGTGGAGGTCGCGGAGGATTTGGCGGCGGCGCTCGAGGCGGTGACGCGGGCGGCGGCGGTCGTGCGGCCGGTCGCGGTGGGTTCGGTGGTCGAGGCGGCGGTGGCCCGCCGGGTGGTGGCGGCGCCGCGCGCGGCGGTGGACGTCGCGGACGCGGCGGAGTAGGTCAAGGCTTCCTCGACCAGCTCGAGCTGCTCGACGTCGGCTTCATGCTCGAGAAGCTCGGCGCCGGCGATGCGATCGACGGACGCCCGACACAACACTATCGCGTGACGACCGACTATCGCGTCGTTTGGGGCGACGCAACATTCCCCGCGCATGCCGTGACCGAGATCTGGACAGCACAGCTGCCGACGCCAATTCCCAATCCATTCGAGCCACTGATCGTCGCCGATCAATCGACCGACGGCCCGCTGATCGAGTATGCACTCAAGCTGCGTGCGGTCCGCGCTCAGATTGAGGGGACGCCGATCAAGGTGACGACGCATACGACGCTTTCAGGGATTCATGACATCGTCGGATTCCAGGGCTACGTCGGCAACGATCCGACAGTCGATACGCTGCACGTCGTGCAACAGACGCAGATCACCAACGTTCAGCCGGCCGACGTCGATCCCAAGTTGTTCGTCGTGCCGGATTCAACCTCGTAGATAGGCGTCAGTGGTGTCCGCGATCATTTCGCGAAGCTCGTCGACAACGGCATCGGGAATCGCGTCGCGCGAGAGCAGCTCGCACAGCGCAGGCAGATCGGCGAGCCGCGCCTGCTCCCGCCAATCCTCCGCCAACTCCAATCCGCCATCGATGCAGCCGCGCGAGAAATGCGGCTCGAAGCGTGGACGATCGGCGCGCTCGTAGCGCAGCATGTTGCCGACGTCGCACAACGGGGATCCGGCGAACGCGAATTCCCAGTCGAGGATCGCCGCCACGTTCCAACGGCCGAGCTGTTCCCGGACGAGAATATTGGCGGCGTTGAAGTCGCCATGCACGAGTGAAATGCGCGGTGGTCCGAGGATCTCCCCTTCGCGCGATCGCGCCCACGCTTTCACGCGTCGAGTCAGCGCCTCATCGATGCGCCGCTGAAAGGCGGGCGATTCGGCAAAGTGATCGATCAGCGCGGACGCTGTCGCATTCTCGTACGTGCCCGACTCGACGGCGAGCGCCGGAGTAAGAAGTCCCGACCG
>DASYSU010000146.1:0-19331 GCA_036002925.1 Gemmatimonadaceae bacterium | reverse complement strand
CGCCGCATCTCTACGTCAAGAATTTCAAGACGCCCACGCTCGTCACCGGCGGCGAGCTCGATTATCGAGTTCCGTATACGGAAGACTTATCGATGTTCACCGCGCTGCAGCGCATGAACGTTCCGAGCCGGCTCGTCGTGTTTCCGGACGAGGGGCATTGGATCGGGAAGCCGCAGAATCAGCGCCTGTGGTGGGGCGAGGTTCAGAGCTGGCTCGAGAAGTATCTCGAGGGAAAGCCAAGGGCATGAACCGTGGAACGGTGGAACGGACGCTCGCTGGCGCTCGCTGAACGGTGGAACGCCCAAGGCGTTTCCGTTCCACCGTTCCTCCGCTCCACCGTTCCACCGTCAGCTCCCCGCCCGAACCTCGAGTCGATAGCGTCCGTGCGACGCGAGGCCGCTCGAGCCCGTGCCAGTGACCGTGATGTAGAAGATCCCCGGCGCGAGCGATGCTTGAATGCGCGAGCAGAAACGTCCGGTCGGTGAAATGAAGTCGTTGTTCGAGCTGATGTTCGCTCCGGCGGCGCTCGACAACGTGAGGAACGTGTCGAGCTCGATTCCAAGCCCGCACGAGCCGACAAGACCCGACGTCTCGAACGTATACGTCCCGGCAGTTGGAATGGTGACGCTGTACACGTCTCGGACGTCGGGCGTCGTGATGGAGCCCGTGACATAGCTGCCGACGCTCAGCATGTTCGCGTGCGCGATATCGTCGTTCGGCTCGACTTCGGTCGGAATCCCGAGCGCGATTCCCACCGCCTGCGAGTTGCTATTCACGTTGAACACCGTTGGCTTGCCGAAGCCGCCGGCCCACGTAAAGCGACGACCCGAAATGCCGATCACCGAGTCTCCGGCTTCATCGTCGCCCGCTTGCACGAAGTAGGCGCCGGTGGCGAGTCGAGTGAACGCGAAGCTGCCGTCGGCGCCGACCTTCGCGGACTTGACCGCCGCGCCGGTCGTCGCATCGACGAGGCGAACGAACGTCTGGCGCGCTGGTCCGTTCTGCTGCGTGAGTGCGTTGTACGCGTTGACGATTCCCCAACCCAAGGCGTCGCTGCGAGTGAATCCCGCCGGACGCGTTGCAAACTGCTCGATGCGCGATCGCAACTGCGCCGCGGTCAAACCCGGAGTCTGCGCAAGCAGCAACGCGGCGATGCCCGACACGAACGGCGCCGACGCCGACGTCCCGTAGCCGAACAAGAACGTCGGTTTGCCCGTCTCGAAGTTCCAGCCGGGACCGACCACTCCACCACCACCGTTGTCGTCGAGACGGAAGTCGCCGCCCGGTGCCGCAACCGAGATGAACGTGCCGGCATTGGAGTACGTGGCTAGCGCGCCGTCCATGCCGACGGATGTCACCGCCATCACGTTCGGGAAGGCGGCCGGAAAAACGGGAAAGTCCAATCCATCGTTACCCGCCGACGCCACGATGAGCGAACCCGCCGCCGATGCCGCGGCCACGGCGTTGCCGAGCGTGTTGCTCGGGAAACCGCCGCCAAGACTCATGCTGATGATCGCGGCAGGAGACGGCGCCTGCACGAGCGCAGTGTCCGCACCGGTCGCCGGTAGACCGGCCGCATAGAGTACACCTTGAGCGATGTCGAAATTGGACCCGTCGCCGGTGACGCCAAGCACGCGAATCGGACGGATCTTCACGGTCCAGTTCACGCCGGCCATTCCAGTTCCCTCATTCCCCACGGCGCCGATGATGCCGGCCGTCCACAATCCGTGGTCGCCGAGCGTGTTGTGGAACCAGCAATTTCCGTTGCCGTCGAATTCGAGGTCGTCGGGATCGGTCGGATCGGAGTCGGGTCCGTTGCCGTCGCCTTCGATCGTCGTGAACGTCGAGCCGTCCTCGCAGATCGTTTCAGTTGTCCCGAACCCGATCTGCGAGACAAAATCGTAGCCGTCGTTGGTGAGATTGGCCGCGATGTCCTGATGGTCGAAGCGAATCCCCATGTCGACCGAGGCGACGATGACGTTGGGACTGCCCGTCGTGATCGCCCAGGCACGCGGCAAATCCAGCATCTGCGCGGGCCAGAGTTGCTCCCAGAATATTGGGTCGTTCGGCACTTTACCGGCGATCGCCGCCATGCTCGAGGTGAAGCTGGGTCGCGCCTCGAGAGACGACAATTGCATCGCCGCAACCGGGTGCGGCGCACCGTCGCGGATCGAGATGATCTCGTCGCGCTCGACCCAAGCGACATTCGGATCGGCTCGCAGCGCCGCCATCACCGCGTCAATTTGTGTCGTATCGGCGACACGGACGCGCGCCGCGACCATCGCCGGCGACACCTCGGCGTTGCTTAATCCGTGCGCGCGCGACAGCGATGCAATTCGTTGTTGCAGCACGCCCTTCGTTTGGCGCGCGCTCGCCATCGAGCGGTAACTGGACGATCCGACGGCCGCGAGCCCGAGCGCATCGTTCTTGAAACCGATGACGATGCGGCTCGAGGACGGATGACGCGCGATCGTGCGCGTTGGGGCCAAGTTCGATGATCGCGCGAGCGTGCGCGAGAAGCTGGCGCCGAACGGCGTTCCGCCGGCGGATGTGACCGTGCCGCTGATGACCGCGCCGTTGTTGGCGACGAACGAGACTGACGCGCTCGTAATCTGTGTGCTCGTCACGGTGACGACTTGGACACCGGCCGCGGGCGCGAGCGTCCACGTGACCGTCGCTTTTCCGTCGTTGTCTGTCGTGCTGGTCGCGGCCGAAACCGACCCGCCGCCTGCCACGGTCCACGTCAGTGGGACGCCGGCCACCGATCGGTTGGCGCCGTCGAGCACTTGCACGACGAGCGGCAACGCAAGCGACGCCGAGACGTCGCCCGACTGGTTTCCACCCGAGACGATGACGAGATGAGTTGGTGTGTGCGGTATCGGCGTCTGCTCTTTGCAGCCGGCGACGAGCCCCGCGGTGACGAGTGCTATCGATAAGAGAACGCGCGAAGACATTCGGGGCCTTCCGGCAGGAGAGAGCAGCGTAAGAGAGGCGGAACGAATTCCAGCGGCCGTGCTCACTCGCCGTAAGGAACCCAGATATTCTTGACCTGCGTGGCGGCGCGGAGGAACTCGCGCCCTTCGCCGTCGTTGGCGTCGAGCCAATCTCGCTCGTGCCAGGTCGCCCACGTGCGCTTCATGTTCGAGGCGGATGCGAGCTCCGTCATGCGTACACCATCCCGAGCACCAAAGTACCAAACCGCCTCGACGTCGTCATGCTCGGCGAGAACTTTGGCGAGCGTATCCTTGTCACCCGTCACGATGTTGATCACGCCGGCTGGGACATCGGACGTCTCGAGAACACTGTAAAAGTCGGTCGCGGCAAGCGGGAATGACGGCGACGGGATCACGATCGACGTATTACCCGTGGCCATCGCGGGTCCGATCAGCGAGATCATTCCCAATAGAGGATACTCATCGGGGCACGCGATGCCGATGACGCCGATCGGCTCGTTCATCGCGATGGCTACGCCGCGAATCGGGACGCTGTGCACCGCCCCGTCATACTTGTCGGCCCACGCGCCGTATGTGAACAACCGCGCGACCGAGGCTTGGACCTCCTGCTTGGCGCGCCTCGCGCCGCATTCCGTCATCGCCTCGATGCGCTCTGCGAATTCGTCCGCGCGCGCCGAGAGATTCTCCGCGATGTAGTAGAGAATCTGTCCGCGATTGTGTCCCGTCGCTCGTCCCCATGCCTTCGCGGCACTGTGCGCGGCTTCGACGGCATTACGAATATCCTTACGGTTACCCTCCGGTGATTCACCGACCATCACGCCCGACGGCGACAGGATGCGACGCGTGTAGCCTTGGTCGGGCCGCGCCTGCTTGCCGCCGATAAACAGCTTGGGGGTTCGATCTATTTGAGGCAGGGTCGAGGGTGAAGGGTTGAGGGTGGAGGGGCGGTGTGCGCTTTCGGCGTCTTGAGGCATGGATGTAGAGGTCAATGCAGCAGGGCGGCGCGAAGCGCCGCGCGCCTTCCCTTTGCCCTCAACCCTCGAGCCTTTCCCGCGAACCAAATATTCCCACATCCCCTCTCGCCCGCCCTCGCGACCAAATCCGCTCTCGCGATAGCCGCCAAATCCGGCCGCTGCGTCGAACAGATTCGTCGAGTTCACCCAGACGACGCCCGCTTTGATCTTTGGCGCGATGTCGAGCGCGAGGTTGATGCTCTCGGTCCAGATGCTCGCGGCCAATCCATACGGCGTGTTATTCGCCAGCGCGACCGATTCCTCCGGCGTGCGGAAGGTCATGGTCACGAGAACGGGACCGAAGATCTCGACCTGCGCGATCGTCGAGGATGGTTGCACGTCGGTGAACAGGGTCGGCGGGTAGAAGCATCCTTCAGTCGGACAGGCCCACGACGGCTGCCACATCGTGGCTCCTTCACTGACACCCTGCTGCACCAATCCCCTGATGCGCTCCAGCTGCACCGGCGCTACAATCGCGCCCATGTCTACTGCCTTGTCGAGCGGAGAGCCGACGCGAAGCTTCTCCATTCGCGCGCGGAGCTTCGCCACCAATCGTTCGGCGACGCCTTCCTGTACGAGGAGTCGCGACCCCGCGCAGCACACCTGACCCTGGTTGAACCAGATCGCATCGACGACACCCTCGACGACGCTGTCGAGATCCGCGTCGTCGTACACGACGAACGGACTCTTTCCGCCAAGCTCGAGGCTCAGCTTCTTGCCTGAGCCGGCAGTCGCTTTCCGAATGATCCGTCCGACTTCCGTCGACCCCGTGAACGCGATCTTGTCGACGTCCGGATGTTCCACGAGCGCCGCGCCTGTCTCACCGTGCCCGTTGACGATGTTGATCACGCCGGCGGGAATCCCGACGTCGTGCGCGATCTCCGCAAAACACAGCGCGGTGAGCGGCGTGAACTCCGCCGGCTTGAGAATAATCGTATTACCGGCCGCTAACGCCGGCGCGATCTTCCACGCCAGCATGAGCAGCGGGAAGTTCCACGGAATGATCTGTCCGACGACGCCGATCGCCTCGTAGCCGGCGAACTCGGAGTCGAGGAGCTGGGCCCAGCCGGCGTGATGATAGAAATGCCGCGCCACCAGCGGGATGTCGATGTCGCGCGTTTCGCGAATCGACTTTCCGTTGTCCATGCTCTCAAGTACCGCGAGCAGCCGCGAGTGCTTTTGGACTCCGCGCGCCAGCGCATACAGGAAACGCGCCCGCGCGTGCGGGGCCAACGCCTTCCACTCCGGCAATGCGCCACGCGCCGCCGCCACCGCCGCGTCGATGTCGGCTTTCGTCCCTTCGGTGACTCGCGCGATCGTCTTCGACGTCGCCGGATTGATCACCTCGAACAACTGCCCGGGCTCCGTCCACCCACCGCCGATGTAGTGTCCGAACACACGCTCGTGCTTCCCGAGCCATGAGAGGACTTCTTTGTCACTCTCCGGCGCGGGGCCGTATTCCATTGTGTTGAAGATCTCGGCGACGGAAGACATGCGGTGCTGGTGGCTGGTTGCTGGTACTGGTTGCTGGTACTGGTTGCTGGTACTGGTTGCTGGTACTGGAAGTTGGTAGCTGGTGGAGAGCGCTGGTTTCAGTTGCCAGCACCAGTCACCAGCAACCAGCAACCCTACGGCATCGGTTGACGATACGCCGCGGAGTACCTGCCGGTCACGAAATGCTCGAGCTGGCGTTCGATGTCGGTCAGCAACGCACTCGCCCCGAATCGGAACAGGTCCGGGCGGAGCCAGCGGTCACCGAGTTCTTCTTTCATCATGTACAAATACTCGAGCGCGTTCTTGGCGGCGCGGATGCCGCCGGCGGGCTTGAATCCGACCGCATACCCGGTCTGCTCGAAGTACTCGCGGATCATTCGGCACATCACGACGCCGAACGGAATCGTGGCGTTCACGCCCTCCTTCCCGGTCGACGTCTTGATGAAGTCAGCGCCCGCCTGCATAGCAACCATGCTGGCACGCGCGACGTTCCCGAGCGTCGCCAGCTCGCCCGTGGCGAGGATCGCCTTCATGTGCGCGTCGCCACAAGCCTCGCGGAATCGACGGACTTCGTCGTACAACGCCTCGTAGTTGCCGGTCAGGACGTGCGCCCGCGTGATGACGATGTCGATCTCCTTGGCGCCGGCCGCGACCGAGGCATGAATCTCATCGATGCGCTGCTCGATCGGGCTCAACCCCGCGGGGAAACCTGTCGACACCGCGGCGACTGGAATGCCCGAGCCCTGAAGCGCATCGACGGCCGTCTTGACCAGCGAGTGGTACACGCAGACGGCGCCGACCTTGATCCCGAGATCCGAAACGCCGAGCGCGTCGGCGATGTCGTCGCGGAGCGGATGGCGAGCTTTGGCGCACAGCCGACGCACGTTGCCCGGCGTGTCATCGCCCGACAGCGTCGTGAGATCGATCAACGTGATGGCGCGGAGCAGCCACGCGGCTTGCCATTCTTTCTTCACCGTGCGACGAGTCGGAATCGTCGCCGCGCGCCGTTCGACGGCGCTCCGGTTGACGCGAATCGAGCGTACGACGTCCAAGTCGAGCGACATGCCGGGATTCCGCTCCACGTGATCGCTGGGCAGAGTCCGCGGTGAGCTGACGAGCGTGAGGTTGGGTTTAGCGGTCATCGGGGCAGCCGGTACGGCACGTGATCGGGCGAGCGCATCCTCGCCAAGCTCTCAATGTACGCTTCGGTACAGGTGGTGACGAGAGCCGACGGACCACGGTTACCTGTCAATTGGCTTCCCATTCGGGTCCACGACAACGACGGGCGCGATGTTCGCCGCGCGCAACACGGGCTCGATCGTCGCTCGGTCGCCGGTGACGACGATGATCAGATGATCGACGTCGATGTACTTGGACGCCGCGGCGGCAACATCGGACGCCGCCACACTCGTCATGCCCGTCGCGTAGCGATCGAAGAAGTCGAGCGGGAGCCGATCGCGAACCATTTCGCCCACGCGAGCAGCAACGGAGTCGGGACCGTCGATCCGCGCCGGCAGCGCGCCCACACGACTCCGTCGCACGGCGTCGAGCTCTTGAGGCGTTGCGGGCCGATCGCCGCGCAATCCGCGAAGCAGCGAGAGCCATTCGACGAGCGCGCTGTCGACCTTTGCGGCGTTGACCGACGTCGATCCGACATACGCAGACGCTGACGGCACGCGCCGCCAGATCATTCCCGCGTTCCCCGAATACATGAATGACCGCTTGTCGCGCAGCGCTTGCTGCATTCTGATCCCCGAGATCGTCGCCGCCGTCTCGACTGCGTGGACGTCGGGCGACGTGCGCGCCGGTCCGGCGTCTCCGACGTAGAGATACGCTTGCGTTCCAGGCACGTCCGCGAGATAGATCGTCGTCGGATGCACGGGTTGCTGAGCGCTCGCCGAGTCGGGCGAAGGAGACATCGTGCGCGATTGCCATGTGCCAAAGACGCGAGTGACTGCTCGAACGGCCGCGGCCACATCGAGATCGCCGGCGAGCACGATCGTCGTCGTGCCCGGTCTAACGTGTTGCTCGTAGAAGCGACGCACGTCGTCGAGCGTGATTGCACCAATACTCGTTTCGCTGGGCGCCATCGACCGCACCCATGCGTCGCCGGCCCCGTAAAGCTCCGCATAAAAGAGATGTCGCGGCAGTGCGCTCGGTGCCTGCGCGGCGCGGCGCGCCAACGCCGCTTGGATTTCTTTGCGTCGGTCGACCGCTGCCTGGTCGAGCAGCGGATGCATCAGCAGATCGCCGGCCAATGCCAAGGCGCGCTCGAACGCCGGGGTGGTCGTCGTGAAGCCAGTCGCCGCCACGGCGGTGCCGACGTCGGCAAATGCCTCGGCGAGCTGCTCAGCCGTCATCGTCGTGGTGCCTTCGCGTAGCGCGCCCAACGTCACCGAATACAACCCTTCTTTGCCCGACGGATCGGCAGTGGAGTCGACGCCAAGTACGATGCGCGTCGCGACCAGCGGAAGCGCGTGATCCTCGACGACAATCACCCGCAATCCGTTGGCGAGTGTTTGCGATTCGATCTTTGGAAACTTGAATGACGGCTGGGGAGCAATCGATGGCCGCTTGGCGCGGTCAATGTTCTGCGCCGAGGTCGTCGTCGCGAGCAGAAAGCCGACGAGCATGGTGACGATGACTTCGGCGTTTCGCAGTCGACGGCGGTTCATGGTTGCGCCTTGGCGCGCAATGACGACGCCGGCGTCACGTTCGTGAACGGCAGGTTGGGCTTGGAGACCAAGTCGAGTTTCCCCGCCGGCACGAGGCTCATGACGAGTCGTCCCGTCGTGAGATAGCGCTTGACGGCAGCCTGAACGTCGGCGGGCGTCACCGCTCGAGCCGCGGTGACCTGCTTGGCGTAGGCAATCGGATCTCCGGCGAAGATCTCGCCGTGCGCGAGCGTGTCCGCGCGCGCGAATCGCGTCTCGATCGACACGACCGCCACCGTCGCATTGTAGTTGTTGAAGCGCGCGAGCTCGCGCGCCGTGAGTGGCGACGACGGCAGCGCCGCCATCACACTATCGATCACATTCTCGATCGTCGTCATCGATGCTCCGGGGCGCGGCGATACCAGCACCTCGAAGACGCCGGCGTTCTCCAAGTCGTAGTAATCGACGCTCACCGCGCTCGCGAGCTGCCGATCGGCGACCAGCAGCTTGGACAGCCGACCGAATCGATTGATCGACAGCGCCGACGCAAGCGCACGCAATGCGAGACGGTCCGGATGAGAGAAGCCGACGACCGGCCAGTCGATCTGCAGACGCGGCTGACTCGCGCGGCTGTCCTCGAGAACCACGCGCGCCTCGGCCGGCAGGGTCACACGCGCCGCCGCCCTCCGCGGCAGAGCCTTCCCGCGCGGAATGCCGCCGAAATACTTCTCGATCAGAGCACGAGCCGCCGCGGGATCGACGTCGCCGCTCACGCTGAGCACCGCGTTATTGGGGATGTAGTACGGAAGGCACGAAGCCTTGGCGTCATCGAGCGTGGCGGGATACACGTCGGCCATTGGGGGCATGGGCGACGCGTGATAGGGGTGCCCAACAGGGAACAGCGATTTCATCGTGAGCTCGCGCGCGACGCCAAAGAGAACGTTCTCGACGTTTTGCTCTCGCTCCTGCTTGATCACCTCGCGCACTGACGCGAGTCGCCGTTCATCGGCGCGCGCGAACGGCGCGGCCATGCGATCGCTCTCGGCCCACAATACCGTTTCGAGCTGATTGCTTGGCACCGCGATGTAGAAGTGCGTGATGTCTTCCGTTGTGTTCGCGTAGTGTGGCGACGTGCCGCCGATCGAGTTGTAGAAGGTCCGCTCCGACTGCTCCAGATTCGGAGATCCCTCGTTGAAGAGATGCTCGCACAGGTGCGCTGTTCCCAGCCGTCCCGGCTTGTCGTCCTTCGACCCGATGTGATACCACACGTCGACCACGACGAGCGGCGACGAACGGTCTTCGTTCACCAACGCGATCAGTCCGTTCTCGAGGGCGACGCGCGTGTAGGTCAGCGGCCGAATGACGGGGACGCTCTGCGGGCGCGCGGTGGCCGCCAGCAGCACCATGGGCACGAGCGCACGTCGCAACACGAACGGAAACATGGGCGGCGGCAATCGGAAGGATTTGAAAAAATTGTAAGACGCCGGCGGACATGTACAATCTGTCATGTGTCATGGGCGACGCAAAGAAACCGTAAACGTCCAACACCTGAGACATATCACGTCCGAAACGAGCGACACATTTCGACGGCACAACAGGGAACGATTGCACGCGCGGTGCTGGTCGAAACGATCTAGCGGCTGCGATGCCAACGAGATAGCTCACGACGCTACGCCTCGGAGCATGCGAGGCATGACCTCTGCCTTTCGCGCGTGCGAAGGCATCGTACGCACCCATCCACCCATGAGGTTCGTATGCTGGTCCAACGAATTAGGCGTGCCGCGGTGTTTCTCGTCGCCGTCGCGGCGCCAGCCGTCGCGCAAAACTCGTCGCCGGACACCGTTTGCGTCTGCCGCACGCAGCGACGTCACGAACCGTCGGAATTCGCCCGGCGCAGCGCGGGAAGTTTTGCGTTCACTCAGAGCAGGCCGTTGGGCGGCCTCAAGGACAACATCGGCTTCGGCTACGGAGCGAGCGCGGCGTACCTGTTCCGCCTCGATCACGACGGGTTCCTCAGTCTTCGTGCCGACCTCGGCTTGGTCGACTATGGTGAAGAGTCGATGCGCGTTCCGCTCAGCCCGACCATCGGCGGCCGGATCCAGGTCAAGGTGGTCACGAGCAACTACATCGTGCCGTTGAGCATCGGCCCGCAACTCATGTGGCCCACCGGCGCCGTGCGTCCTTACATCACGGCCGGACTCGGCGGTCAGTTCTTCTTCACCGATAGTCACATCGCCGGCAGCGACGGAGATTCGGACGCTCTGAGGACGACCAACCAGCATGACGAGACGAGCACGTGGGTCGCGGGCGGCGGCATCTACATCCCGCTGACGAACCGGAGCGGCGTCAACACGTCGCTGGATCTGGGCGTTCAGTTCGTCAACGGCGGACACGCGCAGTATCTGCGTCCGGGAAGTATCGAGGACCTTCCAAATTCACAGATCCGCATCACACCGCTCGAAAGCGAGACGCGCATGACACTCGTTCGCGTGGGGGTGAGGATCGCCCTATGATCTCGATCGTCGATCCTGAAGAGCTCCAACACGTGCTGCGTCCGACCGTCTATGCTCCGACGGTCGGCCTGCGAACGACGCCGGCGCGCAGTCTTCGCACTGAGAACGTTTCGACCGCCGGGCAGGTCGATTCCGTGCGACAGGATGAGCCCGTAAACTCAAGCCAGCACGGCTGATCCGCGTTCGAGTCGTCCACGAACGCGCGGAACCAAAGCGCGTCGCATTCGTATCCTATGGGCGAGCGACGCCTGTGCTGTTTCGATGCGCCGGGCGCGCGCGTCTGTTAGACGTACGATCCCCCGGCCCCCCACTTCCTTACAAATGCGACACCTCCCTATCCGCCTTTTCCTGGCCGCTCTCTCGCTGTGCGCGACAGGCTCACTCTCCGCGCAACAGGCGGCCATGCTCCAGCAAGGCGCCATTAGCGGTAAACCTGGCAAAGCGCTCGATCGCATCAACCTCGATACAACCTGCGCGGCCTGCACCGATTTTTACACGTTTGCCAACGGTGGTTGGCTCAAGCGCAGTACCATTCCGGCCGCGTATCCGGAATGGAGCGCTTTCTTCGAGCTGCACGACAAGAACGAGGCGGTTGTGCACGACGTGATCGAAGCGTCGGCAAAGGAAGCGCGGGAGGGAAAGGCGGCGCCCGGCTCGAATGTCTACAAGATCGGTGCGTACTACGACGCGTGCATGGACACGGTCGCCATCGAGAAGCTCGGGACGAAACCCATCGAGGCGACGGCGGCGCGCATCGCCGCGATCAAATCGATCGACCAGTTGCCGGCGGCGTTGGCCGAGCTCGAGAAGACCGACGGCCTGGCTCCATTTGGCGTCGGTGCCGGTCCGGATCTCAAGAACTCCAATCGGCTAGTCACGAATGCCGGCCAGGGCGGGCTAAGCCTCCCGGAAAAAAACTACTACCTCTCCGCCGATACGAGCATGAAGAAGATTCGCGACGCGTTCGTCGCGCACGTCGCGAACATGTTCCAGTTGTACGGCGAGAACGCGACCGACGCCAAGGCGCACGCGCAGACGGTGCTCGACATCGAGACGAAGTTCGCGCAGGCGTCGATGGATCGGGTCGCGATGCGCAACCCGACGGCGCTCTATCACATCATGACGATTGCGCAATTCGATTCACTCACGCCGCACATCAAGTGGGAATCGTTTCTCGCTGCGCAGGGCGCGCCCAAGGCCACGGAGATCAACGTTGGGCAACCGGAGTTCTTCAAGGCGATGGACGGCCTGCTCGTGTCAGTTCCGCTCGACGATTGGAAAACGTTGCTGCGGTGGCGGCTGCTCAGCGCGTCGGCCAGCGCACTGCCCAAGCAATTCGCCGACGAGCGTTTTTCGTTTCAGAGACTCTTCACCGGACAGCGGGAACGGCTGCCGCGATGGAAGTCGTGCACGAGCAACACCATGAACACGCTGGGTGAAGCGGTCGGCCAAGAATACGTCAAGCGGACATTTACTCCAGAGGCAAAGGCACGCGCGAAAGCGATTGTCGACAACATGGTGTCGGTGTTGCACGATCAAATCGGCCAGCTCGATTGGATGAGCGACTCGACCAAGAAGCAGGCGCTTGCCAAACTCGATGCCTTCACGCGCAAGATCGGCTACCCCGACAAGTGGCGTGATTACTCGAAGCTCGAGGTCGCGCGCGGTGAGTACTACGGCAACCTGCATCGCGCCACGTCGTGGGCGACGACCGTGAACTGGAACAAGCTCGGCAAGCCCGTGGACAAGAGCGACTGGCAGATCACGCCCGACCAGGTCAACGCGTATTACAATCCGTTGTGGAATGAGATCGTCTTCCCGGCCGGCATTCTGCAGCCGCCGTTCTTCGATCCGAATGCTGACGACGCCGTGAACTACGGCGCGATGGGCGCGGTGATCGGCCACGAGATGTCACACGGCTTCGACGACCAGGGCCGCCGCTTCGATGCGCAAGGCAACCTGCGCGATTGGTGGACCAAGGACGACGCCGACAAATACAACGCACAAGCGCAGCGCGTCGTCGACCAGTTCAACGCCTACACGATCGTCGACTCGACGACGCACGTGAACGGCAAGCTTACGCTCGGCGAGAACATCGGCGACTTGGGCGGTCTCAAGATCGCGTACATCGCGATGGAGAAGGCGATGAAAACGAAGGGCCGTCAGCCCAACATCGACGGCTTCACGCCGGAGCAGCGCTACTTCTTGGGCTGGGCGCAGGTGTGGCGCACGTTACAACGCGACGAGGCCGCGAAGGCGCAGGTGAACACCAACCCGCATGCGCCGGCCAAGTGGCGCGTGAACGGTCCGCTCAGCAACATGCCTGAGTTCAAGGCCGCGTGGGGCTGCAAAGACGGCGACCCGATGGTGAGACCGGAAGCGTTGCGAGCGAGGATCTGGTAGCCGGAACGGTTCCACCGTTAAACCTCCCAAGACAGCCCCGGCTTCCCGAAGTGGCCGTAGTTCGTCGTCTGCCGATAAATCGGGTTCCGCAATTGTAGTCGGTCGATCATTGCGGCAGGACGATAGTCGAAAGTGCGGACGAAGTCTTCGGCGGCGCGCCAATCTCCGCTTCCGAACGTGTCGACACGCACCGACACTGGCTCGGCACGACCAATCGCGTAGGCGACCTGCACTTCGGCGCGCTTGGCGAATCCTTTCGTGACCACTTGACGCGCGACATAGCGACCGAAGTACGCGCCGCTGCGATCGACCTTTGAAGGATCTTTGCCGCTGAACGCGCCGCCGCCATGACGGCCCATGCCACCGTAAGTGTCGACGATGATCTTGCGTCCGGTCACGCCGCAGTCGGCCGACGGTCCGCCCTCGATGAATTGTCCCGTGGGATTCACGAGGATCTCGACGTGCGGACCAAACCAGGTGCCGAGTACTTCGGGGCAGAGACAGCTCGCGACGTAGTCGCGGATTTCGTCCTGCGAGGCATCGGCCGTGTGCTGTGTGGACACGAGCACCGTCTCGACGCGAACGGGTTGGTGATCCTCATATCGGACGCTTACCTGCGTCTTGGAGTCGGGGCGGAGCCACATGCGCTCACCCGCTTTCCGCGCGGTCGATAACCGTTGCGACAACCGATGCGCGAGCTGCACCGGCAGTGGCATGAGCTCCGGAGTCTCGTCGGTCGCGTAACCAAACATGATGCCTTGATCGCCCGCGCCGCCCGTGTCGACACCCATTGCGATGTCGCCCGACTGTTTGCTGATGAATTGTATGACGCGGACACCGTCGGCGTTGAACGCCTCGGCCGCGTCCGTGTACCCGATCTCGCGGATCGCCCCGCGCGCGACTGCCTCGTAGTCGACATTCGTTCGCGAGGTGATCTCGCCGGCGAGCACGACCTGTCCGCTCTTGCAGAGCACCTCGCACGCGACGCGGCTATGCGGGTCACCAGTGAGGTGCGCGTCGAGAATCGAGTCGGCGATGTAATCGCAAACCTTGTCGGGATGTCCTTCGCTGACCGACTCCGACGAGAACGTGTACGAGCTCATGGTGATCTCCGCGCCTGAGGCGTTGGGTCCAAACGAGCGTGCGTGAGAAACGAAAACGGCCCCCGACTTGTCAGTCGCGGGCCGAATCACCCAAGACTTAGACGGGTAGACTCGGGGCGTGCTCGCCACCGGCGCGCGGCCCGTCAAATCGGGGAAATCGCCGCGCGAGTTTGAAGCTAAACCGGGGCCACAGTGCGTCAAGCTGACATTTCTTCCGGCGGCGACGGCCCAGCGAGAGACGTCAGCCGTCAGCAGTCTCGGCTACTGCTGTAGCTGCAGCTGTGGCTATAGCTAGATCTGCTAACGGCTGACGCCTACCGCTATCTGTTTAGGGGATCGTGATGATGCCAACGATTCCAGCGAGATCGTCCTCGACGCGTGGAAGATTGATTGGCACGATCCACGGCCCGCCGTCGAGACGAATCGCGACGCGGTGCGCACCAGCGGGAATCGCCCGCTCGAGACGCCACGCGTCGCCGACGCGCTCGAGCGTCACCGGCGACCAATTCGTGAAATCGGCCATGAGCTCGATCCGCGACGCGCTGTCGGCATGCACGTCGATGCGCCGCAGTTCGTCGCTGAGTCGCTCGGCGCTGATTCGCGGGCCGGTGCGCGTCGAACGACGCGTGAAGATCGTCGGATGCGGTTGGGCGGCGATGCGCAGCGCGACGCTCACGAACGCCGCGTGCGGAACGCCGCGGGCCACGTCGTCGAGCGTGCGACCGGCGCCCACCACAACCGCGAATTGCGGCGTGAGCCACGCTGCGCCGTCGACCACTCCCCACGCGTTGGTCTTCGTGCGAGACAATCCACTCTCGCCGCGAACGCCGGCGCCGGCACCGATTGACAGACCGCTCGCCTCATGACGCCAGCTCGCTATGGCGTCGAGGAAGGAAAATGTGGGGGCCGTAGTCTGCGGGGTCGGCGCGACAAAGAGCGACCGCGTGCGAGTCAGTGCGACGTTGACGACGAAACGCTCGTCGTCGATCGACCACCACGCATCGCCCTGCGCACGGTAGAGCGGATTGTGCGTCGTGCCATGCGAGTTCGCGCCGATGCCCGCGCCGATCGCTCCGCCGCGCAGCGAACTGCCGAGCCTCGCGCGCGCCGCGAGCTCGGCGCTTGTGGTCGGGAGCTCGCTTGTTTCACCGAACGCGCTCAGCACGCCGTCGAATTGCCAGCGCGCCGCGCCGGCGGTCGGCCCGACGATCGATCCGATGAGCAATCCTTGACCCGTCCAACTCTCCGACGCAGCCCGCGTCGCAAGAAAGCTCGTGCGAAGAACGCTTCGCTCACCTGCCGCGTCGAGTGTTGCGCCCAGCGTTTGAGCATTCGCCTCGGGGATTCCCGCCTGGCGCAGATGCGACACGCCGGCGTCCGCCCGCACATCCCACTGGGCAAACAGCGGCGCTCGTGCGACGAGCGCGCACAGAAAAAAAAGGATGAACCGGGCTCGGCGCATCCCCCAAGATAATGGTCGGTGGTTCGGCTACGGCTTCTTTGGTCCGGAGGCCGAAATGTCCGCTGGCTGAGACGCTGTCGCCTGCGGTATCGGCGCCAAGACGGCGGTGAGCCCGCGGAGGCGGACGTCGAGCGAAGCGTTCGCGCGCGCACCGTGGCCGACATCGGAGTTGACATCATTGCCTAACGCGACAAGCTGCGCGTTCGAGGCTCCACGCTTGACCAACTCCGTCACAATCTTCGTGGCGCGTGTCGCGGGAACTCCGCTGGCGACGAGCTGCGCCAACAACCCGAGCGGCACCGCGACCGGTTTGCTGGGACTCGTCGATCGAACAGCCTCAAGCGCCGTCTTCGTCACACCGGTCACACTCAGCGCGTCACCGCCGGCAACGATGTCGGCTGCGGTCGGCTTCGGAGCAAGGGCGGTCCGCGCATCGTCGAGGCGCGTGGCCACACTCTGCGCGGCGGTCACGATCCGATCCGGGGTGGCGTGCAGTAGCACGCCCTGTGAGATCTTCGCGATGATCGGCGCCGTCGGTAGCCCGCGCGCCCGCGCCGAGTCGACGATGCCCGTAAGACGAGACGCGATCTCCCGATCGATGTTGGCGAGCGGCAGTGAATCTTGGGCCCAGGCTACATGCGCCGAGCCAATGATCGAACACACGAGCAATGCGATGCGTCTCATCACGGCCGACCCACGATGACGATCGAGCCCTTAGTGCCGAGATCCGGATCGCGAGCGTTCGGTGCGCCGGGATCGAGCGTGAAGAGCGAGTCGTCGACCATAAAGGCGTACATGTGCCGCCCCGGAGCGATTGGAATCGTCACCGACCATAATTCACCGTCGGGTGAGCGAGACATCGGCGCGTTGGCCGGATTCCAAGAATTGAAATCGCCCACCACGGACACTCGATGCGCCCGACTGCTGTTGAACACGAATTGTTTCGGGATCGGCGGCGCGTCGGGCTCGCTTCCTACGACTTGACGCAGCGTCGGGTTCGTCGAATCAGCGACCGTCGAGGACGCGAACGTCGGAGTGACGTGTGTGCGCGCGGTCCACGCGCCACGTAGCGCGAATCCGACGAACGCCGATGCCGCCGCGACTCCAACAACCATCCAGAGCCGAATCGATCGGCCGCGCCGCGGACTCAAAATGCCCGGCTCGGCGTCGAACGGCGTGACGCGAGCAGCCGCCGCCGCGGCGACGACGCGCCGCATGGCCTCGACGTCAGGCGGCGGAACTCTGCGCAGCTCCTCCAGCGCGCGGCGCAGCACGGGATCGCGTTCGGCGTCCGTCATCGTCGTTCCTCACTGAGACGCGTACGCAACTGATCGCTCGCGCGCTTGACGCGCATCTTCAATGCCGACTGCTTGACGCCCGTCATACGTTCGACTTCTTCGTACGAGAATCCTTCGACATAGTGCAACAGGAAAATCTCGCGGTTGTATTCAGGGACCTCGGCGAGCGCCCGCCGGACCGCCTCGCTCCACTCGTGATCGAACTGCGCCGCGGGGTCGTCCGACGATGCCATTCGCTCGACCGCTTCGTCGTCGTGCGTCGTGCGCGACGATTGACGCTGGAATGCCGTATTCGCCGTCCGGCAACAATTGCCGAGAATTTGGAATAGCCAAGACTCGAACCGTTGGCGTTCTTCATATCGAGGCAGCGCGCGGTAGAGCCGCACGAACGTTTCCTGCACCATGTCCTCCGCCTCGTCCGGATTGCGCAGCATGGCGCGCGCGAACCGAACGCAGCGCGCGTGATATGCTTCCACGATCGCGGTGAACGCGTCGATATCGCCGAGCTTTGCGCGGCTTATTGTTCTCGAATCGAGACCAGCGGCCTGGGCGGGACGTTGCAGGGGAAAACTCGACAAGAAATGCCTCGACGCATTGTCACAACGCCTAACCGGCGTCGAGGGATGCCGGTCACCCTGTCAATGTAGCAGCGTGCTTCAGCACGCTCATACGGCGTCCGAGAGGCTGGTAAAGTTGAAATCGCGAACCTTGATCGCCGGCATGACGACGTCGCCGCCCGATTCGGTCCCCGCCACGCGCTCCGGCCGCCCCAGCCCCTCGAGGTTGTTCAACATGAAGAGTGGCGACTCGTTGAATCGCATGTTCTTGACCGACTTGGTGATCTTTCCGTTCTCGATCAGGAAGGTGCCGTCGCGGGTGAGTCCTGTGTACAGCACGGTGCGCGGATCGACGCCGCGCAAATACCAGAGGCGCGTCACGAGCACCCCGCGCGGCGTCGATGCGATCAATTCCTCCGTCGACTGCGTGCCGCCATTGAGCTTCACTGCGTTCGTACCGGCGTCCGGCTGCTGGTTCTTCTTCTGCGCCCAGAAACGCGAATAGGTCAGCTTCTTCAGCACCCCGTTTTCGATCCAGACCTGTCGATGCGCCGGCAGTCCCTGTCCGTCGAAGACGTTGCTCAACAACTGCGGATCGGCGGGATCGGAGAACAACGTCACGCGCTCGTCGACGATCTTCTCACCAACCTTTGTACCGCCGCCCTGCTTCGAGAAGGGACTCCGTCCTTCGTCCGCTGAGCGTGCGTCGAGCGCGAACGCGAGCAGCTGCACGAGATCGCCCACCGCCTGGGGCTCGAGGATCACCGTGTATCGCCCCGGTTCGATTGCCACCGCGCCTTTCGAACGACGCGCTTTCTCGATCGCATGCTGCGCGACGGCTTTCACGTCGAGCTGCGACCAATCGGGATGATCGGCGCCGGCCCAACCCGATCCCGTTCCGTCGGCCGTGCGCACGGTGAGCGTGTAATTCGCCGTCGTTCCCGCCTGATACGCAAACAGTCCTTTGTTGTTGCCCACCGCGCCCGCACCGATGCCCGTAATCAAAAACCCCGCTGCCTTGAGATCGCCCGCCGCCTTGCACGGGTCGATCGCCGAGCGCGCCGCTTCGGCACGACCGTCCGGCCCCAAGTTCGCCGTCGAATCAAAATACGATTTGACTTCCTCGTATTGTTGCGGCCCGAGCAGCGGCATCGCTTCGGGATCATCGGGCGCGAGCTTGGCGAGTGCCTCCGATTGCCGCACGGCACGCTCGAGTCCCGCGTCGGAGAGATCGTTGGTCGTCGTCACGGCGTGCTTCGCGCCGTACGAGCTCTGCACGTTGACGTTCGCCGTCGCCACGCCACCGGCCGTCGAGATACGATTGTCGGCAAAGCGAATGTTGGCGTTGTATCCGCCGCCGATGTTCACCTGGATGCCTTCCGCCTTCGACATCTTCACGACACGCTCGACGAGCGCCTGCGCTTGCTCGCGCGTCAGAACCCGAGGATCAGCCATGATTCGCATTAGGCTTTCCTCCCCGTGTTGATCACGTTGATGTTGCGGAAACGCGCCGGTACACAGCCGTGGCTCACCGAACCGATTTGTCCGGGCTGTCCTTTGCCGTCGAAGAAGCTGGCGCCCATCATGTAGCCCGACTTGCCGCCGATCATGTCCATCGCATTCCAGAAGTCTGGCGTGCGCATCTGGTAGGCGACGTCCTTGAGCGGTGCGCCAAGTTTGCCGCCCTTGATCTCGTAGAACAGTTGCCCGCCGAACTGCGCGTTGAAGCGCTGCTGGTCGATCGAGAACGAACCGTCACCGATGATCGCGATGCCGCTGTCGGTCGCCGCGATCAAGTCTTCCCACTTCGAATCCTTCTCGCCGGGCAGCAGCGACACGTTGGGCATGCGTTGGAACTGCACGCTGCTCCAGTTGTCGGC
>DASYSU010000145.1:0-9024 GCA_036002925.1 Gemmatimonadaceae bacterium | reverse complement strand
GCGTGGACCGTGGTGCTATCGTCGCCGCCAAGCAGCGAGAACTGTCCCATGGCCGCTTCTTGCTGCTTGAGTGACGCTTCTTGCAGCGCGCTGTCGAGGACCGCCCAGAACTGCGCGCGATGTCCGCCGAGGTTGTCGAGCGCGCCCGACGCGATCAGCGCCTCGAGCACGCGCTTGTTGCAGAGACGCAGATCGACGCGGTCGCAGAAATCGTAGAAGGACGAGAACGGCCGCTCGCTGCGCGCCGCGACGATCGAGTCGATGGCCGATTTGCCGACGTTGCGAATCGCGCCCAGCCCGAAGCGAATCCGCTTCTCGCCGATGACCGTGAACTTGTAGCCCGACTCGTTGACGTCGGGCGCCAGCACGTCGATGCCGATTTCGCGGGCTTCGTTGATGAACTTGACGACGCTATCCGTATCGCCGATCGATGACGACAAAATCGCCGCCATGAACTCGGCAGGATAGTGTGCTTTGAGCCAGGCTGTTTGATATGAGATTACTGAATAGGCGACCGAGTGCGCCTTGACGAAGCCGTACCGGCCGAATGTTTCGAGCTGCCCCGCCAGCTCCTCGATGATCTTCCGATCGTAGCCGCGCGCGACCGAGCGCTCGACGAATGTGCCGAGCTCCTTCTTCAGTGCCTCGGGATCCTTTTTGCCGACTGCCTTCCGGACGGCGTCCGCTTCACCGATCGTCATGCCGGCGAGCACCTGTGCCACGCGCATCACCTGCTCTTGATAGGTGATCACGCCGTACGTCGGCTCGAGGATCGTCTCCAGCTCCGGGAGCGCGTACACCACGGGCTCGTCGCCGCGCTTGCGCCGCTGATAGACGCGATGCATGCCGGCGTCGAGTGGACCCGGCCGCATCAGCGCGCTCGATGCGACGAGATCGCCGAACCGGTCGCACCGCATGCTGCGCAGAATGTCGGTCGCCAATGGCGACTCGAACTGGAACACGCCGGTCGTTCGGCCGGCACGCAGCATCTGATAGACCTTGTCGTCGTCGAGCGGTACGGCGTCGAGATCGAGCGTCTTCCCCGTGCGCTGCTCGATCGAGACGAGCGCGTCGTGAATGACGGTGAGTGTCGTCAGCCCCAAGAAATCCATCTTGAGCATGCCCGCATGCTCGAGACAGTTCATGTCGTACTGGCTTACGATCACCGACTCGTCGTCGCCCGACCCCGCGCCCTTGGACGACTGCGTGCAGATCGGCACGTAGTCGTCCACGGGTCCCGGCGCGATCACGACGCCGGCCGCGTGTACACCCGTGTGGCGCGACAGCCCCTCGAGCGCCATCGCGTAGTCGAGCAGTTGGCGGTAGCGCTCGTCGGTGCGATACAGCTTGCCCACATCGCCGATTTGTTCGACCGCTTCTTTCACCGTGAGCGAGAAGTTCGGCTGGTTCGGAATGAGCTTGGCCAGCGCGTCGGTTTCGGCGGGCGTGAAGCCGAGCGTGCGACCGACGTCCTTGATCGCCGCGCGCGACTTCATCGTTCCGAACGTCACGATCTGGCAGACCGACTCCTTCCCGTACTTCTGCCGAACGTACTCGATCACCTCGCCGCGCCGCTCGAAGCAGAAGTCGACGTCGACGTCCGGCATCGATACGCGCTCGGGGTTTAGAAAACGCTCGAACAAGAGATCGTACTCGAGCGGATTGATGTTCGTGATGCGCAGGGAGTAGGCGACCAGCGACCCAGCCGACGAACCACGGCCGGGACCGACGGGAATGCCGCGGTCTCTGGCCGCCTTGATGAAGTCCCAGACGATCAGGAAATAGCCGGCGTATCCCGTCTTCGTGATGACGTCGAGCTCGTACTCGAGACGCTCGCGCACGTTGTCGGGCAGCGGATCGCCGTAGCGCTCCTTCGCCCCCGCCGTGGCGAGCGTCGTCAGCAGCTCGTTCTCGCTCGAGACGCCCGTCGGCAGCGGAAACGCGGGGACATGATACTTCTTTCCGAACTCGACGGAGACTTCGTCGGCAATCTTTAGCGTGTTCTCGAGAACGTCCGGACGCGCGGCGAAATGTTTCGCGATCTCCGGCGCGCTCTTGAAATAGAGGCCGCGATCGTAGCGCATCCGGTCGGCATCGCTGCGATCTTTGCCGAGTCCGATGCAGAGGAGCACGTCGTGCGCGTCGTGGTCTTCGGCACGCAGAAAGTGCGCATCGTTGGTGGCGACCACCGGCAGGCCGAGCTCCTCGGCGAGCGAGAACACGCGCGCGTTGAGCTTGGACTGTCCTTCGGACTCGTGCGCCTGCACCTCGAGATAGTACCGACCCTTGAATAGCTCGGCGTACCAGGCGGCGGCGGCGCGCGCGGCGCCGAGGTCGTCGGCCATGAGGTGCTGCGCGACCTCGCCCGCCAGACAGGCCGACGAGACAATGATTCCCTCGTTGTATTTCGCTAACAACTCGCGGTCGACGCGCGGCTTCGAGTAGAAGCCTTCGGTGTATGCGAGCGACGACAACTTGACCAGGTTGCGGTAGCCGGTCAGGTCTCGAGCCAGCAGGATCAAATGGTAGTACGGCTTCGACCCGGGCGTGGCGCGCGTCTTCGTCCGCCGGTCACCGGGCGCGACGTACGCCTCCATGCCGATGATCGGCTTGATCTTGGCTTTGTGCGCTTTTTCCTGGAATTCCCAGGCGGCGTGGAGGTTGCCGTGGTCGGTGATCGCCAACGCCGGTTGCTCGAACTCCTGGGCGCGTTTGATCAGCCCGTCGATCCGGTTCGCACCGTCGAGGAGGGAGTATTCCGAGTGGCAATGAAGATGGACGAAGGACATCTTGTTGAACATAGTGGCCCCGGCCCACCGGTGTCAAAGCAGATCGCGCCCTTCCCAAGTCCTTGTAAGTGTCGAACTACCAACGAATTGCATGGAAGGTGGCGCGTTGGACGCTGGGCCTGATCGTGGGCTGTGGGCTCGCGTATTTGCTCATCGTGCCGACCGGTCACTACCTCGTGCGCGCGGCCGTCGCGGAGGCGAAGATTCTCGCACATCGACGCCCGATCACGGCGATCATCGCCGATTCCGCGACGAAACCGAGCGTCTCAGCCAAGCTTCGCCTGGTACTGGCCGCGCGCGCCTTTGCCGCTGATTCGATTGGTCTCGCCGCGAAGCAGAGCTTCACGACATTCTCACAACTGGAACGCGACACCTTGGTGTTGGTCTTGTCGGGAGCATATCGCGACCGGCTCGCTTCTTATACGTGGTGGTTTCCGGTTGTCGGCCGGGTGCCGTACAAAGGATTTTTCGATTTCACTGCCGCACGCGCTGCCGCCCGCAAACTCGACGGGGACGGATTCGACGTGTATCTCCGGCCGTCGCCAGCGTTCAGCACCCTTGGGTGGTTCAACGATCCCTTATTGTCGACTTCACTCGGTGCCGACTCGCTCGATTTGGCCAATACCGTGATCCACGAGCTGACACACAACACGTATTACGCGTCGGGCCAAGCCGTGTTCAACGAGTCGTTCGCGAACTTCGTCGGTGCACGGGGATCAGCGTGGTTCTTCCGTGCTCGAGGCTCACCAGCCGCGGCGGACCAAGCCGACGCGCGTTGGGCCGACGAGAAGGTCCTCGCGCGTTTCTGGGCCAAGCTCTATCACAGCGTCGACTCGGCGTTCAAGATGCATCCTCGCGACTCACTCGCTCGACTTGCGGCGCGAGACACTCTCTATTCGCGTGCGCGCCGCGAGCTCGTCGACTCGGTCGGCCCGCAACTTCGCACGATCAGTCCGCGCGGGCTCGAGCGCATTCGCCTCGACAATGCGGCACTCTTGGCGCACCGGATCTATACGACTGATCTCGATCTGTTCGATCAGTTGTGGGTGCAACAGGCCGGCGATTTACGCCGCACCGTAGCGACGATCATTTCGGCGGCGGAGAAGAAGCCCAAAGAACCATTTGCGGCAATTAGGGCGGCACTGCGTCAGTCGCGCTCTTTCAGCCTGGCCTTTCAGGCTCCAAATCTTCCTCTGAGCAACGCCCTCAAATCAATCGCCGGCGATTCAATCGGCGCCCGAACCGGCGCCGCGGGCGCTCCGGCTTCTTGCGGCACGACACGTTGCATCTTCTCACGAAGCCCACGATCGATGAACCGCGACAACTGATCGATCGAGTAGTCCGATCCTCGTCGCGTCGCGTACACGTTCAGCGGATAGGTGACCGCGAGATGGTTTCGAGCTCGCGTCATCGCGACGTACATGAGGCGGCGCTCTTCCTCTAACTGGGACTCGTCCTCGAGCGAGCGTGACGACGGGAACCATCCGTCCACCGCCCAGATGACGAATACGGCGTCCCATTCCTTTCCCTTCGCGCTGTGGACAGTGCTGATCACGAGCGCGTCATCGTCGGACTCCGAGCCCGTTCCCAAGTCCTGCGTGCTCTGTGGCGGCTCGAGCGCGAGCGCGGCGAGAAACGCCGAGCGATTGGGGTAGCCGGCGGCGATCACCCGGAGCTGATCGAGGTCGGCGAGACGCGGCTCGGCGCGATCGTAGCGCTCGGCGAGGATCGAGTCGTAGAGCGCACGAATCTCGTCAATGTCTTCGCCGATGCCCGCGTCTTCCGTCCGAGAACCGCGCAAGCGCCGGAGCAGGTTGACGAGGTTCTTGTGGGCGTCTCGGGCGCGAGGAGGCGGAGCGAAATGCGAGAACGCATCGGGATCCCACGACCGCTCGGCCATGGATTCCATCATCGCGCGCGCTGTGACGTCGCCGATGCCCGGCATCAACATCAGAATGCGATACCAGCTCACCTCATCGCGTGGGTTCTCCAGCACGCGCAGAAAGGCCAGCACGTCTTTGACGTGCGACGCCTCGAGAAACTTGATGCCGCCCCACTTCTCGAACGGAATCTTCCGATTCGTCAGCTCGATCTCGAGATCGGCCGACATGTAGCCGGCGCGGACGAGCACCGCGATCTCGCGCAGCGGCATCCCGTCTTCGTGTAGCTCGAGAATGCGGTCGACGACGAAACGCGTTTGCTGCTGCTCGTCGCGCGCGGTGACGAGCCATGGCGGGTCACCGCCCGCGCGTTCGGTCCACAGGTTTTTGGTGAATCGCTCGAGGGCGCGCGAGATCAGCGTGTTGGTGACGTCCAGGATCGGCTGTGTCGAGCGGTAGTTCTGCTCGAGAGCAATGATCGTGGCGCCGGCGAACTGCTCGGGAAAATCGAGAATGTTCCGGAAATTGGCGCCGCGGAACGAGTAGATGCTCTGCGCGTCGTCGCCGACAACGGTGATGTTCCGGTGCGTCCGACAAGTACCGCGGAGGATTCGCGCCTGGAGCAGGTTGGTGTCCTGGTATTCGTCGACCAGGATGTGGTCGTGCAGACCGCTGATGCGGTCGGCAAGCGATGGCGATGCCTCGAGCATGAGCGCCCAAAACAGCAGCAGGTCGTCGTAGTCGACGAGATTCCGCTCGCTCTTTCGGCTCGTGTACTCGGCGAAGATCCGGACGATGTCGCGCGTGTACTCGAGGAAGTGCGGGAACTCCTGCTGGAGAATCTCCTCGACCGGCAGGTCGGCGTTGAGATGTGTCGAGTAGATGTAGTGGAGCGACTCTTTCTTGGGGAATCGTTTTTCTTGTCGGCCGTACCCCAGGTTCGCGCGGGCGAGCTGCATCAGGTCTTCGGCGTCGCCTTGGTCCATGATCGAGAAGTCGCGCGGGAGACCGGCTTCGGGACCGAACTGTCGGAGGAGCCGGTGACCCGTGGCGTGAAACGTCCCGCCCTGCACGCGCGACGACGCCGACCCAACGAGGCGCTCGGCGCGACTCAACATTTCGTGGGCGGCGCGCCTGGTGAATGTGAGAAGGAGGATGCGCTCGGGTGCGACACCTCGGTCGATGAGGTGGGCGACCCGATAGATCAGCGTTCGCGTCTTTCCGGTGCCCGCGCCGGCGATGATGAGGAGTGGCCCCTCGCCGTGGGTGGCCGCCATCGCCTGCTCGGAGTTGAGCTCAGAGGCGAATTCCCGAGTCGGGGCTTCGACGAGCCGTTGCCGGGCGGGATAGAGACGAGTGACGTCGGCCATCGGGGCAATATAGGTTCGGGGAGCGTTCGGGGTTAGGTCGGTGTCGAACCCCTCTGTTACGCCCTCGCGCTGTCCGGCGTCATCTCTCGGTTACGTGTCCCAGGTCTGGGCGAATTGGTCGTCTGGGTCAGGGTACGTGACGGCTGAAGTGTGAGGAAATGTCGCACGGGATCGCGTGACATCCCTCACTGGTTGGGCTCTCGCTTCGATGCTACGTTGCACCGACCTACCAGTATGTCGACGCGGGGCAGCAGGACTGCAGGCGCGGACGGGTGACGAGACGACCGGTGCCGGTCGTTAGCCCAGATGACAGAGCAACTCAATACTCCGAAACGACTCGAATAATATCGTACACGGCAATGGGTTTCGTCCTTGACCCCATTGACCGTGAGCCATATGTTCCGTCGCTTGCGGCATTTTGCAAATTGGCGTCGATGTGAATTGCGAGGGATGGCCACGGCCCTCGAACGTGCTGCGGTACCTCATGGTAGCTGGCAGTCGTCGATTGGATGGCGTGGTGTTAGAGAGTTCGCACAGTTGTTGGCAGGTGTTCGAGGTACACGCACCACAAGTCGCAGTTCCTGTTTTCACCCGCATCACTTACCAAGGGGGTAAGATGCAACGCGTATTTCGTTTTAGTTTGATCGGACTACTTGGCGTCGCCAGCCTCACGGCTTGCGGCGACAAGGTCAATGTCGTGGGACCGACCACGAACGCGGCGGACAATCAAGTCCACGGCGTCACGGTCACGCCGCCGAACGCGACGATGGCCATCGGCGACAAGCTGACGTTCATTGCCGCGGTCAACGCGGGTCCCGCTGTCACGGACAAAACCGTCACCTGGTCGTCCTCGAATTCCGCCGTTGCCTCGGTCGACGCGACGGGCGTCGTGACGGCCAAGGCGGCGGGCACCACCAGCATCATCGCCACGTCGAACGCTGACAAGTCGCAGGCGGGTGCCGCGACGGTCACGGTCGGCGCGACCACGCCGACGACCATTACGGTTTCGTCGATCAACCAGACGATTTGCGGATTTGGCGGCTGCTCGTCCGCACCGGCAAACCTGGCGAACATCGTTGGTCAGCTCGACGTGATCTTGAACGTCGACCCGGGCTCGGCGAAGCTCAATGAAGTCGATCTGATCATGAACTGCACCGGTCCGGGTAATACCGGTACGGACACGATCGTTGCCAAGCAGACGACGGCGTCCTCGAATCTGGCTCCGTCGGCGGAAGAGGCTTCGGCGCCGATCACGCTCAGCTTCAACACCGCGACGTTCAATACGACGAGCGGCGTCCCAGCGTTCAAGAACGGAAACTGCACGATCAAGGCGCAGGCGATCACGCAGTCTGGCACGGGCACGCCTCAGACGACGAAGTCCACGGATCTCGTCGCTGTCCTCAACAACCCGGACGTCGTGATCGGTACGATCGCCTCGGGCAAGAACGCGCTCAACCCGGTGACGGGTCTTGCGTGGAACGGCCAGTCCGTCACGGTTTCGGCCACGCCGGTGTTCTTCACACCGAACCGCACGGCCGTCTCGCAGACGATCACGTATGAAGGCAAGTCGGCGACCCTCACTGGCGCCGGCACCCAGTCGGTCACCTTCAAGGATGACAACGATCCGGCGATCCTCGCTGCCGCGAGCGATCCGCTGAACATCGACCAAATCACCGACGCGAACTCGCAGAACACGTTGACCGTGACGGTCGTGGACAACTCGGGTCAGAACTTCGCGAACGCCGCGGGCACGCCAATCGCGACGGCGGCTTCGTTCTTCGCGAGCCCGAACAACCCGCTGCCGCCCTGGCTCACGCAGAACAACATCGTCAATCCGTTCCGTCTCGACACCAAGAAGCCGGTGTCCGGCACGCTCATTCTCGCCGGCAACGTGCAGCAGAATGTCGGTAACTTCTTCATCAACACCGCAGCCTACTTGAACGGCTCGTTCAAGTTCCAGTCGGATTCGGCGTCTGGTTATCAGGGCGCTGACTTCCTCAGCGGCGTCGCTGGTTGCCCGGTTGGTACGGTTGTGACCCGCGCGGGGAACTGCGACTTTGGCGGTGTGGACTCGGTTACGGTCGTCTTCCAGACCGCGACCAGCTCGACGGGTACGTACACCACCGTCACGAACCCCAGCTCGCTCGCCGAGTCGAACACCAACACGGCGTACTTCCTCCGTCAGATCACGACGGACCGCTTGGGCAACGCCGACACGACGTTCTCCTGCGGTGTCGCCTCGTACACGGTTGGCGTGGGTTGCACGCAGTACTCGGCAGTTGCGAGTGGTGCGGCGAGTGCGCCGACCAGCGCTCGTTTCGGCGTCGACAAGACTGCGCCGACGCTTGCACTGTCGTCAGGCGAAGCGGACAAGAACACCTACCAGGCTGCCGGCGCCGCTGGCAACTACAACTTGAGCGCGTTGGACGTCGGCACGATCGGCGGCGCGGGCATCGGCACGTACGGTGGCCCGGGATCGCTCCTCGTTGCTCAGACGCGTCTCTACAATGACCTCAACCCGGCTACGGTCGACCTGAGCGGGTTCGAAGGCCAGGTTGTTTCGACCAACGCCAACGCCGCGCTCACTGGCGGTATCTACGTTGGTGCTACGCCCCTCACGATCAGCGGTATCGTCGACCCGTGCGTCATCGGCCGGTTCAACGGGACCGCCGCCAAGGCAGGCCCGAACGCGTTGACGGTCTTCTGGCGCGATGGCACGACGGCTGGCTTCTGCACGCCGGTGGCCTACACGCCGACGGCTGGCCCGAGCAACACGTCAGCGGTCCCGGCAGCGGCGATCTCCGCGCTGGGCTACTTCAAGACCCAGGTCATTGCGACCGACCTGGCGAACAACGTTGCCACGACCACGTTCACCGCTACGGTGCTCGAGGATAACTCGTTGCCGACGATCACCAGCGTCGACCTCCCGCAGACGCTCGCGGGCGGCACGACGGTCAGCTTCCCGGCTGGTGCGTCTGACAACAC
>DASYSU010000144.1:0-3789 GCA_036002925.1 Gemmatimonadaceae bacterium | reverse complement strand
TGATCTTCACGCAGACTTGCGCCGGCATGCCCGGACCCGACGTCGGCGTGGCGAGATAGACCTCGCCGAATCCACCTTTTCCGATGAGGCGATCGAGACGATAGCTGCGGCCGGACTCGGAGCTGTACGCCGTTGGCGCCGCGGACCGCGCCGAAGGCCGGCGATCGGAAACCGGGCTGTATTGCGTGCGCCGGGTGGTGGATGGCGCTTGGTGAGTCGGCATGCGGAATCGCGTGAGAGGCCTGGCAGTTGAGGCTAGCTCGACTCGACGATGAGGACAAGGCGTCCCGCTCGACACGGTCTTTCTTCCGGAGCGACTCGCGCGTCTGCAGCTTCTTGCGTCGGCTTTCCGGACTTCCTCTTTGCACCAGGGTCCTGAATGGGTGTGACCAGGGGCCTCTACATCGTGATGGGAGTCTCCGGCGCCGGCAAAAGTGTGATCGGCGCCGCGCTGGCTCGCGCCCTCGGCGTCGATTTCGTCGAGGGAGACGAGTATCACCCGCCAGAAAACGTTGCGCGCATGGCCGCGGGCATTCCTCTCTCCGACGACGATCGACTCCCTTGGCTTCACGCCCTCGCCGAACGGATTCGCTCCGCCAAACAGGCTGGCATTGGGCTGGTCGTCGCGTGCTCGGCACTCAAGCGATCGTATCGCGACATCCTTCGAGATGAGTCGGGCGCGCCGGAGCTGCAATTCGTTTTTCTGCGAGGCTCACGCGCGCTGATCGCCGCGCGTCTACCCGGGAGACACGGACACTTTATGCCGCCTCAGTTGCTGGACAGCCAATTCGCCGCACTCGAGGAGCCATCGCCCGAGGAACACGCTTGGGTGTGCGACATCACCGAAACGCCGGAACAGATCGTCGCGGCGCTCGTCGCTCGCGCATCGACATGACTCCGGAAACTCGACTGCTGCTGTACGCGTTCGGCGCGGTGGGCATGCTCATCCTGCTCATCGCGCGGTTCAAGCTGCACCCATTCATCGCGCTGGTCGGGGTCTCGTTGGGATTGGGACTCGTGGCCGGGATGCCACTCGGGACTGTCGTCAAAGCGTTCCAGGACGGCGTCGGGAACGTGCTCGGATTCATCGCCATCGTCGTCGGTCTGGGCACCATGCTGGGAAAGATGATGGCCGAGTCGGGCGCGGCGACGCGCATCGCGATCACGCTCATCGAGCTGTTTGGCGAGCGTCGGGTGCACTGGGCGATCATGTTCGTCGCCTTCATCGTCGGCATTCCGGTGTTCTTCCAGGTCGGATTCGTCCTCCTCGTTCCGCTCGTCTTCACCGTCGCGCGACGAACGGGGATGTCGCTCATCAAGATCGGAATTCCACTCGTGGCAGGCCTGTCGGTCGTGCACGGGATGCTACCGCCGCATCCCGCGGCGATGCTCGCGGTGGGTGCGTACAACGCCGACGTCGGTCGCACGATTCTCTACGGCTTGCTCGTTGGTCTGCCGACGGCGGCGCTCGCCGGACCGATCTTCGCGACCTGGATTGCTCCGCGCATCGCGCTGCCATTAGAGAATCCTCTTGCCGCGCAACTGCAAGGCAGCGCGAACGTCGCGGACGCGCCGGGGTTCGGCGTTTCTGTCTTTACCGTCTTGATTCCGGTAATCTTGATGCTGCTCGCCAGCGCGGCCGATGTCCTGCTCGACGCGGAAAGTCCCTTTCGTGCCACGCTCCATTTCGTCGGGCAGCCGACGGTGGCTTTGCTGTTGGCGTTGCTGATTTCGTTCTGGTCGCTCCGGGCCGGCCCCGCGGGACGGTTCACGGCCGAGCAGGTCCGAGCATTCTGCAACGACTGCCTGGCGCCGACAGCGACCATCCTCTTGGTGATCGGCGCCGGCGGCGGCTTCAATCAGGTCCTCGTCCAGAGCGGAGTAGGTCGCGCCGTTGCGGACGTTGCGCGTGGATCAGCGGCGTCGCCGCTCGTCCTGGCCTGGATCATCGCGGCGCTCATCCGCGTGGCGACGGGATCGGCCACGGTCGCGATGACGACGGCTGCTGGGATCGTCGCGCCAATCGCGGTCGCGTCGCCGGGCTCTCATCCCGAATTGCTGGTGCTTGCGACGGGCGCGGGATCGCTCGTGCTCTCGCACGTGAATGATTCCGGCTTCTGGCTGATCAAGGAGTTCTTCAACATGACCGTCGCCGACACGCTGAAGACGTGGACGGTCGCGGAGACCATCATCGGCGTGGCGGGACTCGGATTTACGGTCCTTCTGAGTCTCGTGGTCTCCTAGAACCGTCAATCCTTTCCGGGCTGCTTCGTCTTGATCAGGATGACGCCGTTGGCCCCGCGCATGCCGTAGATCCCGATGTCCTCAGGGTTCTTCAAGACCTCGATGGACTCGATGTCGTACGGGTTCACGCCGGTAAGCGAACCGCCGGGACCACTCCGCATTGGAACGCCGTTGATCACCAGCAGCGGTTCGTTGTTGCTCATGAACGATGAGACGCCCCGAATCCGAAGGGAGATGCCGCCGTCCGCGCCGCGCGTGACCAAGACGCCCGCGGCCTTTGCCTGAAGCATGTCCTCGATGGGGTGGTTACCGGCGTGGTCGATGTCCTCCGCCGTCACGGTCGGACCGCCGGCGAGCTCGCGATGCGCCGAGCCCGAAGCACATCCGACGGCGAGTCCCACGAGCCCGACGGATAGCGCGGCACCCGTTAGGAGCGATTTCATGGAATACCACCTGTTTAAGGAACTACGGAATTGCTAACAAACGCCAGGCGCGTCCCGTCGGGCGACCAAGACGGGACGTTGATTGTTCCTTGTCCACCGTAAACGTACGCGATGACGCGCGACGGTCCGCCGTCGCTCGGCATCAACCGAATCAGCACGTGTTTGTAGAACGGGTGGTCGTCCGCCGCCACCGTGGGTGGAAATGAAATGTACGCGATCCACTTGCCGTCTGGCGAGACGTGCGGGAACCAGTTGTTGAACCCGTCATTCGTGATCTGCTGCTGCGCGCTGCCGTCCGGACGCATTCGCCAGAGCTGCATTCTGCCGGTGCGTGCCGAGTTGAAGTAGATGTATGCTCCGTCGGGGGCAAACTCCGGGCCGTCATCGAGTCCGGGCGTCGACGTAAGGCGAATCTCCTCGCCACCGTCGACAGAGATCTTGTAGACGTCGAACTCGTTGTCGCGTTGGCCCGTGTACACGAGCCAGCGGCCATCGGGCGACCAGCCGTGTAGATACGATGGCGTACGCGCGGTCACGCGCCGCGGCGTGCCGCCTGTCGCCGGAAGCGTGTAGACCACCGACGCACCGCCGTTCTCGTCTGCGTGGTTGCTGATGCCCAGCATGCGGCCGTCGAACGAGAGGACGTGGTCGTTGTTGTTCCGCTTCGCGAATCCGGTGTTGATCGCCTCGGCCGAGTGCGCCGAGAGGTCGAAGCGATAGAGCAGACCTTCCTGCGCGTAGATGAGTGCGCGCCCGTCGTGGGTCCAGTTCGGAGCCTGGAATGATCCGCGGTACTGGTGGACGATGGTCGCGTTCCCCGTCGCGACATCGAGAATCTCGAGGTTGCTCCCGAGGTAATCGCGATACGGTACGTAATCCGGTTTCGCGGGAACGGTGACGCGGACGTTGGTGAACGCGGCGCGCTCGAACGCCGTGTCGTTGTGCGCGCAGACGAACAAACCGGCGTAGACGGTATCCGGCAGCGACAGACCCGAGAGATCCTGCGTGACGAGGGTGTCGCCGAATCGCGCGACGGACAGCGTGTACACGCCGTCACGCCGCTCGAGCTGGATCACGGCGTCCACATCCGCCAAACTGTCGC
>DASYSU010000143.1:0-13191 GCA_036002925.1 Gemmatimonadaceae bacterium | reverse complement strand
TGCGCGTCGGTCTGACGGACACGGTGCCGTGCACGTATGTCGTAGGCGTCGCGGAGGACATTCACTCGCAGTCGATCGAGCGAGAGTCGCAGCTTTACTACTATTACTTGTCAGCGGCGCAATGGAAGCCGCACGATGGTGGGCTGTTCGTGCGCGGTCGCAACGCAAAGCAACTGCTCGAGCCGCTGCGCCATCGTCTCCAGCAGGAAATGCCGGGCACCTCGTACGTCACCGTCGTACGACTCGGTGATTTCGTGGACGCGAAGATGCGATCGTGGATCGTGGGCGCGAATGTGTTCACGGCGTTCGGCGCGCTCGCGCTGATCCTCGCGGCGGTCGGGCTCTATAGCGTGATCGCGTACAACGTGATGGAGCGCAGGCACGAATTGGGTGTGCGTCTCGCACTCGGTGCGGGGCAATCGCGCGTGTTGCGTCTCGTGGTGATGCAGGGTGTGCGCGTCGAGGCCGCCGGTGTCGCGATTGGGAGCGTGATTGCCCTCGTTGCGGTCCGCTGGATCGGCCCGCTGCTCTTCGACCAAAAGCCGACGGATCCGCGCGTGTTCGGCGCCGTGATCACGACGATGCTGGCCGTGGCCGCCGCCGCAAGCTTGATCCCAGCAATGCGCGCGTCGCGTCTCGATCCGAAGCGTGCATTGCAGTCGGAATAGTGTTACGAAACCTTCGAAGAGGTGGGACGATAGGTGTTGACGAGGACGCCGCTTGGCGTGCGCCCAGTTGCGACGAGGGAAAGACGACGAGGCGGGACGCTCGTCTCGAACAATCGCTTGCCTTTGCCGAGTACCACTGGAGAGATCCACATGCGATATTCGTCGACAAGGTCGGCGGGAATTAGCGCCTGCAGTAATTGGCTGCTACCCCACAGGTGCAATTCCGGCCCATCGGATGCCTTCAGCCGGTTGACTTGGTCGACGACATCGCCGACAATCCGCTGCGAGTCCTTCCAGTCGAGTTTGTCCCGAGTACGCGTGACCACGTATTTCGTCGCCCTGTTGAACCCCGTCGTGACCGGCCCGCTCTGCTTGGGCCAGTAACCGGCGAAGATGTCGTAGGTCTTGCGTCCCAAGAGCATGTCGAACTCACCGGCGACAGTCTGATGAAGGACCTGAACCAGTGCGTCGTCCGCGTATGGCCTGGCCCAGCCTCCGCTGTTGAACTCGTTGCTCGGATCCTCCTCGGGTCCGCCCGGCCCCTGCATGACGCCGTCGACGCTGAGCTGCGTAATTGCAATGAGCTTTCTCATCATCTCTCCGGTCTTTTCCTTCTCGGTTTAGGGCGACACGAGTGAGTCACTACGGCCAAGCCGAAACGAGCCTCCTTCGACGGACGTCATCAAGTTTGTTGTCGCGGCTTCGGTGTGCAATTCAGAACTCGGCACGATCAGCTACGCTGATGGCGGCATGTTCGTCGGCGCTGATGAGCCAAACGCCGGACTCCACACGCGTATCACGACGCATCATCGGCATTTTTGACGCCCGAACGGGCGCACCGTTGCGAGGCGTTCAGGTCCGCGACGTCTTCAGTGGCACGGCGGTCGCGACGAGCGCGACGGGGACTGCGCCGTTGAGTTTCCTCACATTCCGCGGCAGCGCTGCCGTCGTCGAGCTGGCGAAGCTCGGGTATCAAGCAAAGCAAATTATCGTGACTCGCGCCGACACCGCGTCCATCACCGAGATCATGGAGCCGTATGTCGAGCTGGCTCCCGTCGTGACGACAGAGAAGTATCGGATCGATCGCGACGCGGGAAAATGGGAAGGATTCGAGCAACGATGCCGTACGACGTCGGTGACGTGCATTCGGAATTCGGATCTCGAAAAGAGTCCCGCCGCCAACCTCGCGGATTTTCTGATTCACGCTGCGGGAGTGACGATAGGTACCTGCGGCGGCGGACGGACTCGAAATCAGCAGTGCGGCAGAGTCTCGATGCGATCGACGACCATACCGCCGTCGTATTGTCAACCGACGTTCTTCGTGGACGGCTTCGAGTGGAATCCGCGCATGGGTGCAGCGACCGATCTCACTCCCGGTACGCCGCCACAGGCTCCGTACACGCCGACCAATGTGAAAGCGGTCGAGGTGTACTCGTCGGAGCGAAATCGCCCGCTCGCCTTCGAGGGAGATCCAACCTGCGGCGCCGTCGTGATCTGGACGAAATAGCTACGCACCTCATGAAAAAGATCGGCTTTCTCTCCTTCGGCCATTGGAGCGCATCGCGTCAATCCGCGGCGCGGTCCGCGCAGGATGTTCTTCAGCAGTCGATCGAGCTTGCTGAGGCGGCAGAGGAACTCGGCGCGGACGGGGCGTACTTTCGCGTGCATCACTTTGCTCGGCAGCTCGCATCCCCCTTCCCGCTTCTCGCCGCGGTCGGCGCCAGGACGAGCCGCATCGAGATCGGAACGGCTGTCATCGACATGCGGTACGAGAATCCATTCTACATGGTCGAGAACGCGGGCGCGGCCGATCTGATCAGCAACGGCCGGCTCCAGCTCGGAATCAGTCGGGGCTCGCCAGAACAGGTCATCGAAGGGTGGCGGCACTTCGGCTACGCGCCGCCGGACGGTGGAACTGACGCGGACATGGGCCGGCGTCATGCCGAAGTATTTCTCGAACTTCTGAAAGGGGATGGGTTCGCGCGACCGAATCCAAGGCCAATGTTTCCGAATCCGCCTGGCCTCCTTCGGCTCGAGCCACATTCAGAAGGATTGCGCGATCGCATTTGGTGGGGCTCGGGTTCAAATGCGACGGCGATCTGGGCCGCCCAACACGGGATGAACCTGCAGAGTTCCACGCTCAAGGAGGACGAGTCGGGCGAGCCGTTTCACGTTCAGCAAGCTCGCCAGATTCGCATCTTCCGCAAAGCGTGGACCGATGCGGGGCATACGCGAGAGCCGCGCGTCTCGGTGTCTCGATCCATCTTCGCGTTGATGAACGATCGCGACCGCGCGTTCTTCGGTCGCGATGAAAGCAGCGATCAGATCGGATTCATCGACAACATGCGAGCGGTGTTTGGTCGATCCTATGCTGCTGAGCCAGACGTGTTGGTCGACGAGCTGCGAGGGGATGAGGCGATCGCCGAAGCTGATACGCTTCTCCTGACAGTGCCGAACACGCTAGGCGTGGAATACAATGCGCACGTGATTGAATCGATCCTTACGCACGTGGCGCCGGCGCTCGGCTGGCGATAGACAGAGACGAAGCGTCAGCAACAGCCAGATCTACCGACCCGCCGTGGTGATCCAACTACCGCCGAGGGCTTTGTACAACTGCACCGCCGCCGTGAGTTCGCCAAGTTGGGCCTGACTCATCGCCAACTCCGCGCTGAACAAGCTCCGTTCCGCGTCGAGGAGATCGAGGTACGTCGAGAGTCCGGCTTGATATCGAATCGTCGCCAAATCGAGCGCCTGTCGTAGCGCGGTCGCCTGCGTCGCTTCGGCCAGCGCCTCGTCGCGCGCCGTGTGGACGGCCACCAACGCATCGTTCGCTTCGCGGAGCGCGTTGAGCGCCACACCCTCGTACGATGCCCTTGCCTGCTCCGCCCGCGCACGGGCTGCCGCCGACGTGTTCGCCAGTTTGGCGTTGTCGAACAACGGGAATGAGAGTCCTATCAACGCCTGATACACCTTCGTCTGCGATCCGAACAGATCATTCGGCGTTCGAGACTGGCTTCCGTACGATCCGACCACGTTGAACGTCGGCCACCGCGCCGCATCGGCAACTCCGATCCGGGCCACCGACGCCGCGTACGTCCGCTCGGCTTGAACGATGTCCGGTCGTCGCGTAAGGAGAGACACCGACACGGAGTCCGGCACGGCGAGCGCAGCCACCGCGTTGGTCAGCGATACTCCGCGCGGAATCGCCGACGGGCCTTCGCCAAGCAACACATTCAGATTGCGTTCCGTTTGCGACACTGCGCGTTGCGCTTGGGCCAGGGTCACCGCCGGCGCCGCCACCTGCGCCTCGAACTGATGGACATCCAGCTCGGACGTCAGCCCTTGAGCAAATCGTTGCCGAGCAATTTCCAGTGTCGCTTTGCGGGAGCTCAGCGTCCGCTCGGCGATGGTGCGCTCCTGGTCGAGCTCCAGCAGCCGCAGATATCCGGAGGCGACGTCGCTCACGAGCGACAATGTCGTCGCGCGCTGTGACGCTTCCTGCGCGCCGAGATCGGCGTTCGCTGCCTCGACGCCGCGCCGAACGCGGCCCCAGAAGTCGAGCTCCCAGGCGAGATCGCCGGTGAGACGCGCCGCGCGAAAGGACGCCGGCGGAAACGCGCCGAACGCGACTTGACTGCTCCCCTCGCTGGCGTTCAGCGTCACACTCGGCGCCAATGGCGCCCGCGCGATTCCGAGCTCGGCGCGGTACTCGTTGATCCGCGCGACAGCGATCCGCAGATCGCGATTCTGACGGAGCGCCGTCTCGACCAGACGGACCAACGTCGAATCGCGGATGATGTCGAGCCAAGCCACGGAGTTGACCGACGCGTCGCTGATCGTCGTGCGTGCGCTCGCCCCGGGAACCACACGAATACTGTCGCGCTGACGCTCGACCGCCAGTGAATCAAAGAAATGTCGAGAGGAGTCGCTCAGACGCGGCGAACCGATTCGCTGCTGCGGAGCGATGACGGTCTCCGGATTGTAGCGCGGCCCTGCCGTACACGCGGCGCCGGCCAGCGCCAGGATCATGGCTCGCGCGCGGCTGGTCATACCTCCTCCGCCAACACGACGGGCGCGCTCGCGCGGCGCGAGCGTCGTTCAGCCAAGCCACGAATCACTCGGAAGAAGAGTGGAATGAAGAAGATCCCGATCGTCGTCGCGAACAGCATGCCGGCGAACACGCCGGTGCCGATCGAATGTCGGCTCGCCGCTCCCGCGCCCGACGCCAGCATGAGCGGCAACACGCCGAGAATGAACGCGAACGACGTCATGAGGATCGGTCGCAGTCGTTCGCGTGCCGCTTCGATGGCTGCGTCGCGAATGCTGAGCCCTTGTCCGCGCAAGTGGGTCGCGAACTCGACGATCAGAATTGCATTCTTCGCGGCCAATCCGACGACGGTGATGAGCCCGACCTGAAAGTAGATGTCGTTCGGCTGTCCTCTGAGCCAGATCCCGAGCAACGCGCCAAGCACACCGAACGGCACGCCGAGCAGCACCGCGAACGGCACGGACCAACTCTCGAACTGCGCCGCAAGCACCAGAAACACCATGATCAGGCCGAGCACGAACACGAGCGCCGCTGCCCCACTCGACGCCCGCTCCTGGAACGATTGGCCGGAGTACGACACGCCAAGTCCGGCCGACGCGAATTGCGTCTGGATGAGCTGATCGACCTCGCTCAGCAATTCACCGGTGCTGTGCCCCGGCTTGGGCGATCCCGTGAACTGCGCCGACGTGAAGCCGTTGAACCGGGAGATCACCGTCGGCGCACTGCGAAAGCTCGTTGTCGTCAAAGCGGACACGGGCACCATTTGATTGTTCGTTCCGCGAACGTACAGTCGACCGATATCCGTTGGCGATTGCCGATATCCCTCGCCGGCGTTCGCCTGCACGCGGTACGTCTTGCCGAACAAGTTGAAGTCATTGATGTACAGCGACGACAGGAATGCTTGGAGCGTCGCGAACAGGTCGGTGAGGTTCACGCCGCGCGCTTTCGCCGCTGTGCGGTCGACCGTGACGAACACCTGCGGCACGCTCGCACGGAAGCTCGAGTTGAGTCCCCCGGCCGCCGGTAATTGGTTGACCGCTTGAGAGAATTCCTGCACGTGCTGCGCGAAATCGCGGATGTCCTGCCCGTTGCGGTTTTGCAGATTGATCTCGACGCCGGCCGTCAGTCCGAGGCCGGGCACTTCCGGGAGATTGAATCCGAACGCCGTCGCGTCGCGCATCGCGAACAGCTTTCCGTTGACGCGCGCGGCGATCGAATCCAGCGCGTCGTGCTTGGACCGCTCCTCCCATGGCTTGAGATTGAGAAAGACCGTCGCGCCATTGGTCGAATTCGACTGGCTCAACAGATCGAGTCCCACGAGCGCCACGATGTTCACCGCACTCGGCTCGGTGCGGATGATCTTCTCGATGTTGGCGACCGTTCCCTCGGTGCGTTGGAGCGACGCCGCATCGGGAAGCTGCACCGCCATCGCCATGTACCCCTTGTCTTCCGTCGGGATGAAGGCCGTTGGGATCCTCTTCCATAGAACACCGGCGAGGACCAACAGCACGGCGAAAACACCGAGCCACGCCGGCGGACGTCCGAGCACGGAGTCCACCGCGCCCGTGTAGCCGCGGGTCGCCTTCGCGAAGGTGCGGTTGAACCATCCGAAGAAGCCCGTCGTGTGCGCCTCGTTCGATTCCTTGAGGAGCAGCGCGCAGAGCGCCGGTGTGAGCGTGAGCGCGACGATTCCCGACAGCACAACGGCGATGACGATCGTCATCGCGAACTGCTTGAACAGCGCGCCCGTGACGCCACCGATAAATGCGACCGGCACGAACACCGAGCAGAGCACGAGGACGATCGCCACGAGCGCGCTCGCGACCTGACGAATGGCGTGATCGGCGGCGACCTTCGGCGGCAAGTTTTCCGTCGCCATGATGCGCTCGACATTCTCGATCACGACGATCGCATCGTCGACCACGATGCCGATCGCGAGCACGAGACCGAACAGCGTCAGCACGTTGATCGACATGCCGAACACGAGCAACCCGAGAAACGTGCCGACGACACTCACCGGCACCGCGAGCATCGGAATGAGCGTCGCGCGCCAACTCTGCAAGAAGAGAAACACCACGAGCGTCACGAGGACCATCGCCTCGAGCAGCGTGATCGAGACTTCCTTGATCGACGCGCTCACGAAAGGCGTCGTGTCGAACGGCACGGCGTAATGGATGCCTTGCGGAAAAGTTTGCTGCAGCTCTTCCAGACGACGCACCACCGCCTCCTTCACCGCCAGCGCATTCGCGCCAGGCCTGGTGTAAAGCAGCGCGAACGCGGTCGGCACGCCGTTCAGCCGTCCCTTGAGATCGTAGCTTCGCGCGCCCAGCGTCGCGACGCCGATGTCGGACACGCGGACGATGGAACCGTCGGGCCGCGCGCGAACGACGATGTCGTTGAATTCTTTTGGCGTCTGAAGGCGGCCGAGTGTCGTGATCGGCAGCGTAAGCTGAGTCCCCGGCGGCGACGGCTCGGCGCCGAGTCGTCCGGCGGGATTCGTCGCGTTCTGCTCTCGCACCGCGGCGGCGACGTCGCTCACCGTAATCCCGAGCTGGGTCATTTTGTCGGGATCGAGCTGAAGCAGCATCGCGAAATCGCGCGCCGGAAACGGCGTCGCGTCGCCAACCCCGGGCACACGCTTGATCTCGTCGATGACGTTGAGCTTGAGATAATTCGCAAGGTACGTCGCATCGTAGCGCCGGTCGCTCGAGCGCAACGCAATGGCGGCGAGGATGTCGGTATTCGCCTTGAGGATCGTGATGCCGTTCGTCCGCACAGCTTCCGGAAGTTGCGGCTCGGCGAGCTTGACCGCGTTCTGCACGTCGACCGCCGCAAGATCCTGATTGCGCGACACGTCGAACGTGACGGTGATGTTCGTCGTGCCATCGCTCGAGTTTGACGACGCGTAGTAAAGCATTCCTTGCAGGCCGGCGAGCTGCTGCTCGATCGGAGCGGCGACAGCTTGCGCCGCGTCCTCCGACGACGCGCCCGGATAGTTGGCCGAGATTCGAACAGCCGGCGGCGTGATCTGCGGATACCGCGCGATCGGTAACAATTGAATCGCGAACAGGCCGAGCAGCGTGATCACGATCGAGATCACCGCCGCGAGCACCGGACGTCGGATGAAAAAGTATTTGGCTTCCGGATGCGTGTCGCCGAGCGAGGTATCGAGCGTCGGCGGCGCGTGAGCCGGCGCGCTCACCGTGCGGCTCCGTTCGCCGGAACAGCGGCCGACGTTTTTTTCGCCGCGCTGTCGACGATGAGCACCGGCTTCACCACGCGTCCAGGGGCTACTTTCTGCACGCCGTCCACTACGACGCGATCTCCGGCGACGAGACCGGAATCAATGAGCCACAAGCTGCCGCTCCACGACCCGGTCTTCACGTCGTGCGCCGTGACCGTGTCACCGATTCCGACGACGTAGACGAATTGGCGGCCGAGCCCCTGTTGCACCGCCCGCTGCGGAACGGCCAGCGCGCTCGATCGAGAGAATCCCTCGAGACGAACGTGAACGAATTGCCCGGGCACCAAGCGGCGGTCGCCGTTGTCGAACTTGGCGCGAAACTCTTGCGTGCCGCTGGCCGAATCGAGCGACGGCGATACGAAGTTGATGTGCCCCACGCGCGGGAGGAGCGAGCCGTCGGGCAGGACGACTCGCACGGCGACGCCGCTGCCGCCCGGCTGCAGCAAGGCATGCGATCGCGGATCTTGCTGCCATGCCAGCAGCTGCTGCGACGACGGATGAAACGTGACGTAGACCGGGTCGAGCTCATCGATCGTGGTCAGCAGGTCCGCCGGCCCCGTGACGCGTGCGCCCAGCTCGAGTCGTGCCCGACCGACCTGTCCGGAGATTCCAGCGCGGATTACGGTGTCGTCCAAATCTTTTTTCGCGTTGTCTAGCGCTGCCTGCGCCGACTCCAAGTCCGACCGCGCGTTGTCGACATCCTGCTGAGCGACGGCGTGTTTGGGAATGAGTGGCTCCAGGCGCGCCAACGTGCGTTTAGCGTTGTCGAGTCGAGCCAGCGCGCTGCGATACGCGGCGTCGTACTTGACCTGGTCGAGCTTGTAGAGCACTTGGCCCTTGCCGACGACGCTGCCCTCGGTGAACGGTCGGTCGAGGACGATCCCATCCACCCGCGACCGAACCTCCACCCGGCGGAATGCTTCGACCTGTCCGACGAACTCGTAGAGCTCAGGAATGCTTGTCGGCGTAACGCTGACGACGCCCACCTGAGTCGGAGGCGGTGTAAACGCCTTCGATTGCGGACGGTCGCAAGCGACTGACAATGTTGCGGATAGAACGAGGCCGACGGTCAGGCCACGTGTTGGTGACGCAGGCATGCGAGCAGAACGTCAGGGAAAGGCGGACGGAGCGGGAGTAGCGAAATCTATCCCCGGGGCAACCCCGTCTCGACCTGACGTCGTACAGCCGGTTCAGCGGTTGATCGTCACCGCCTTAGCCCGCCACCGACCCTACCCTACTCGAACGATGTGATCTCGTCGATGACGATGACTGTCCTGCCGCGCGCCATCGGGGTCAGCTCGCTCTGCGCGATGTGAATCGTGGCGGACCGAGTCGCGTCGGCGACGAGCTTCGTGACGAGTATCGGGAACGCCTCGGCGTACCATTTTCCGTTCGCGAAGACGGGCCCGCTGTACGTAAGCTGCGCGCTTCGGTCGAGGAGATCCTGGATTCGAGCGGCGTTGTCGAGCGCCATCTTGAGCAGCCCGGCTCTATATGGATACTCCGTATCGCTTTCCTCGACCACTTCGGCGAAGCCTTGCCCCGGCACGCCGTTGATCGACGCGACGATCATCGGTGCTTGACGCGCTATCGAGAACCGCGGCGTACGACCCGGGTCCCGTCGAAATTTGCCCTTAGACATCACGACCTCTCTCCCCTCACACCGGCTAAGAACAGCGCGCGACCTCGGCAGCGCTCTGTCTTATCGACTGCCGGGTTGGGCGTTCGCGTCACCGCGTGACCACACCAAGCCCGACGGCAGATCTCCCGGCCGACGTGGCGACTCAGAGCTCGTGCGACCGCGCGAAACGCGTGATGTGTTCCGCCGCCCGGAACGCGAGCGCCTGAATCGTCATCGTCGGTTGGCCGCGCCCCGAGGTAACGAAGCTGCTGCCATCGCAGACAAAGAGGTTCGATACATCGTGCGCACGGTGGTAGCGGTCCACCACCGAGGTACGCGGATCATTGCCCATGCGGGCCGTGCCGAGGAGGTGTAAACCGCCGTCGATTGGAAGCACTGGCGGATTCCACACTCGAGTCGCGCCGGCGGCTTCCATCATCTCCTGCGTCCGCTGCTGAAACCAGTGCTTCGCCTTCATGTCGTCCGGATGGTCCGTATACGTGAGACAGAAACCCGGGCGACCCCAGCGATCACGATGTTCGGGATCGAGCGTCACCGTGTTCGTCGCGACCGGCAACGAGGTGAGATGCGACATGAAGCGCATCGAATGCGTGTAGTAGTCGCGCAGCGCGTGCTTGTAGGCGGTTCCCCACGCCGGAAGATCCTCCGGCAATCCGTTCACGGCGAACGCGATGGGTCCGTACGGAAAGCGCGCGTCGATGCCTCCGCCGCCGTAAAAGCCGCGCGTTGAGTCCGACTCGTAGAAATCCATGACGACTCGGCTGGCGACGGCTCCCTTGTACTCATTGAGTGGATGCTCGAAACGGCCGGTGGTGTACGCGTAACCGTTGAACATGATGTGGCGGCCGACGTTGCCGCTCGAATTCGCGAGCCCGTGCGGAAACGCGCTCGACGTCGACAACAACAACAACCGCGCCGTCTCGGCGCCATTCGCAGCGATGATGACGCCGCGCGCACCCCGCCGTTGTTCGCGTCCATTCTTGTCCCAGTACAAGACGCCTGTAGCGCGGCCGTGTGCATTCGTCTCGACACGAGAGACGGTAGCGTCCGTTCGGACCTCGCAGCGTCCGGTGGCGACCGCTTTGGGAATCATCGAGACGAGCGACGATGATTTCGCGCCGAACTCACATCCATAGTAGGCGCAGCGGCCGCATGCACCGCACGCCGACCGGCCGTCGTATGGCTGAGAGTTGATCGCCATCGGGGAGACTTGCGCGTGGAGGCCAAGCTTGGCTGCCGCGCGCTCGAGCAACACCCCCGAAGATTTGTTGGGCAGCGGCGGCATCGGGTACGGCCGTGAGCGCGCGGGATCGCTGGGCGCTGGAACGCCCGAGACGCCAACCTGCCAATCGACCTTGGTGTAGTACGGCTCGAGCTCCTCGTACGTGATTGGCCAGTCGGCGAGCTCGGTGCCGCCGATCGGCCCCAGCATTGAGCATTCTTTGAAGTCGCTCGGACGGAACCGCCAATAGTTTGCGGCGAAGTGCACGCTGCTCCCGCCGACGGCGCGCCGATAGAGCATGCCGTGCCCGTTTGGCGTCGCCGGCTCGGATGCGCTCCGACGAAACGTCTGCGTCGGCTCGAACGCCTTGTTGAACATCACCAGCTCACGCTCGACCGCGAGCTCGTCGTGGGTGAACTGCGCCGGTTGCTCCCACGGCCCCTGCTCCATGACGACCACGTCGAAGCCGGCGGTGGAGAGTTCTTTCGCCAATACGCCTCCGGCCGCGCCCGATCCCACGATGACGAAGTCGACATCGTCGCGCTCCGCATAGGTGCGCTGGTTGATCATGCCAACGTCGCCCGCTCGGCGTCGGTCTTGGCATCGTACCAACCATACGGCGTCGCGTACGTTGGGCGATGGTCCATGCCCACGATGCGCATTCCCGCTTTGTCGCGATTCCCGCCATGCGACGGATCGGCGAACGTTCCAATGAGCACGAGTGTCCGCGCGGCAGCAAAAAAGGGTCCACGCTCGACCTGTTGCATGATCTCGCGCTGGTCCGCGGCGGACAGCGAGGCGAATCCGTGCGGCGCCCCGGCGTGCGTCGCGCGTGCATCGAGCTGGGCGAGTCCTGCACGCACGACCGGCACCACGTCAGCGAAGAATGGCTCGCCCAAAGCGCGGTCAACGAAGTAGACTGCGCCGGCCTCGTCGGCGCCCGGTGACCCGGGTTCAGATGGGAGGATTTGCGCGGCAAACGCGCGCATAGTTCGCGCTTCGGCCGGCGACAATCGCGCGAAGTGCGTGGTCTCGCGGGCACAGCCAGCGAGCATCGTGAGAAGCGGCAGTTGGAGCGCAAGGCCGCCAGCGGCAGCCGAACGCGTCAAGTCCGCGAGAAAGTCTCTGCGCGTTGTTTTGGACACGAGTCATTTGACGTTTTGCCTCAAACGCTCTTTGGGCGCGGAACCGGACATGCGGGTGAACTCGATCTGTGGCCACAAGTCCCGGTCCGCCGCTAATGAATGAAACCGGCTTCTACGCCGTCCGAGGGAGATCCGAACCTGGCCACAATGAGCCAAGTCCCGCCGACGGTCGATGCGATGAGCGCGATGATGATGAGGCGAGCTACTGTTTTCTTGAACATGGTCGTGTCCTCGGGTGAGTGTTTATTTGCGCCGATTACTTAACGAGGGTCGGGCGACCGTTCCGGATCTCCCACACCGCCGGCGTCGAGGCGAAGTTCCCGCTTCCCCGCGCCTTGGTCAGCCGGTCCGCGGTTCCATCGAACGTCGTGAGATTGCGCAGATACACGGCTGGGTTTTGGCCGCTCTCGAACGCCGCGACGATCATCCGGAACGAGTCGTACGCGTACGGCATCATGTGCGTCGCGAAGCGTGTGCCCGGATACCGCTCCTCGAACCGCGTCTTGAAGTCAAGGTCGTGCAAGTTGCTGTCGGTGTACCAGACGCCTTCAAAGAGGTCCAGGCGATCGCTGAGCGACGGCGCGACCACCGAGGAGATGTTCCTGATCCCTATGTCGGCGAGCTGTCCAGCCAGTACGTCGAGCTTGGGCGCGAACGCCTCGACGTAGTAGATGTCTGGCTTCGACGCCTTGGCGCGATCGATCTGCGCTTTGAAGTCGACAATCGATGACTCGAATCGCTGCTCGCTCACGATCGGGAGCGACGCGCGGGCCGCTTCCGCCTTGAGCGCGTTCGCGTGACCGTTGATGCTTGGCTGGTCTTGCGTGATCATCGCAACGCTCCGTATGCCGCGTCGCTGCGCTTCTCGCACCCACCGGACGCCCTCCGCTTCGGGCGACGGAATGTTCGTGAAGTTGTAGCCTGCGTCGCCAATCGATTTGATCGTGCACACGCAGATATGTGGGATCCGCGCAGCTGCCGCGTATGGCTTTGTGACGCGGCCAATGACCGAAATGCCGCCGAGGGTGGCCAGGAGTGAGTCGTTGCGAATGAACCGCTCGATTACGTCGCGCGCCTTGAGCGGGTCAGGTCCCGGGTTGCTGAAGACCAGCTCATATCGGTACTTCGTGCCTTTCAGGTCATCCTTCGCCTGTTGCACTGCTTTGACGAACGAGTTGCCGAGAAGGGCGTAGGGCCCATTCGTGGGCACGATGACGCCGAT
>DASYSU010000142.1:0-47179 GCA_036002925.1 Gemmatimonadaceae bacterium | reverse complement strand
TTCCTCCATGCCTTCAAGGCGCTGGACCGTTTTCTTCCCGATCAACCGTTTGGCGCGTGGCTGTTCCGCATCATGGCCAATGCGTCGTTGGATCTGGTGCGGCGGCGGAAAGTTCGCGACGCGGACGAGCTGCCGGAAACGGTTCCCATGCCGTTTCGGGATCCGGGCGAGTCGGATGAGTTGCGTCGTCGTTTGAATCAGGCGTTGACGAAGCTCACCGAGCGACAGCGGTCGGTGATCGTATTGCACGACGTGGAAGGATTTACGCACGGAGAGATTGGCGCGATGTTGGGGATTCCCGAGGGCACGGCTCGATCGGACCTGCATCACGCACGCGCGGCGCTGCGCCGCATATTGAAGGACGTTCGGAGCGATCTATGACGGACATTCGGCTGCATTCCAACAACGACGACGACGAGGTCGTGCGCGGGCTCCGCTCGCTGTACGCGGCCCCGACCGGCGACGCCTACTGGAACGAGCTCGAAGCGCGGATCATGGCGCGAGTCGCCGACGTAGAGTTGGGTTGGTGGACGGAGCTCGACCGGTGGGTACGTCCCGCGATCACCGCGGCTGCGGTGCTGCTCCTCGCCGCCGGTGTCGCCATGTTCCGCGCGCGTCAGGCGGAGACCGATATCGCCATCGACAGCATGCTGTCGTCGCCCACTGTTCCGGTGTCGACCGCGATCCGACCGGCATTGCAGGACGATCGGGAGGCGCGCATTCGTTACCTCTTCGGCTGTAACAACCAGGAGCCTTCATGCAGCGCACCAAACAACAAGCGCTGATGTTTTTGCTGGGTGCCGTGCTCGTCGGCGGCGCCCTCGGATTCTCCGCTGACCGCTATCTCGGTCATGAGCGGTTCGCGACGCAGTTCGGTCCGCGCACCCGATTCTATGACGAGCTCGGACTCACGCAGCAGCAGCGCTTGACGCTCGACTCGCTGGCCTTCGTGCAGGACTGCGCCATGAAGGCCGTGCTCGCGCCACACGACTCGCTCCTCAAAGCGATGAAGGCGCATTTCCGTGCGCAGCGCGATTCAGTATTCACGAAAGAGCAAAAGGCAAGGTTGGACCAGATGGTAGCACGACGCCAGGCCGAGCAGGCCAAGGAGCCCAGAAGGCAATGTTCAGGAAATTGATTCTTCTGCTTGCGGCGCCGGTGGTCGTTGGCGCGCAGCAGATGACCGATACGACATTTCATCCCATCACGATCACCGACGCCGTTCGACTGGCGCGAGAGAACAACGTCGCGAACATCACCGCGGCGAATACCGTCCGCAGCGCGAACTACAGCGTACGCTCGGCTCGTGCCGCGATGTTTCCGACGCTCAACGCCACCGCGAGCCAGACCAAGACGGCCGGCGACCAGCTAGGACAGAATGGCACCATTGTGCCGTTCACGTCGGCCTGGCGGTATAACACGGGCCTCAATTCCGGTGTCACGCTATTCGACGCGGGCAAGATGTTCGCCGACATCAGGAACCAGCAGGCGAACGTTGCCGCGGCGCAAGCGGCCGAGGTCAACACGGAGTTCAGCGTCGGGTTGAACGTGAAGCTGGCGTACAATTCGATCCTTGCGGCCAAGGAATCCGAGGCCGCGGCCCGCGCGCAGCTCGAGGCGGCGCAGGCGCAGCTGCAGACGTCGATCGCCAAGGTGCAGGCGGGCGCCGCGAACGTCTCCGACTCACTCCGCAGCGTAGTGCAAGTCGGCAATGCCCAGCTCGCGCTGCTCACGGCGCAGAATAACTATCGTGTGCAGAGTGCCGCGCTGACGCGCCTCGTCGGAACGGCGTACTTCGTCACCGCGGACCTCGCCGACACGGTCGATCATCCTGTCGCTCCGATCGATAGCGCCGCGATTATGGCGATGGCGCTGGCCGGTCCTCCGATTCATCAGCTGGAGGCCCAAGCCACGGCCGCCTCCGCCGCTCAACGTTCCGCGAAGGCGGCGTATCTGCCCACGATCACGGCGAACTTCAACTACGCCGGCAACGGCACGTCGGCCGTCTACGGATTGAACAGCAACCCATTCCCGTACAGTCGAAGCATCGGCATCAATCTGAACTATCCGATCTTCAATCGGTTCGCGCGCGAGAATCAGATTGCCGCGGCGCAGATCAACTACGAAAACGCGCAGGCATCGATAAAGGATGCGCGCCTCGGCGCGCAGCAGAACATCATCACCGACATCGCGACGATGCGGAACAACGAAGAGGCGATGCGCGTGCAGCAGCAGAACGTCCGCGCGAGCGAGGAGGATCTTCGAGTACAGCAGCAGCGCTACAACCTCGGCGCGTCCACGTTGCTCGACGTGCTCAACTCGCAAACCGCCCTCGTCACCGCCCGTCAGGCGTTGATTCAGGCTCGTCTGAACTATCGCAATGCGAGAGCGCAGATCGAGGCAGTCATTGGGAAAGACCTCCCGTAAGAGCGTAGCTGACAAAGAGCGGGACTAACGAAGATCGGGACTGACAACGATCAGTCCCGGTCTTCGTTCGTCCCGCTCTTTGTTGGTTTCGCCTTTGCTGTTCAGCATTTTCCGCCTTTTGCGCGTACCATTCATAGCTAGCTCGACCCCGCCCGGCCGGGTTTGGCCGCCCTTAGGAGATAGATCCACGTGAGACGATACCTCGGAGCAGTTTTGCTCCTTGCCGCCGCAGCCGCGTGCGTAAAGAAACAGCAGGCGCCGACGGTACAGACCGCAGTCGTCACGCGCCGCGATATCATCATCGACGCACAGGCGAACGGCGTGATCGAACCGATCACGATCATCGAAGTCAAATCCAAGGCGTCTGGTGTCATCACGCAGATGCCGGTCGAAACGGGCACGCATGTGAATCCCGGCGATCTGCTCGTGCAGATCGATACGCGCGACGTGCAGAACCGCTACGACCAGGCCAAAGCCCAGCTCGACGCCGCCGAAGCGCGGCTGCAAGTGTCGGAGTCGGACAAGAAGCGCAATGAAGACATGTATAAGGCTCGCGTCATCACACCACAGGAGTTCGAGAAGGTCGCGGTGGATTATGAGAACGCGAAATCCGGTGTCGTGAGCGCGAAGGCCAATCTCGACTTGGCGAAGCAGAGCCTCGAGGACGCGACTGTGCGCGCGCCGGCGATCGGCACGATCATCGACAAAACCGTCTCGGTTGGAACGGTCATCGCGTCGGCCACCGGCTCGGTGAGCGGCGGCACGACGATCGTGAAGATGGCGGACTTGAAGACGGTTCGCATCCGCGCGCTGTTCAACGAGACGGACATCGGCAACGTGCATCCGGGCGAACCGGCGAACGTCACGGTCGACGCGTATCCCGATCGCCGCTTCGGCGGCGTGGTCGAGAAGATCGAGCCCCAGGCGGTGGTGCAGCAGAACGTCACGATGTTTCCCGTTCTGGTGAACCTCGAGAACCAAGAAGGTCTGCTCAAGCCCGGCATGAACGGCGAAGTGTCGGTGCTGATCGACGAGCGCGACAACGCGATCGCTATCCCGAACGATGCGATCAAGAATCCACGCGAGGCCGTCGCGACGGGCGCGTTGCTCGGATTGAGCTCTGACAGCGTTAATAACGAGCTCAAGGCGCAAGGCTTCGGCGGTGGTGGAAACCGTGGCGGCTTCGGCGGTGGTAACCGTAATGGCGGCGCGGGCGGGGCCGGGGGGGCCGGGGGGGCCGGGGGCGGCCGTCGCACAAATGGTGGCACCGGCGCCGGACCTGGCGGCGCGGGTCCGGGTGGAAGCGCCGGCGGCGAAGTGGTGCCGACCCCGATCCAGCAAGGCGGACAGCAAGGCGGACAGCAAGGCGGACAGCAAGGCGGCGGCGGTTTCGGCCAAGGCGGCTTCGGTATGCAGGTCTCCGACGCGGACTGCAAGAAGATCGACGATGTCCTCAAAGCGCATCCGAAGGAGAAGAAGCAGATCGAAGATCTTCGCGCGAAGATGCAGGCGCTTCGTCCGGCCGGCTTCGGTGGGGGCAATCGCCGCGGCGGCGATTCAACCGGCGGCGCGAACCGCACTCGCGGCGGCGATAGCACGCAGCGGCGCCGTGGTGGCGGGTTCGGAGCGGGACGCGGTGGTCAACCCGGCGAGCAGGCCGGTGGCGCACAGGGCGGCGGACAACAAGGCGGCGGGTTCCGCGGCAGCCCGGAAATGCAAGCGATCAACGAGCAGCTCCGTGCCATCTATACTCAACTCAGCATCGACCCTCGCACCGCGAGTGCTTGCGCGCGACGCGCACAAGGCGCGAACGCCGGGCAATCGGCCGCGACCGGTGTCGCTGGCTCACAACGCCAAGGCGCGACTCAGGGCGGACGCCCGGGTGCACTGACCCCTTCGCCAGAGATGAGCGCGCGCCCGACCCGCACTCGCACCGGTCTCGTCTTCACGAGCGATAGCGCGAAGACCAGCTTCCATCCGCGTATCGTGCAGCTCGGCCAGGGCAATCTCGACTACACCGAAGTGCTCAGCGGGCTGAAGGAAGGAGAGCGCGTCGTCATGCTCGGAGCGCTCGCGTTGCAGGCGCAGCGCCAGCAGCAGCAGGATCGCTTCCGTCAGAACGCCAGCCCGCTTGGCGGGCAGCAGCCGGGTCCGGGCCCGGGCGCCGGCGGACCGCGCGGTGGTGGCGGCCGCGGGGGTTGATAGAATGCTCATTGGAGAAATCATCAGTGTCGCGCTCGGTGCGCTTCGGGCGAACAAGCTGCGTTCGCTGCTCACGATGCTCGGCATCGTGATCGGCGTCGGCGCGGTGATCGCCGTCGTGGCATTGGGGTCGGGCGCGCAGCAAGCGGTCAAGGACCGCATTTCTGCGCTCGGCACGACGCTCCTGACGGTCAATCCCGGCCAGCAGCGCGGCGGTGGCGGTGGCATCGCGATCGCCGGCGGCCAGCAGCGACTCACGCTGGACGATGCCAAGGCCGTCGACGAGCGGGCCACGAACCTCCTCGCCGTCCAACCAGAGATGCGCTCGCAGCAGCAGGTCGTGTTCGGCAACAAGAACGCGAGCACCACGATCGTCGGCACGACGCCCAACTATCTCGAGGTCCGCAAGTATCAGCTCAAGGTCGGACGGATGTTCACGGCGGCCGATGACGAAGGACGCCAGCGCGTCGCGGTGATCGGATCGGCGGTGGTCGACAACTTGGGAATCACGGCGCCCGAGGCACTCATTGGCGAGAATGTACGTATTCGCGGCACCCAATTCCTCGTGATCGGCGTGCTCGCGTCGAAAGGTCAAGCGAACGCGTTCCAGAACCCCGACGATCAGATTCTCGTGCCGATCAACACGGCGCGGTTCCGCGTCAACGGGTCCGATCGCCTGCAGTCGATCAGCGCGCTGGCCGTGAGCGAGGACAAGATTCCCGACGCGATGGCCGACATTCAGCGTGTTTTGCGGCGCCAACACAAGTTGCGCCAAGGCGCACCGGATGATTTTCAAATTCGCAACCAGGCCGACATCCTCTCCACGGCGCAGGAAACGACTGAGGTCATGACGTACCTGTTGTCAGGGATCGCCGCCGTGTCGCTTCTCGTCGGCGGGATCGGCATCATGAACATCATGCTCGTCTCCGTCACCGAGCGAACGCGCGAGATCGGCATTCGCAAAGCACTCGGCGCGACGCGCTGGAACATTCTGCTCCAGTTTCTCATCGAGGCCGTTGTGCTGTGCATCCTCGGTGGCCTGGTCGGCATCGGGCTCGGCGCGGGCGGTGCAACCGTGATGAGCAAAACCGCCGGGTGGTCCACGCAAATCTCGGCGACGGCAATCGTCCTCGCGTTCGCATTCTCGGCCTTCGTGGGCGTCGCGTTCGGTGTATGGCCCGCCCGCCGCGCCGCCGTGCTCGATCCGATCACCGCGCTGCGCTACGAGTAGACCACGGTCGATCGCAAAAAAAAGCGGAGCCCGTTGGTTTCTCTCGGGCTCCGTTTTTTTTACGCGCTGTGATTCATTTGCGGATTTGAAACTCGAACGGCATCTCCGCCATCGCCCGGACGTGAACGCCTTTGGACTCCGCCGGCCTGAAGCGGAAATTACCCAGGATATCTCGGACTGAACGTGTGAAGAGATCGTGTGTCGATTGCAACACCTGCACGCTATTGAGATCGATCTTGCCCGCCGTGTCGACGACGAAGCGAATGACCACGCGGCCATCGACTCCAGCCTGACGAAGTAGCTCGGGATATCGAGGCGTTCCCGATGTCACGATCCGCATGAGGAGATCGCTGCCGCGCCAATCCGTGTTGTCGGAGGCTCCTTCGCCGTCGACGATGCTTCGCGGTCCGGTCGTGCCACCCGTCGGCGTCCCGATGCCGGCGGTTTCGTAGTTGGGCATGGGGCTCGACATCTGGTCGACCGGTGGCAGTCCGTTCGGGATATTGACCGGGATGGGAATCCGATCGATGACGATGGCACTCACCGGCTGCGATGTCTCGTGCGCGATGGGTCGATGTTCTCGAGGCTCGACGGGCGTCGGCGGCGCGGGGTGTGTCGGCGGCGCAAGACGCACCGCCACGATTTGGTCGCGCGACGGACGTCTCGCATGCACGGTCGTCGCCGTGACCGCGCCAATGATCGCGAGATGCGCGGCGATGCTGAGCACCATGCCGCCGGCTCGCCGTTGGCGGCGCGCCCGGGATTCGAGAAGCACTCTCAACATGATGCCTCCGGTGTCGTGTGATGGACGAGCAGTCGTCACTCGACGCCAGCATAACACTCGAAAGTTGCGCGCCGATTGCGGCGCTATGAATGGAGAGTGAGCGGTCGATGAGAAAACGCTGATTGGCGGGTGAAGAGGATCTGTCGGGTGGATTACGAATTGGTTGCGGCGATCATAAGAAACGAAACGCGGCGGCAAGAGATACCTTGCCGCCGCGTTTCGTTCTTCGAGTCAGATGGCGTCAGACGTCGCTGTCTGCGTCCGACTCGGCCTCGCCGATCTTGCGCTGTGCCTTGCCCTTCAGTTCCTCCGCCTTCCCGCGGATCTGGTCGCCCGTGTCGCCGGTCAGCCCGCCGACGGAGTTTCGAATCTTGCCTTCGGCTTCCTTGCCGAGACCTTTGACCTGGTTGTCCAGGCCGTCGCGATCGAGATCGTCCGCCATGCATCCCCCCAGTGATGAAATGCGCCGTTCGGAGGCCGGTGCCTCCATGGGTCTTTAAGGCAATGCACGTGCCCCATGCGGATTCTGATTTTGCCTCTTGCGCCGATATATCTTCCGTTATATCGTACTGGCCACAACGATATATCGACGAGGTGCTACATGTGGAGTCCGTTCATTTTCGGCTTTGACCTTGGCGACACTTGCTCAGGGCACCGCGCCCGCGCCCGCTGGGAAGGCTTTGGGGGGTGGGGACCTCAGGGCGGCCACGGCCGCTGGAGAGGGCGTGCCGCTCGTCTATTCGAGCAGGGAGACCTGAAATACGTCATCCTGCGTCTGCTTGAGGAGAAGCCACGCCACGGCTACGAGATCATCAAGGAGCTCGAGAGCCGGTTCGGTGGCTCCTATGCACCCAGCCCCGGGACAGTCTATCCGACCCTGACCATGCTCGAAGACCTGGGCTACGCGCGTGTGGTACCGGAGGAGGGCGGGAAGAAGATCTACGAGATCACCGACGAGGGCCGGAAACATCTGGCCGAGCATAGTACCACGGTGAACGACATCTTCGACCGCATCGCCCGCTTCGTCGAAGGATTTACCGACACCCCGATGACGGAGCTCAATCAAGCGTTCCAGCGGCTCGCTCGCGCCACCTACAAGACGGCAACGACACACATTCGTGAAAAGGAGACGCTCGCAAAGCTGCGAGAGATTATTCAGCGCGCGGCTGACGAAATCGAGGCGGCCGCGAAGCAAACCCCGTAACGCGAAAAGCCGGGTCTGCCTGGGCGCTGGACGACCCCAACCGAGCCACTAGATTTCACAATGGGTCGCGGATTCTTCCGCGACCCATTTTTGCGTATTGCCCGTGCAGTCGTCAGCCCCGGGTCCACACGCATTTGAGGCGAGTATTGCCCGCAGTTCTGACATGAAAGCCGAGTCACCAGATAGCGCCGAGCCGGCGGGCGAACCTCCGCCTGCGGCGGCGCAGCCAAATACAGGCGGCGGGCCAACCGGCTTACCTCCAGCGACCGGCTCAGCCCAACCCTCCGTAGTGCCCCTCCCGACCAGCCCCGCTTCGGCCACTGGCTCCGCGCCGTCCGGTTCGCCGCCGCCAGGCTCGACGGGAACGGGTTTCCACGCCGCGGTAGTCCCGCAGCGACAGCACGTCGAACTCCACCCCACCGGCAAGCGACTCGGCTTTCTCTCGCTCACAGCCTTGGGAATCGTCTATGGCGATATCGGAACGAGTCCGCTCTACGCGCTGCAACAGTGTTTCATTTCGAAGGAGCACACCCTCGCCGTGACGACCGCGAACGTCTACGGCATTCTGTCGCTGATCGTGTGGCTGCTCGTCCTCGTGGTTGCGATCAAGTATCTCGCGTTCATCATGCGCGCCGACAACCGCGGTGAAGGCGGGATCCTGGCGCTCCTGGCACTCATTCTCCAACAGGAGCGCCGTCGCGCAAACTCAAAGCGGCGGATGGTGCTCATCGGCTTGGGATTGTTTGGGGCCGCTCTCCTCTACGGCGACGGAATGATTACGCCGGCCATTTCGGTGATGTCGGCCGTCGAAGGCTTGAATGTCGTCACCCCGGCCTTCGTGAGGCTGGTCGTGCCGCTCTCGATCGTGATCCTGTTTGCCTTGTTCATGGCTCAGCGCTTCGGCACTGGTCGCGTCGGTACGGCGTTCGGTCCGATCATGGCGCTGTGGTTCCTCACGATCGCGACGCTCGGGACCGTCGAAATTGCTCGCGAGCCGCGTATTCTGCTCGCGCTCAATCCGTGGAACGGCGTGCAGTTCTTCGTCGCCAACGGGCGCATCGGATTTCTGACGCTCGGCGCGGTTGTTCTCGCCGTCACCGGGGCCGAGGCGCTCTACGCTGACATGGGTCACTTCGGCAAGCGACCCATTCGTCTCGCCTGGTTCGCTTTGGTGCTACCCGCGCTGTTGCTCAACTACATGGGACAAGGGGCGCTGCTTCTCCGGGATCCGACCGCCGTGTCGAATCCGTTCTTCATACTCGTGCCGCGCGCGCTGCTCATCCCGTCGGTCGTGTTGGCTACCATGGCCGCCGTCATCGCGTCGCAAGCCCTCATCTCGGGCGCGTTCTCACTGACGCAGCAAGCCGTGCAGCTCGGGTATTCGCCGCGCGTCACGATCCTCCACACGTCGCGTCAAGAAGCGGGACAGATCTTCATTCCCGAGATCAACAAGGTGCTGATGGTCGGCTGTCTCCTTCTCGTTCTGTTCTTCGAGTCCTCGCAAGCGATCGGCGCCGCGTACGGCATTGCCGTGACCGGAACGATGGCAATCACCTCGCTACTGTTCGCGGTGGTGGCGCGCTGGCGCTGGAACTGGTCTCTCGCTCACATCGTGCCCCTCCCCGTCGTGTTCCTTGCGATCGACGCATCGTTGTTCGCGGCGAATATCATCAAGATCGCGTTCGGCGGCTGGGTTCCGATCGTCATCGCGATCGCGGTGTTCACGCTGATGAGCACCTGGAAGAAAGGCCGCGCGCTCCTGACGCACGCGCTCAACGCCGGCGCGCTGCCGCTCGATCTCTTCTTGAGCGACGTTGCGCGACGAAAACCGCCTCGCGTCCCTGGAACGGCGGTATTCATGACGTCATCGAACAACGGTGTGCCGGTGGTGCTGCTGCACCATCTCAAGCACAACAAAGTTTTGCACGAGCAAGTGATTCTGATGTCGGTCGTAACCGAAGAAGTTCCCGAGATCAAAGCCATCGAGCGCGTGAGCGTCGACAAGCTCGAGCACGGGTTCTATCGGGTGACGGCTCGTTACGGGTTCATGGAATCGCCGAACGTGCCCGAGATTCTCCAACGAGCTCGCGAGCACGGAATCAAAGCGAAGCCGAACGACACGACGTTCTACCTTGGTCGCGAGCGAATCATCATCGCCGACGGCGAACGCCGCCCTGGCACGCGCCGCGCCCCCGACGACGCTGGGCTGCCGACCATGGCCCGCTGGCGCAAAAAGATCTTCGTCGTCATGTCTCGCAACGCTCGCTCGGCGACCGAATTCTTCGGGATTCCGCCGAATCGAGTCGTCGAGCTCGGAGCCCAAGTGGAGTTCTGAGAGCGGCGCTGGAACGGTGGAACGGTGGAACCGTTCCACCGTGCGCGCTACCGCTACCACTCCACTCGGTTCCCGACGCGTCCGATCGCCCGCCCCACGCCCTGCATCGCACCCGCGGTTGCGACGCGCGCGGTCTCGAAAGCCCGACGCACTTCGTCGCCGATCTGACGGCCGTCGATCTCGATGCGATCCGGAAACGGCGGCACCATGTAACTGTCGCCGCCCGTGATCCTGATCGAGCGGTTGCGGCGAGGCAGATCGCTCATTCGCGCGGCCTTCATCTTCACGTTGCGGTATTGGCCGTTGTAGTAAACGCGGAGCTCGACGTCGTCGCCTGGTTTGACGCGTGACACCTCGCGCTCCAATCGACTGATGTTCGACGTCCGAAACACGTAGTCGTCATCATCGTTCGATCGGCGACTGCGGACGTCCACGCCATTGATCGATGCAATGCGACTTCCCTCTTCGATGCCGGCTTTGGCCGCTGGGCTTCCATCTTCCACGCCCATCACGAACACACCGAGCGTATCACGCGCGCTGCCGGTGCCGGCGAGATCGAGGCCGAGCGTTGCCCGATCGGCGTCGCGTCGCGGAAAACGCGACTCGTACAAGTCTTCCGGCGCGATCGTCTTGATCTTCACGGTCTTGGTTTGGCCGTTGGCGTAGACGCGCAGATCGACGTCATCGCCTGGCTTGAGTTTGTCCAGCTCGCGCGTAAGGCGGCGCGTCATTACGCCCGCCATGTCCGCGTCACCGACGTCCGCCGCCGACAACTTGAGACTGACTCCGTTCACCGAGGCGATTCGATTGCCTTCCTCGAGGCCGGCCTTCTCCGCCGGACTACCCGTGCGTACCGAGCTCACCAGCACGCCGAGCGTGTCGCGGCTCGTCGCGGCGCCCGACGTCGTTACCCCGATGATCGCGCGGGGCTCCTCGTTCCATGAAAAACCGCGACCGCCTGGCATGAAGACCGTCCCTGGTCCGCCGGTGATGATGCGCGGGTTCTGTGCGTTTCCCGACGCCACGGCGCTCGCCGCGAGGACCGTCGGAAGCAATGCAAACAGTCGCATAAGACCTCATGATTCGTTGGGGTGCATACATGTGTCACGGCGGAGCACGGCGAGGGTTTACTCCGACCGGGCGTGCCTTCATCTCGCGACGGGCTTACCTTACCGCTCATGGCCCCCACCCCCGCCACGTCGCCCGACCTCGACGTTTTTCATCATCATTGGCAAGACGAGGCCGACGCGGCGTTCCTGTATCGGCTTCTGTCGGCCGCCGAGCCCGACTCGAAGAAGTCGGATCTGTACCGGCGTCTCGCCGAAGTCGAGGACAGGCATGTCCAGATCTGGGCGCGGCTCTTACGCGAACACGGCCGTGAACCCGGACGGTTTCGGCCGAGCGCGCGGACGCGGCTGTTGGCGAGTCTGGGGAGACTGTTCGGCCCCGGATTCCTGCTCCCGATGTTGCTCGCGGAAGAGGGTCGCGAAGTCAAAGGCTATCTGGACATGCACCGGCGAACTGCGCGAGGCGCGCCCGGTGCGACCGAATCGCTGACGCTGGCCCGCGAATCAGCCGAGCACGCGTCGACGCTCAATAAGATATCTGGCAAGAGCGGCGAGCCGTGGCATCGAACGGAGTCGGGCGGCTTTCTTCGCAACGTGGTTTATGGGTTCAACGACGGTCTCACCGCCAATTTCGGTCTCGTCGCGGGCGTCATCGGCGCCTCGTCGCAGACGGCGCATCACACGGTGATCGTCGCCGGCGTCGCGGGGCTGATCGCCGACGCATTGTCGATGGGCTCGAGCGGCTACCTGGCGGCGAAGAGCGAGCAGGAGGTCTACGCCAACGAGATCGCGATGGAGCGCGATGAGATCGCGCTCATGCCGGAAGTCGAACGTGACGAGCTTGCGCTGATCTACGAGGCCAAGGGGATGAACGCGGAGTCGGCGCACGCACTGGCGACCGAAGTGATGGCCGATCCGCAACGCATGCTCGACGAGCAAGTGCAGGAAGAGCTGGGCATCGGCGAGCCGCACATGTCCCCGCTGCGTGAGGCATGGGTGACGGGGATCGCCACAGCGGTCGGCGCGTTCATCCCGGTGTTTGCATTTCTCATATGGACGGGGACGACCGCGGTCATCGTCGCGTTCATCGTCGCGATGGCGTCACACTGGATCGTTGGGGCGGCACGCTCGGTCTTCACGGGACGCAGTGTGTTTCGCTCGGGCCTCGACATGTTCGTCATCGGCCTCGGCGTGGCAGTCGCCGGCTATTTCGTCGGCGAGTGGGTGGCGCGGATCATTGCGTGAGACGTGAGGCGCTTCGCTGTAAGGCCGCTCGCTACGCTCGCGAGTAGGACCGCATCGCTTCGCTCACCGGGGTGACGAGAAGCCGTGTACGGAGCCCAAAGCATAGCACCGAAGCAATCACCGCGAGGGCCGCGAGACCCAGGAACGCTCCGGTCGTACTGCCGGTAGTGTCCTTGAGGACACCTAAGACGTACGGCCCGACGAAACCGCCTGTGTTGCCGATCGAATTCACGAGCGCAATGCCGGCAGCGGCCGATGTCCCGCGGAGGAGCATCGTCTGCGTGCACCAGAACGGCGCGAAGAATCCGTCGACGCCGATCGGCACCAACGCGAGCGCACCAACGCGTACAATCGGGTTGGAGAGCAAGGCGGCACCCGTGTATCCGAGCGCTACCAGTCCGAGACAGGCGGCGGCGTGGATGAAACGTTCGCCGGTGCGATCCGAGCTCGCCCCGACGCCGATCATCACAATCGCGGCGACGCACGCGATCCCGCCGCTGATCAGACCCGTCGCCGCGTTGGTGGCGTGCAATGCGTCGCGAATGATGCTGGGCCCCCAGAACGTGTAGCCGTAGTGCGTCGTCAGCAGCAGGAAGTACAACAGCGCTGACAATACGACGGCAGGGTGCATGAGAGCGCGACGCAGGGGGACGTCGTGAGCGAGTGACGACTCGCGATCTCTTTGCAAGCGCCTGTCGAGCCAGTCGCGTTGCTCGACGGTGAGCCACGGCGCATCAGCAGGCCGATCACACAGCACCGCGAATACCACCAGCCCGAGTAGAACCGACGGAATGCCCTCGAGAAGGAAGAGCCACTGCCACCCGGCGAGACCGCCTCGGCCGTCGAGACCGAGCAGCCAGCCGCTGATCGGATTACCGATCGCGGCCGAGATGGGCACAGCGGTCAGGAAACGAGAGAGCGCCCGCGCGCGTTGTGCGGCGGGAAACCAATCACTCAAGTAGTAGACGATTCCCGGAAAGAACCCCGCCTCGGCGGCTCCGAGAAGAAAGCGCAACGCGTAGAACTGGACCGGAGTTCGGACTAACATCATCGCCGCCGCGACAATTCCCCACGTGATCATGATCCGGGCAATCCAGCGCCGAGCGCCGACGCGTGCCAGAATGAGATTGCTCGGAACCTCGAGAAGCCCGTAACCCAGGAAGAAGATCCCCGCGCCGAAGCCATACGCGCTCGCGCTGAAACGGAGGTCGCGATTCATCTGCAGCGCCGCGATCGCGACGTTGGTGCGGTCGAGGAAGTTGCAGATGAAAAGGATGAACAAGAACGGCAGGAGCCGCGTGCTGACTCGCCGCATCGTCGCGCGTGCGAGTTCCGTCTCGTCGCCGTCGATTCCCATGGTCACCGAGGCGGCGATCGCCGCGTCAAAGGACGATGTTGAGCAGCCGCCCCGGCACGAAGATGATTTTTTTCGGCGTACCCGTAACGAATCTCGCGATTGCGCTATCGGCCAGTGTCGCGTCGAGCACGACGTCCTGACCGCTACCGCTCGGCACGTTCACCGTGCCGCGCATCTTGCCGTTCACCTGCACGGCGATGGTCACGAGATCTTCCGCCGCGAGCGCCGCATCGAACGACGGCCAGCCGGCGTCGAAGATGCTCTCGGCATGTCCGAGCCGCTCCCACAGTTCCTCGGCGACGTGCGGCGCGAACGGCGCGATGAGCTGCACGAGCGGCTCCACTTCGGCGCGATGCGCGGTTCGTTCGCCACGACGCACGACGTTGATGTACTCCATCATCGCCGCGATCGCGGTGTTGTAGCTCAGAGCGGGCACGTCGAGCGAGACCTTTCTGATCGTCTGGTGCAGCTTGCGCATTACCAGCGGATCGGGCGCGCCGGTAGTCGTGGCATCAGTGACCGACGCCCACAGACGATCGAGGAAGCGTCGAACGCCGGCAATGCTCTGATCGCGAAAATCGCCTCCCTCTTCGTACGGCCCGAGGAACATCAGATACGTGCGAAACGTGTCGGCACCCCACCGCTCGACGTATTCGTCGGGATTGACGACGTTGCCGCGACTCTTCGACATCTTGGCGCCTTCACGAATGATCATGCCGTGCGCGCGGAACTTCTTGTACGGCTCCTCGAAGTCGACGTCGCCGGCGTCGTGCAACACCATCGTGATGAAACGCGAATACAAAAGGTGCAATACGGCATGCTCGTTCCCGCCGATGTACGAGTCGACGGGAAGCCAGCGCGTGGTCAGCGCGGGATCGAACGGGACGTCGTCGAAGTCGGTGCTCGGATAGCGCAAGAAATACCAGGCGCTGTCGAGGAAGGTGTCCGACACGTCCGTCTCGCGACGACCGATGCCGCCGCACGACGGACACGCGACCCGATACCACGACTCGACGCGCGCCAACGGCGATGTGCCGGTGTCGTCTGGCCGGAAGTCTTCGACGTACGGCAGCTCGACCGGCAGATCGCTCTCGGGCACGGGCACCGTGCCACACGACTCGCAGTAGATAATGGGGATCGGTGGTCCCCAGTAGCGCTGCCGTGAGATGCACCAGTCGTGCAACCGATAGTTGATCACGCGCCTCGCGTGTCCGCGCTCGGCCAACCACGCGACGATTCGTTCCTTTCCGGTCACCACGCCGAGTCCGTTGAAGTCGCCGGAATTCATCAGGCGGACGTTGTCGGTCTCGGTGAACGCGGCCTCGAGGACAGGGGTTGTGTCCTCGGGTCGCGACGACGGTCCGGCGACGACTCGGACGATTTGGAGATCGAACGCTTTCGCGAACTCGAAATCGCGTTCGTCGTGGCCGGGTACGGCCATGATGGCGCCGGTCCCGTACTCCATGAGCACATAGTCGGCGATCCAGATCGGGATCGGATGGCCAGTGGCCGGGTTAATTGCGAACGCGCCGGTGAAGACCCCCGTCTTCTCCTTGTTCACTTTGCGGGAGACGAGGTCTTGACCCGCCGCGGCCTTCTTGTACTCGGCCACGAGCTCGCGCTGCTGATCGGTTGCCACCGTGTCGACCAGCGGGTGTTCCGGGGCCAGCACGAGGTAGGTCGCCCCAAAAATCGTGTCGGGTCGCGTGGTGAATACCCGAATGTCGACCGGCTCGGAGACGAACTCGCCGCTTCCGCCGGTGGCGATCGTCGCCGAGCCGGTGATGGCCTCGAGATCCTGAACGCGGAAGCCGATTTCGGCTCCGTCGGAACGGCCGATCCAGTTGCGCTGGGCCTGTTTGGTCGACTCGGACCAGTCGAGCCAATCGAGGTCGTCGAGGAGACGGCCAGCGTAATCGGTGATCCGGAAGAACCACTGCTCGAGAAACCGCTGCTCGACCTTGGCCCCGCACCGCTCGCACTCGCCGGCGATCACCTGTTCGTTGGCGAGTACGGTCTTGTCGTTCGGGCACCAATTGACGGCCGCACGCCGCTTATAGGCCAGTCCCCGCTTGTAAAGCTGCAGGAAGAGCCACTGGGTCCACTTGTAATAGGCGGGGTCGGTGGTCGAGAGCTCGTGCCGCCAATCGACCATCAGGCCGGCGCGCTTAAGCTGGCGGCGGAAGTTGTCGATGTTTCGAGGTATGAGGTCGGCGGGATGGGTGCCGACCTTCAGCGCGAAGTTTTCGGAGTGGATTCCGAACGCGTCGAAGCCGAGCGGCTCGAAGACCGTGTGCCCTTGGAGCCGCTGGAATCGTCCATAGATGTCATTGCCCGTGAAGGCGAAGAGGTTTCCGACATGCAACCCCTCCGCTGACGGATACGGAAACATCATCAACGCGTAGAACGGACGTGCGCCGGCCGTGAGATCGGTGTGGTTCGTCCCACGCACTTCCCAACGCTCCTGCCATTTTCGCTCGATGGCGGCAGGATCGTATCCAGCCGGCTCTTGGGCCGGCGTTTGATGGATCGATTCTGTCATGGTTAAACCGAAATCTAGCGGCCGATGAACAATCGTCCCAGTGCGACCATCTCGTCGATCTCCGACGCGTTGACCGTCCCGAAGTCGGGCCGATCGATCGGAGCGCGTTTGGTCGGCATGTTCGGCATTGGTGCGGTCGTCGTGCTCGCGCTGATCGGGACGGCGGGACTCCTCGTGTTGCGGAACACGATGGCGGGCGATGAGGATGCTCGCATTGTCAACGCCGCATCGTTATCGAAACAACTCGTCGATCGTGTGCTCGCGGAGCGGGTGCGGCAAGTCGATCTCATTGCGTCGGCGCCGCAGGTCATCGTTGCCTCCAAGAAGGGCGCCGCGGAATCGCGCCGGCTCAATCTTCCCGCGCAGCTCGGAAACACGCTGCGCGCGGAAGTCATGGCAGGTATCGAAGAGCGATTCAAATCGACGCGATCGCTTCAGGTGGACTCGGCAAGTCTGACGTACCTCAAAGGCCTGCTTCCCAAGCTCGATATCGCCGAAGTGATGCTGACGGACCAGTACGGATACAACGCGGTGACGACGTCGCCGTCATCTGACTTTGTGCAGAGCGATGAGGGTTGGTGGCTCGCGGCGTGGAACGGCGGCTCGAGCTCGGCGCAGGCGACGGCCGACGCGGCCACTGAGCGCACGGTCGTCGAATTGTCGCGCGTGGTCCTCGATGGGAGCACTCGAGTCGGCGTCGTCAAAGTGAAGTTTGGTTTGTCGATGGTCGATTCCGTGTTGACACAGGGTAGCGTCGGCGGAAAGGCGCTCCGCGTGGATCTCGTAGACTCGGTCGGCAAGGTGATCGCGAGCTCCGTCGCAGGCACGAGATTCAAACCGTTCGTCGGTTATTCGACGGTCGTCGGTCGCGATTCCATCGAGCCGTTCGACTACGGCGTCGACGAAAACCGGCAGCGCGCCGCGGTGATGACGACGAACGGTGGTCGTTGGAGAGTCGTGGCGCACATGAACGAGGCGGACGCGTCGCATGCCTACTACATGGCGCGATGGGCGCTCCTCCTGGGCACGCTGATCATACTCGGGATGATCCTCGTCTCCCTGTTGTTCATCGCGCAATTCATCGAACGACGAATCACGGGTCCGGCACGCGAATTGGCTGTGGCGACCGAGGCGGTCGCCGCCGGCGATCTTTCGAAAACGGTGAACGAGATCGGTGGCGATGACGAAATCGGTCGTCTCGCTCGCGCTATCTCGGCGATGATCAGCGAGCTTCGACGCCTAGCGAGCGCGCTCAACGAATCCGCTCACGAAACGACGAGCATGACCGCGGAGATCACCGGAAGCTCCGAGGAGATGGCGGCGTCGGCCGGACAGATCGCGCACACAGCCTCGGATTTGAGTCAGCAAGCGAACTTGATGGCCGAGACGATTTCAGCGCTAGCCGGGTCGTCGGAACATCTCGTCACCGTCGCCGCGGAGCTCGACGTCGGCGCGCAAGAGGGCGTGGAGCGCAACGGACAGCTTCGCGCCTTGGCGCTCGAGAATCGTGCGCGCCTCGACGAGAGCTCGCGCTCACTCACCGCCCTGAGCGGCGACGTCGAGGCGTCGGCCGCCGCGATCGAACAGCTCGCCCAGGCATCCGAGGAGGTACGAAGCTTCGTCACCCTGGTGCAGAAGCTCGCCCGCCAATCGAAGCTCCTCGCGTTGAACGCGGCGATGGAAGCCGCCCGCGCCGGCGAACATGGACACGGATTCGCCGTGGTAGCGGAAGAGGTTCGTCGTCTTGCCGCCATGTCATCCGACGCCGCCGAACGCACCGAGAACGTGGTGAGCGGCGTGCTGCGCGGCATCGCGCAATCGCGCACATCGAGCGGCCGAACCGTCGATACGGTTCGCGCCGTGCTCGGCGCGACGGAAGAAGGCTCCCGGTCGTTCGGTCACATCGAGAAGGCTGTCGCCGACGCCGATGGGTGGACGTCGTCGATTCAGCGCGCGTCGACCGCGGCGAGCGGGTTGGTGAAAGACATGAGGTCCAAGCTCGACTCCCTCGCGACGGGAACCGATTCCTTCGCTGCGGCGATGGAAGAAGTCGCGGCGTCGAGCCAAGAACAGAGCGCGAGCACGGAACAAATCGCCGCGGCCGCATCGACGTTGGCCGGCGCCGCAGAGCGGTTGAGTCGTCTCGTCTCGAATCTCCGCCTCGACGAGCAGCCAGTCACGGACGAAGCGCCAGTCACTGGACCGGTGCTCATGCCCTCTGAGATCACGCTCGGCCGCCCGCTTCGCCCCATCGTGGGCAAGAAGGTCAGCTAGGTCCTCATCGGGTCAGGCGCCGCATCCAACCGTGGTAACGCAACGGAGTCCACGTGCCGTCCGGGCCCGTGTTCTCCGGCCCGATCGTCGCGATGGCCACGGTGGCCCCGGCCAGCGCAAACTGGTCGAGCAGTGAGTCACGCACTGCGGGTGTGAGCCGCCAGAACTCGTCGATCACCGGGGGCGGCACATCGGCCGCGATATTCACACGCGCGGTGCGCGCCCAATATGACTCGGCGTGCGGACCGATCAGCGCGATGCGCGTTCCCGGTGTCACGCCGTGCGCCGCGAGGTCTCCCGCGACCTTCCACTCGACGTTGTTCCATTCCTCGGTCGCGCTCGTGCGCAACTTGTCGAGGTCTTGATTGAGACGGACGCCTAGTCGCGTGAGCAAGACGATCGCGAGGACCGTCGCCAGCGCGGCCTGGGCGCGATACGCAAAGCGCACCGGACGACCCGTGACGACTGCGCGGCGCGCTAGGAACCAGAATGCGGCAAGGAGGCAGGCGGCACCCAGCAACAAATCGCGCCGGTTCGACGGCGGCAGCACGAGCCGCGTGAGCCCAATCGCGATGATCAATGCGAGCACCCAGAGCCATCGTCGCCGTGGCGGCACGAGCACGCCGGCGATCGTGCCACCCAGAATCGACGTGACGATCCCGAGGCCCGAAATCGTGCGGGCTTGGATTGCCTCGATGGCCAGCGGAATTGCCATGCCGACGAGCGCCCACGCGGGGCGTATTCGTCGCGCGATCGGCAGCGCGGCGAGCATCGTCAACGTCCCTGCCAGCAGGAACGCCATGATGTATCGCGCCGTCACGATGACCAGCGCGTACGCCGCAAGTCCGGCGAGCATCGGGACGAACACCACCCAGCCTCGCCGCCACGCCAATCGTCTCGAGCCCGGCGGCGCCGCGGCGAGCACAAAAGCGAGAAACAGCAACGGAGCGAGATTCTGTATATAGAACAACTCGAATACCTTTAGCGTTCCGAGTTGGTCGTGCAGGTTCCAGTGTGGCGCGAGCGAGGCGTTCCATCGCGCCGGGTCGAACCACATGGGATCGGTGCCGGGCGCGTATCCGGTTACGCCCACTCCACGGAGAATCGATTCGGTGCGCGGCTGGCGAGCATCGATCGGAACACCGTGCAGCGATGGAGGATCCTGCTCGTTCACGTACCAGGCGAAGGTGAGCCGGCCCGCGTCCCCGAAGGTCGGGCGCCCAGCGGCGATTGACAGCACGGCCGACCACGGAAGGACGAACACCATCCAAGCGCCGAGAGCGATCAGTGTGATCGACATACCGCGACGCCTCGTGGCGATCGCGAGGACGACGAAGCACACCACGGCCCACGGCACGAGAAACGACTTCGCCAAGGCGCCGAGTCCAAGCGCGACGCCCAGGACGAGCGCGTCACGAAGCGGTCTCGCACTCCCCTCGTTCAGTCGAAGCAACGCACCGAATGCCAGAAACGTGGCGGCCGACGCGAGCCAGTCGGGCGTCGTGAGCTCCATCGGCGTCATGGTGAGCGCGAAAATGCCGAACAGCACATACGCCGCGACCAATCCCCACGGTCCGCCGAGCGTCGACCGTCTCGTACTTCGTGCAAGCGCGTTGACCGCGATGAGCAGGTACTCGAACGATGCGAACATGGCGACGAAGCACGCAAAGTTGACCGCGTGCATCGTCACGATCTCCCATCTCGGGCCGGCTCCGGCGATGACTCGGCCGACGCCGACCAGAAGCGGGTAGAGCGGACTCCAATAGAGATTGACCAGCATCGACCAACGGCCGTTGACGACGGCATCGCTCAGGTCGAGATACGACATGCCGTCAGGTCCGATACTGAAGCGCTGGGCGTATGCCTGAAACGCCGCCAGCGCGAGGATCGCGACCCACGCGGTGAGTCGTATCGTGCGCGTCACCGAGATTACGGCTTGATCATCGTTCCGCTGATCGGCTGATTCACCGGCCGCTCGTCGCGCTTGAACAGATACACCGCGTTCTCCTTGCGCGCCCCCTTCGCGTCGCAGACCGCGAACGAGCTCCCTTCGTACGCACAGGCGCCGGCGTACTCACCCTTCTTGTTGACCGCGTAGTAATTGAGATCGAAATAGGGGCGGCCCTTGTCATTCAGGAGCCGCTTTTCAGTCATGGCAATCACGCGCTCCATGACTTTCATCAGCGATTGTTCGGGGCTCATTCCCTGGCGCATGAACTCCACGGCGAGAAAGGCACCGCACACCTTGATGTTCGCCTCGCCACGACCGGTCGAGCCGGCGGCGCCGACCTCGTTGTCGCAATACTGTCCGGCACCGATGATCGGCGAGTCACCGACGCGACCGGGGATCTTCCACGACAGCCCGCTCGTCGTCGTCACCGAGGCGATGTCGCCGCTCGCCGTGACGGCGTTCATGTTGATCGTGCCGTACGTGTAGGCCACGCCGCGTGAATCGTAGTAGACGTGCAGATTCGACTCGTCATCGTCTGTGGGTCGAGCGCGCGGGGCCGGCTTGATCGGACGACGAGTCGTGGAATCGGTCGGATCCAACCAGGCGTCGTTCGGATTCAGCTTCGACTTCCACCGAAGCCACATTTCTCGGCTCGCGTCGGTCAGCAGGTTCTGCTCCTTGAATCCCATCTCGAGCGCGAACTTCTTCGCGCCGGCGCCGACGAGGAAGATGTGGTCGGTGTGATCCATCACCGCCTTCGCGACGGCAGCGGGAGTCGCGATGTCCTCGAGGGAACCAACTGCTCCGGCGCGCTTGGTCGGACCGTGCATGCAGCTCGCGTCGAGCTGGACCACGCCCTCCTCGTTGGGCAGACCGCCCAAGCCGACCGACTGATCCTCGGGATTGAGCTCGACGATCTGGACGCCAGCCACGATGGCGTCGAGGGGATCGGCGCCCTTCATCAGCTCGTCGTAGGCGACTTGGATGCCCTTCTTGCCGCTGGCGTCGGGCGTCAACCCGTTGGTTGCGCTGATGATAACGGGCCGGCCGGCAAAGGCCTTGGGAGCGACCTCCGTCCGATCTCGGACTGTTATGACCGGCATCGAGCCTGCCAGCTTCGGAATGGCGAGTCCGGCCGCCGCGGCGGCACCGGCACCCAGGAAATCACGGCGTGAGACTGACATAGAACCTCGCAGGCGGACGAGTATGGGCGACCCGTGGAATCTTACTGCCCGACGAAGTCATCGGCTATCTTCCGCTTCCTATGTCTCCGTCCCAGGTCCGCGACCAACTCCGCAAGGCGCAATTCCTCGAAGGCGTTACCGACTCCGGCCTCCATCAACTCGCCAAACTCGTGACGCCCGTCGCGTACGAGTGCGACGACGTGTTGTTCGAGGAAGGCTCGCCACGTGAGTTCCTCGCCATCTTGATCTCCGGTGCCATCGCTATCGAGAAGGGTCTCAACGGACGTCCAATTCGCCTCGTCACACTCGGCGCCGGCCAAGCGGTCGGTGAAGGCTTGCTGCTCGACGAGCTTCCTCATGGCACGAGCGCACGCGCGGTGCAACGCACCGAAGCGTATTTGCTGAGCATCACGCAGGTGCACGAGATGATCAAAGAGTATCCGACGCTCTACGCGGCGCTCGTTGGACGCGCGGCGCGATCGATCTCGCAGCGGCTCGCAGCCACCGACGCCACACTCGTGGGGCGCGGACGAACGCTCGGCTTCACCGGATCGCGGACGCGAACCGAGCACGATCTGCTCGGCGACCGCGACGTGCCCGAAGACGCGCTGTATGGCGTCCAGACGTTGCGCGCGCTCGAGAACTTTCCAATCACCGGCACGCCACTCCGCGAATTCCCGGCGCTGATCGAGGCGCTAGCGGCGGTAAAAGAAGCGGCCGCTCTCGCGAACATGCAGCTCGGCCTTCTGGACAAGCCGACGGGCGACGTCGTCGTGCGCGCGGCGCAGGAAATTCGCGCCGGCAGACACCACGAACACTTCGTCGTCGACATGGTCCAGGGCGGCGCCGGAACGTCGACGAACATGAACGCGAACGAAGTCATCGCCAACCGGGCCCTCGAACTGCTCGGCGCAAGTCGCGGTGATTACGCCAAGGTTCATCCGAACAATCACGTGAACCTGAGTCAGTCGACGAACGACGTCTATCCGACCGCCGTCAAGCTCGCGCTCCACCATTCGATCGAGAATCTGCGGGCGGCGATGCGGGAGCTCGTCGCCGCATTCCTCGCCAAGGGCGAGGAATTCAACCCCTTCGTGAAGATGGGTCGCACGCAGCTGCAGGACGCCGTCCCGATGACGCTGGGGCAGGAGTTCACCGCGTTCGGCCACACGATTTCGGAAGACGTCGACCGCCTCGGCGAGGCTCAGGCGCTCATTCGCGAGATCAACATGGGTGCGACGGCGATCGGGACCGGCATCAATGCTCCCGCCGGATATGCGGAGACGGTGTGCCGGGAGCTGTCGCGCATCACGGGGCTCTCGTTGATCACGGCGCCGGATCTGGTCGAAGCGACGGCGGACACCGGCGCGTTCGTCCAGCTTTCGGGCGTGCTCAAGCGATGCTCGGTCAAGCTATCAAAGATCTGTAATGACCTCCGCTTGTTGAGCTCGGGGCCCCGGGCTGGGTTCGGCGAGATCAACTTGCCTCCAATGCAACCGGGATCGTCGATCATGCCGGGTAAAGTCAACCCGGTCATTCCCGAAGTCGTGAACCAGGTTTGCTTCGATGTGATCGGCAGCGACATCACGGTGACACTCGCCGCCGAAGCGGGACAGTTGCAGCTCAACGTCTTCGAGCCAGTGATCGCGTACCGGCTGCTCGGCAGCATCTCGATGCTCACCAACGGATGCACGGTGTTGAGACAACGCTGTGTCGAGGGCATCACGGCGAATCCATCGCGCATGCGCCAGTTCGTCGAGCACTCGATCGGAATCGTGACCGCGCTGGTGCCGGTGATCGGCTACGAGCACGCGACGTCTGTCGCCAAGGAGGCGCTCGAGACCGGACGCGGCGTGTACGAGGTTGTCATGACGCGCGGACTGCTGACGCGGGAGCAGCTCGACCGGATCTTGGACCCCGTTGCCATGACGGGACGATGAAACGGTTACTGGTTACTGGTTGCTGGTTGCTGGCAACTTCGTGGGGCGCGCAGCACTGAGTTCTCGGCACTAACTACCAGCAACCAGTAACCAGCAACTAGCAACCAGATGCCCCCTCGTCGTCGTAAGCGCCTCGACCCATCCGTGTTCAACATTCCTGTTGAGCAGGTGAAGCAGGGCTATTACACCGACGCGTACTTCATCCGTGCGCGCGAAATTCTGCGCCACGACAAGCGATCGCCGACGACGCTCCTGCAGATCAGCGGCAAGAACGAGGGCTGGCTCGGCGGCGTCGACGAGGCGGTCGCGCTCCTCAAGCTCTGCGTCGACGATTGGAGCGCGTTGACGGTGAACGCGCTGTACGAGGGCGATCACTACGACAGCTGGGACACCGTGATGACCATCGAAGGGCCATACGATGCCTTCGGTTATCTCGAGACGCTCTGCGTCGGCGCGCTGGTCAGACGCACGCGGATCTGCACCAACGCCAAGCTCGTTTGCGAAGCGGCGCAATCGAAACCCGTGATGTTCTTCGGTGCGCGCGACGACGTCTATGGCGCCCAGCCTGGCGATGGCTACAGCGCGATGGTCGGCGGCGTGAAGATGGTTTCGACCGAAGCGCAGGCGTCGCTGTTCGGCGGCAAGCCGGTTGGAACGATTCCACACGCGCTCATCGCTGCCCTCGGCGGCGATACGGTGAAGGCCACCAAGCGGTTCGCCGAGACGATCGAAGGTGTGGACGTGATCGCGCTGGTCGACTACGACAACGATTGCGTGAAGTCGAGCTTGGAGGTTGCGCGCGCGCTCGAGGATCGACTGTGGGGCGTGCGGTTGGACACCGCCGAGCACATGGTCGACAAGTCGGTGTTTTCGCAGATGGGCGTGTTCAAGCCGACCGGTGTGAATGCCAACCTGGTGTGGAACGTGCGCAACGCGCTGGATACGGAAGGATTCGGCGACGTGAAGATCATCGTGTCTGGTGGCTTCGACGCGGAACGCATTGCCGAGTTCGAGGAGGACGGCGTTCCCGTGGATGCGTACGGCGTTGGGGCGGCGTTGTTCGAGGGTCGGTTCGACTTCACGGCTGACGTCGTTCAGGTCAATGGCAAAGCACAGGCGAAAGCGGGCCGGCGGCTCACGGAAAATCCGCGGCTCGAGCGGGTGAAGTGATGACGCAGGTTAGACTGGATGCTACGGGAATAAACAAGCTCAAGGCGCTCGACGACGCGCTCCTCTTGCTGCAGCGCATCAACGGCCTCGTCGAGCAGTACGCCTTGGCGCTCAAACGACAGCAGCCGGCAAGCGTGTACGTTCAAAACGTTCGACGCCAGCTGCCCACTCTCGCCGAGAATCTCCGGTCGCACTTCGGATCGATCTCCGATATCGCGATAGCGGTGAACCTTGCTGCGAGCCGCGGCGCCAGCGAGGTGATGCGTCTTCGCGTGCTACGCGAGGGAGTGGCGCAAATCCGGCAGGCGATGGACATCGCGATCATCCAAACCAAGGCGAAGCACGCGATAGAGGAAACGGATCAAGGCGCGGCGCAGTCGGGCGAGTCGTAACCTCAAGTCGGAGCAGCGGCTACTGTCGAGCCGCGAGACCCGTGTGATCGCTTGATTTGCCCTCTCTGAGCCGGTAGGTTCCGCTTGCTTTGACACAATTCGCATCGAGCGTGTTGTGGTAACCGCGCTCAGAACGCCGGTAAAAGGATTCCCAATGCCTTTTCTCACCCGCCTGCGCCGGCCGGGTGCCCGCAATGCGGGCGTGGCCGCGCTGACGGTCGCCCTCGCGCTTCTTTTGGCCGCCTGTGGCCAGGACAAGTATCCCGATTCGATCTTTCACCAACGGACGGACTTCAATCGGGACGTTGACTACCTCTTCAAGATTCTGATTTATGCCGGCACGGCTGTCTTCATTTTCGTCGAAGGCATCCTTGTCCTGACCCTGATTCGATTCCGGCGCCGCCCCAACCAGCCCGAGCCGGAGCACGTACACGGCAACACGGCGCTCGAGATCACGTGGACGGTGATCCCGCTGCTGATCCTCGTCGTGATCGCGATCCCGACCGTGCGCACGATCTTCAAGACGCAGGCGACGGCACGCGCCGACGCGCTACAGGTCGAGGTGATCGGTCATCAGTGGTGGTGGGAGTTTCGCTATCCGCAGTTCACGATGGCCGGGGCGAATGGCCGCGTCGACACCGTCGTGACCGCGAACGAGCTCTATCTGCCGATTGGACGCACGGTGAATTTCACGCTCAAGTCGCGCGACGTCATCCATTCGTTCTGGGTGCCGGCGTTGGCTGGGAAGCGTGACGTCGTGAGCAATCACACGAACTATCTCTGGTACACGCCCGACTCATCGGGTGCGAACGTGTGGAATGGCGCGTGCGTCGAGTATTGCGGGACGAGCCACGCGAACATGCGGTTCAAGGCGTTCACGGTGAGCGAAGCCGACTTCAATAGTTGGATCGCGCACCAGAAGGCGATGGCGCAGACCATGGCGCCGGCTGCACCGGCCGCCGCGCCCGGTGCGGCGCCGCCCCCCACGACGCAGACCGCGGTTGGCGCACCGCCGGCTGGAGGAGCGCCTGCACGTTCGACGTCATCGCCTGCGGCAAATGCGGCGGGTGTTGGCGTTCCGACGGCCCCGGCCGGCTCGACACAGCCGGCGACGCAAGTCGCTCAGGCAGGGTTCGTGTCGTTCCCGCGCGAGAAGATGCCGGCGCACGCGATTCCACAGACGCCGCTGCCGGCAAGCCTCCGATTCGACGACAATGCGCTTGCCGCGGGCAACGCCGCGAGTGGTGAGAAACTGGTCACGACCAGTATGTGCATCGCCTGCCATAGCATTCGCGGCGAACCGATGATGGTGGGGAACATTGGGCCGAATCTGACGCACCTCGCAACGCGCACGACGATCGGCGCCGGTCTCTTCCCGAACGACCCCCAGCATCTGGCGCGCTGGGTCAAGAACGCCAATGCCATGAAGCCCGGAATCGCCATGCCGACGTTCGGCCTCGGCGAATACGATCCGGTCACGATCAAGGGTCCGGTGAAGATCGGATTCACCGATCAGCAGATCGCCGACATCGTGGCCTATTTGCAATCTTTGAAATAACGAACCGCTGAATCGGAGATAGAGACGAATGGCAACCGCCGCCGTCAGCCCGGGCTACGCACACGCTGGTGAGGAGTCGACCAGCGGGCTTTGGAGCTGGCTCACGACCGTCGACCACAAGCGGATCGGCGCTTTGTACATGTATACCGCGCTCGCGTGGTTCGCCATCGGCGGCCTCGAGGCGCTGATCATGCGCTGGCAGCTGAAGGGACCGAACGGCCACGTGGTGTCGGCCGAAACGTTCAACCAGCTGTTCACGATGCACGGCACGACGATGATCTTCCTCGTCGTGATGCCGCTGTCGGCGGCGTTCTTCAATTTCCTCATCCCACTGCAGATCGGCGCGCGCGACGTCGCGTTCCCGCGACTCAACGCGTTCAGCTACTGGGTGTATCTGTTCGGCTCGTTGTTCATGAACTCGTCGTGGCTGTTCGGCATGGCGCCGAACGGTGGATGGTTCGGCTACGCGCCGCTCACCACTATGCCGTACTCGTCGGGCTTGAACATCGACTTCTGGATGCTCGGTCTCCAGATCCTCGGCGTGTCGTCGCTCGCGGCCGCGTTCAACTTCATCACGACGATCATCAACATGCGCGCGCCAGGCATGAACCTGATGCGCATGCCGATGTTCACGTGGATGGCGTTCGTCACGCAGTTCTTGCTCGTGCTGGCGTTCCCGGTGATCACGATCGCGCTGGTGTTCCTGCAGTTCGATCGGTTCTTCGGGACGAACTTTTACACGATGACGGCCGGCGCCGATCCATTGCTCTGGCAACACTTGTTCTGGATCTTCGGTCACCCAGAGGTCTACATCCTGATTCTCCCCGCGTTCGGGCTCGTGTCCGAAGTGCTGCCGACGTTCTCGCGGAAGCCGATCTTCGGGTATCCGGTGATGGTGTATTCAGGAATCCTCATCGCCTTCCTTGGCTTCGGCGTGTGGGCGCACCACATGTTCGCCGTCGGCATGGGTCCGATCGCCGACTCGGTGTTCAGCGTGACCACGATGTTGATCGCGATCCCGACCGGCGTGAAGATCTTCAACTGGATCTTCACGATGTGGGGCGGGAATCTTCGCTTCAGCGTCGCGATGAAGTTCGCCATCTCGCTCGTCGGACTGTTCGTGATCGGAGGCATCTCGGGCGTGATGCACGCGTCGCCGCCGGCCGACTTGCAACAGACCGACACGTACTTCATCGTCGCGCACTTCCACTACGTTCTCGTCGCGGGCTCGCTGATGGGACTGTGGGCGGGTCTCTACTACTATTATCCGAAGATCACCGGCCGCTTGTTGAGTGAGCGGCTGGGCAATTGGCATTTCTGGCTCACGTTCATCGGCGTCAATCTGACGTTCATGCCGATGCACTGGTCCGGGTTGTACGGCATGCCGCGCCGTGTCTACACCTACGATGCCGGCCAAGGCTGGGACATCTACAACGCGATGAGTACCTGGGGCGCCGTGATCCAGGCGATCGGCGTGATCGTCGGCTTCTGGAATGTCTGGGTGAGTCGCAAGAATGGCGAGATCGCGGGCAATGATCCTTGGGGCGGAGGCACGCTCGAATGGTCGATTCCCTCGCCGCCGCCGGAATACAATTTCGAGACGATCCCGAAGGTGACGTCGCGATATCCGTTGTGGGACGTGAAGTCGCCCGAGCTCACCGTCGACGTGCCGCACTCGAAGCACGGTGACGAGCGCAACGACATCGTCGTGGGGGGCAAGCACATGGGTGCATTCCATGACCATATGAGCGCCGGCACGCCCGAGGGCGGGATCAATCCGCATTCCAAACAGGCATCGAGCAAGATCGCGCTCAAAACGGCGGAGGAGCTCGGGATTCCAATGCCCTACCCGACCATCAAGCCGCTGTGGGTCGCGTTCTTCATGGTGCTGATGTTCTCGAGCTTGTTGTTGATCCACAAAGGCCAGACACAATTGGCGATCACAGGTGTGATCATCTTCGCGGCAACGATGACGGCGTTCTTGTACGGCTGGCTGACGTCGCCTCTGGAACCGGAACACCATTAGAACGGTTGCTGGTAGCTGGTTGCTAGTTGCTGGCAACTGCAACCAGGAACCAGGAACCAGCAACTAGCAACCAGCTACTAGCAACCAGCAACCAGCAACCAGCAACCAGCAACCAGCAACCAGCCACCAGCCACCAGCCACCAGCCACCAGCCACCAGCCACCAGCAACCAGCAACCAGCAACCAGCAACCATCATGGCTACAGCAGTCGCATCGCATGCGCATCCGCCGACGAGCACGGGACTCGACCACCGCAAGATCGCGATCTGGGCGTTCATCGGGTCGGAGTGCATGCTGTTCGCGTCGTTGATCTCGACGTACTTGATCTATAAGGGACGCAGCGTCGTCGGGCCGTTCCCGCACGAAGCCTGCGATCCGCCGCGGTGCGAGACGCACCTCAACGCGATCCTCAACATTCCCGTCACGTCCGTCTCGACGTTCGTGCTGCTCATGTCGTCGCTGGCGATGGTGCTCGCGCTGGCCGCGGTCGAGAATCGGGGGAAGCCGGGCTACGAAGGCATTCTCGGATCGTCCAAGCTCTGGTTGCTCGTCACCGCGATCCTTGGCACGACCTTCCTCGGCTTTCAGGCGTACGAGTTCACGTCGTTCGTCCACGAAGGGCTGACGATTCGGACGAACTTATTCGGCTCATCGTTCTTCACGCTGACGGGATTTCACGGCGCGCACGTGACCGCTGGAGTTCTGTGGCTGCTCACACTCCTCGCGATCGACATCAAGCGCGGGCTCCAACCCAAAGACGCGCTCCTCGTCGACATCTCGGCGCTGTACTGGCACTTCGTCGACGTGGTCTGGATCGCGATCTTCACGCTCGTGTACCTCATTCGCTAGCCCGTGGGAGCGATCGAATCATGACTGACGAGTTCACGCACACGAACCCCGACATCGACGTCCACGCGATGGGCGAAGTCCACGAGCATCCGACGTGGCGCGAGTACAAGTGGGTCGCGTTGATCCTGACGGTGATCACCGTCGTCGAGGTGTGGTCGTACTACATCCCGTCGTTCGTCGCGTCGCCGGCATTCGTCCCGATCCTGCTCATCATGTCGGCGGCGAAGTTCGCGATCGTCGTGCTGTTCTACATGCATCTCAAATACGACCACAAGTTGTTCAAAGCGCTGTTCACCGGGCCGTTGATGATCGCGATGGCCACGCTCATCTCGCTCCTCTTCCTCTTCGGGAAGTTCGTGAAGCGATGATCGCGATGTCGCTCGCCCTGTTGCACACCGGCGCGCGACTGAGCGTGACGAGCTTCACCGTCCATCCGAGCACCGTCATCGGAATCGCCGGATTGGCGGCGCTGTACGAGCGCGGAATGCGGGTCATTGGGCAGACGCCGACGGCGGACGCGAGCCGGCCGCGAAGCCCGACGACCCGCGCGTTTTTTTATGGCGCGCTCGTCGTCATGTTCCTGTCGCTCAACGGGTGGCTGCACGATTTGAGCGACTCGTACTTGTTCAGCGCGCACATGGTGCAGCACCTCATGCTCGCGCTAGTGGTCGCGCCATTCATGATCATGGGGACGCCGGGCGAGCTGCTCCGCCCGATTCTCGCGGTCCGGGGAGTCATGCCGGTCGCCCGATGGATCACGGCGCCAAGTCGCTGCTTCGCGCTCTTCACCGTGGTTGTCGCCGGCTGGCATTTGCCCCCGCTCTACAACTACGCGCTGCTGCATCATCCGGTGCACATCGTCCAACACCTGATGTTCCTCGCGGTGTCGGTGCTCATGTGGTGGCCGGTGTTGAGTCCCTTGCCCGAGCTGCCGCGGCTCAGCTACCCGGGCCAGATGCTCTACCTGTTCTTGCTGAGCATCCCGATGGCGATCGTGTCGGTCTACATCTCGTACGCCGACACCGTGCTGTACCCGTTGTACGCGAGCGCACCCAGGGTCTGGGGCATTTCCCCGATGAACGACCAGATGATCGGCGGGCTCATCATGTGGATCCCGGGCGGGTTGTTCTTCTACACGATCATCTCGATCATCTTCTTCAGGTGGCAGCAGCGCGACGGGGTCGAGACGCAAGCCGGCGCACAGGTCGATTGGCGGCCCATGGCTGGTGACTAGTTGCTGGTTGCTGGTGCTGGTACTGGTGACTGCTTTGAACCAGCAACCACTCACTAGCACCAGTACCAGTACCAGTACCAGTGCCAGCGAGCATCTTTTCGATACCTCCGCGGTACCATACTAGTCGTTTGACGACGGGCGAGGCTCCAGTCTTGCCCGTCTCGAGTTCTGGCTCCTCACAGGATGGGTCATGTGAGCACCACCGTTAGAGGATCGAGCGCCACGCTCGACGAGATTGCCGACCGCGCGCCCAAAGCGCCGCCGGCGCCAGCCCCGACTACCCCGGCCTCGAAAGCGCCGAGAGAGCGATTAGTCTCGCTCGACGTGTTTCGCGGCCTGACCATCGCGGGCATGTTGCTCGTCAACGATCCGGGCACCTGGAGCTCGATCTATCCGCCGCTCGAGCACGCGACGTGGAACGGTTGGACGCCAACCGATCTCATCTTCCCATTCTTTCTCTTCATCGCGGGCGTGACGACGCATCTGTCGCTCACCGCGCGGCGCGAGCGGGGCGACGACGAAGGCGCGATCCGGCGACAGATCATTCGCCGCGGACTGCTGATCTTTCTGCTCGGGTTCCTCGTCAACGGATTCCCGTTCTTCACGTGGGGCGACGTCGCCGGCATTGCGCACCCGACCTTCCTGCAGCGCGTCGTCGATCGGCTGTACCATTGGCGCATCATGGGCGTTCTGCAGCGCATCGGTCTCGCCTACATGGTCGCCGCGTTGCTGTCCCAAGGCAGGACCGTGAAACAGCAGGTGGTCACGATCGTCGTGTTGCTCTACGGCTACTGGTTCGCAATGACGCTCTTGCCCGTGCCCGGCTCGAGCTCGATGGGACAACTCGTGCTGGGCGAAGCGTCGCGAACGATGGCCGCGTGGTGGGATCGCTTGCTGCTCGATTGGTCGCGGTTCGGGCTTGGCAATCATACGTGGGCCAGCAGCGTCACCTGGGATCCAGAAGGAATCTTTTCGACGATCCCGGCGATCGGCACCGCGATGCTCGGCAACTTGGCGGGTCAATGGATTGCCACGAAGCGTCCGCTGTTGGAACGGCTGACTGGTCTGTTTGCCGCGGGCGCGTTGGGCATGATGGCTGGGTTGATGTGGAACTGGTCGTTTCCCATCAACAAGAGCATTTGGACGAGCTCGTATGTGGTGTTCTGCGCCGGAATGGCCTGCGTAGCGATCGCGACGATCATGTGGATCGTCGACGTCCATCAAGTGAAGCGTTGGACGAAGCCATTCGTCATCTACGGCATGAACCCGATGGTCGCGTTCGTCGGATCGGGTGTGATGGCGCGTTGCATCTACTCGATCTTCAAAGTCAACTACGACGGCAAGCCGATCGCGCTCGAGGCGGCCATCTACCAAAGCTTGTTCGCGTCGTGGCTCGAACCAGTCAACGCCTCTCTCGCATTCGCGCTGACCTTCGTGCTTTTCTGGTTCGGCGTCTTGTACGTACTCTACCGCAAGAGAATCTTCTTCAAGGTCTGACTCACAGGTACCAATGTTGCCCAGCTCTTCCGCATGAAACAGCAAGTACCGAGGGCGACGAGAGCGCTTGGCCTCGTCGCGTTGATCGTTTCGCTCTTCGGATTCACCGGCAAGGCGGGCGCGGCACCGAGTCAGCCGGGCATCAAGGCTGAAGCCAATCTCTCGAGGACGGCGGATCCCGCCGTCAGACAGAAGAAGCGGCGGGCGCCAAAGCGAAAGACGGCAAAGGTCAGAGCGACCGCCACCAAGCCTGCCCCGCTCACATGGAGCGCTCCCCACGGCGCCGACGCATTGTCGTCGGCCGTCGGCACCGCGCTCGCGAGCCACACGCGGAACGGCGGCTGGGGCGCGATCATCGTCTCGCTCACTCGTGGCGACACGCTGTTCGCCCAAAATGCCGACGCGATGATGCAGCCCGCATCGACGATGAAGATGTACACGTCGGCGGTGGCGCTCGACAAATTCGGTCCTGACTTCACGTTCCACACACCGGTGCTCCGCGACGGCGCTGTCGGCTCGGACGGCGCGCTCGCCGGCAATCTCTACCTCCGCGGTGTCGGCGATCCGTCGCTCAGCTCACGGTTCTGGCGCGACGAGGAACCGATGGACGCGCTTGCCAAGCAGATCGCCGCCGCGGGAATCAAGCACATTCGCGGCGACATCATCGGTGATGCGACCGCGTTCGACGACAAGCTCGTTCCCGATGGATGGAAAACGAGCTACCTCGGCGCGTCATACGCCGCGCGGGTGTCGGCGCTTTCGCTGAACGAGAACTTGATCTGGGTCGTGGCTAGACCCGATGGCAACAAGGCGTCGGTGACGCTCGATCCAGCAACAACGGCGATCCCAGTCGAGAGCTCGGTGAGCCTGGTCAACGGCACCGGTGGGCGGATCAGCGCGTCGCGCCGCCCCGACGGGACGATCAGCGTTCGCGGCTCGATCGGCTCGCGCTCTGGACCGCTGCGGTACTCGTTCGTCGTCGACAATCCGGCGCTGTTTGCGACCGGCGCGCTTCGCGCGTCGCTGCAGAAGCTCGGCATCACCGTCGACGGGCAGACTCGTCTCGGACCAACGCCAAGCAGCGCCGCCGAGGTCGCGGCGATCTCGTCGCCACCGTTGGCGCAGATCATCGGCGAGATGGACCGCGAGAGCATCAACATCTGCGCGGAACTGCTGTACCGCGACGCCGCGCACGCGTCGCTCAATCAGGTTGGCTCGGCGGAGACGGGGCTCACCAACCTGCGCGACTTCCTTTCGAAGAAGGTCGGGACGTCACCGGCTGTCGTCGACGTCGCCGATGGCAGCGGCTTGTCGCAGCTGGACCGTGTCACAGCACGATCGATGGTGCAGCTACTCGGTTACGTGCATCGGGCGGATTGGGGCCCGGTGTTCCATGCCGCACTGCCGGTGGACGGCGAATCGGGGACGCTCAAGCGTCGCTCGAAGGGGACGCCGGCGCGCGGCAACTTGCATGCGAAGACCGGCACAACCAACACCGTCGCCGCGCTCGGCGGATACGTCACGGCGAAGAACGGCGAAGTGCTGGCTTTCTCGCTGATCTACAACGGCCGCGATCGATGGAACGCGAAGACGGCGATGGATCAGATTGGCGCGACGATGGCGGAGTTCGTGCGCCAGTAGATCCTTACGACAATTCTTTGATGTCGATGCCGCGCTTTCGCAGCTCGGCGATGTATGCCTCGGCCGGTATGCACTCGTCGGGCGTGTGAACGCCGGCGGGTTTCACCTGCCCACGCACCTGCATCAACGATGTGATCGCGAGCGAATAGCCGGTCGTTCGCATCATCGCGCTCACCTCGTGCGCCTCGTCGTACCGATCGACGAGCTCGAACGTTTTCGTGGCGGACTTCCCCGCCTTTTTGCCGCTCACGACGACGCGTAACGCAACCAGATCGCGACCGTGCGGCTTTTTGAGCTGCGCTCCGACGATGGCGATGAACACGTCGCGCGGTACCACCTTCATTCCCTTCACGTCGACCGGCTCCAGATCGAGCAATCCGAGCGCGCGAATGTTTTCCATGATCGCGGCGTGGCCGGGATAGCGGAGCGTCTTGTACTCCATCGTCGGGATTTTACCTTCGTACCGGAACGCCATCGTCGAGAGACCGCCCGCCGTGTGAAACGCCTCGAGCTCTCCCAGTGGCGTCGCGAACATCACCGGCTCGCGCTCGGAGAGCGCCTTCACTTGCGTGCGCTTGCCATTGCGAAGCACCCATGAGAGCGTCGTGTAGTAGTCGAGCGCACCTTCGAGCGAGTACACGAGCATGTAGTTGAGCGGCGGCTCCGGATGCTGCGGTAAGCCACCGACGAAGATCTTCACCGAGTCGACGCTGTCGAGCTGCTTGATGCCGTATTCGGCCAGAATGTTGACCATTCCCGGAGCCAGCCCGCAGTCGGGAACGACGGTGATGTTCTTCTTGCGTGCTTCGGCGTCGAGCTCCTTCTGCTTGAAGACGATCTCGGTGTTCCCGCCGAGGTCGCAGAAATGCACGCCGGCGTCGACGGCGAGACGCGCCATGTCGTAGTTGAAGTAATATGGAATTGCGCTCATCACCGCGTCGCATTGCCGCATCGCGCCCGAAACAGCGCTGTGGTCGCGAACATCCAACGGCGTCGGGATGAGTCGAGGGCCCGAGTATGGCGCCAGGAACTCGGGCAGATGTCCGACATGAACGTCGGCAAGGCGAACCTCGGTGACGTCTTTATCCTGCAATAGATCGTATGCGCAGGCAGAACCTTGCAAACCAGAACCTAGAACGAGCATCCGCATGCAGTCGTATCTCCGTGAAAACCTACGTTCGGATGAAAGCTACACACGCCGGACTGTGCCTGTCAGCGCACGCGCACGATCCTCGCACTACGTTTCCGACATGAGCGCCGTGCAGCGCGACGATGATTGGCGCCGCCACATCATCGACGATGACGAGGGCATCGATCGCGTGATCCGCGACACGCATCGCATCGCCGTTCTCGGCATCAAGATCGATCCCGAGAAGCCGGGCCATTACGTGCCCGCATATGCGCAGCACGCCGGCTTCGAGATCGTGCCGGTGCCGGTCTACTATCCTGACGCGACCGAGATCCTGGGCGAGCGAGTATATCGCTCACTAGCCAGCGTGCCGGGCGACGTCGACATGGTCAACGTCTTTCGGCGCAGCCACGATGTGCCACCCCACCTCGACGACATTCTCGCCAAGAAACCCAAATCAGTCTGGTTGCAACTCGGCATTCGCAACGACGCCGCCGCCGAAATTCTCGCGCGCGCTGGAATCGACGTCGTGCAAGATCGCTGTCTCATGATCGAGCTGCGGCACCGCGGGAAGTGACAGATCGTCACCGCTCAACGAGAATCTGCCCTCGTCGCGCGTCGAGCGTCCAGCGATGCTCGCTCAAGAGTCGCGTCACCTGCGGCAGCGATGCTGACGCCCAGCCACCACCGCGCAGCACGAGGAAATCTCCCTCGGTGATGCGAGTCGGCAGTGCCTCGGCATCGACAATTGTCGGATCGGCGCGGCCGCTCGTGCGCAGGGTGACGCGATTCGTTCGCGCGTCGAACGTCGGGGCAAAGCGGCCGAGGACATCGAGCCCGATTACCGCCGCGACGCCTTCGCCGAGTCGCTCGACTGTCACCGGATAGTGCATGATCGACAGCCGCCCGAGTCCGATCGAGTCAGCGACACCCGGTAGGCCGCTGGTGACCTTTTCCTTCGGCGACGCGGCAGCAAATCGGCGTAAGCTCTTCGCGGCGTTATTGGATTCCGACACGGCAATGCCCCGCGAGCGCACTGACACCACCGCCTCGATGGGGCGACCGTTCACACGGATCGTCACAAATCCCAAATAGCCCGGTTCCGTCGGCGCATGATACGCAGCCGTGAGCACGGAGTCGGGCGCGACGATGTTCGTCGGATGCGCGTCGAGCCAGCGCGCCCGTTCGAGCTCGCCGCGCGTGAGCGGCGACGACGGGAGCGTTGCCAGCGCGTGATACTCGCCGAGCGAGAGATAGACCGGAGCGAGCAACCGGCTCACCGCACGAGGCTCGGCGCCGAAACGCTCCGCTTCCTCGAACAGCGTCATGCCGACGCGCGGGGCACCGCGCTGCACCAGATACGTTCCGAGCTGGCGTCGCGCGACCGGGTCATGCGGATGCACGCGAACGTCGGCATAGAACACCGATTCCGCTTTCATTAACGCGCCGTGCTCCAGCAGCGAGTCCGCAATCCGAGACTGCGCCATGAGCGCGACAGGAGAGATCGCGAATACCGCAAGTCCGGCGAGAAGCAATCGTGGTTTCGTCACTCGTGTACCACCTTCAATGCCGCCAAGAGTTCGACGTTGGGATCCAGCACGACGGCCACCGGCGACGCCGCCAGCGAAACGCGCAGCTGTTGACTCGCGCCCGCGGTCGCCGCCATTTGTGCCGTCGCTTGATGAGAAATGCCGACCGAATCGACCACGGCGATGGTAACGGGAATTTGGAACGCGCCAAACCGGCCGCTTTGCGTCAGTGTAATGACGACTTCGTGCGTCCCCGCGTCATAGGTCCACGTGGCCGCAACCTCCGGATAGCCGGGTTTCTTCAGCCACTGGTCGAAGAACCATCCCAGCTTTTGATGCGACGCGCGCTCCATTTCGCTGCGCAAGTCGTCAGTAACCGCCGTCGCGTGGCGATGTTTCGCGTAATAGCCACGCAGCGCGTCGAAAAAGGCGCGCTCACCGACCTGCCCGCGCAACATGTGCAAGACGAAGCCGCCCTTCTGGTAGCTGTTGCGATTCAGCAGCGCGAGCAGATTGGTTTCGATCGTATCGATGACCGGGCGCTTCGTGACCGATGTCGTATCGGTCAGCACTTCATCGCGAATACCCGCCATCTGCACGTGAAACGCGCTGTCGCCGCGAGCGGCTCGGGTCCAGAGCGCAGCGAAGTACGTTGCGAACCCTTCAGAGAGCCAGAGATGCGGCCAGTCGCGTTCCGTCACGGCGTCGCCGAACCACTGATGCGCTGTCTCGTGCGCGACGACCTCGTCGGTCATCGAGCGGCGTCGAAATCCCGCGTCGGAATAGAAGATCGCGCTCGCGTTCTCCATTCCGCCGAAGCGCGTCGACGACTGCAGATGCGACAACTTCTCGTAGGGGAACGGCCCGACCAAGTTGGAGAACAGTTGAACGATCTCGCCCGCTCGAGCGAAGGGTCCGGGGAGAAATCCGTGCTGCTCGGGTGCCGTGTACACCGTTTGCGGCACACATCGTTGCAGCTCCGCCAGTCCGCAGTCGGTCTCGCCGAGGTCGAACTCCTCGAGCGGAGCGCCGGCGATGACCATGAGATAGACTGGAATGCGACGCGACTCACGCCAGACCGATTCCACGCGCTCGCGTCCGGCGCCATCGCGAATTGGGCGAGACGACACGAGCTTGCCGTTGGCCACCACGGTGCGACCAACCGGTGCGCGCACGCGCCACGTCACGGTTGCTTTGTCGCTCGGATGATCGATGCTCGGAATCCAATGTCGGGCGCGATTCGGCCAGTTGTCGCCGAAGTAGGTCCAGCGTCCGAGGCTGTCTTTGCGAACGATCAACCCGTCGATCACTGGACCGCCGTAGTCGATCGAGACCTTGTATTGCTTGGCGCCTTTCCGCGGCAGCGGAATCACGATCGTCTCCGGCAGACGCGCGAACTTCACGACGCGACCATCGACGCTGACCCGATCGACGTCGAGGTCCAACAGATCGAGCACCAACGTGTCGGTCTTGCCCGTTCGCGTGACTGACAAAAGCGCGTTGGCTCGAATCGTCGCGCCGGTGTCGGGCAGATCGATCGTGAGCGCGTAGTCGAGCACATCGAATGCGGGTCTATATGGACGCGGCTCCTGCGCCGGTGCCGCCCGTACCGACACGAGCTGCGCCAGCGCGACGATCGACATCAACGCGCCCAATCGCGCGCGCGTCGGCCCGGCCGGCTCAGTGGCCAAAGAGCTTGTCCAGCAACCCGTCGCTCACCGGCTCCGGCGGGGGTTCCTCGCCTCGACTCCCCGCCGCGAACGCCGCCGCGAACTCGATCGTGGTCTGATAGCGGTCGTCGGCCAATCGCGACATCGCCTTGACCAGTACGCGCTCGACTTGCTCGGGTAGATGGAGATCCGGCCGCGCTTGGCGCAGCGGAATTGGCTCGCTGCGGAGTCGCGCGATCACCATCTCTTGTTGTGTGCGTCCCTGAAACGGGAGCTTGCCCGTGAGCATCTCGTACGTCATCAGGCCCAACGCGTAAATGTCGCTGCGCGAGTCGATCGGCTTGCCGCGAAGCTGTTCCGGGCTCATGAAGGCGGGCGTGCCGAGAATGATTCCCGTCGCGGTGAGTTTTCTCAGCTCGCCCTCGGCTTTGCGTTCCTTGGCGAGCCCGAAGTCCATCACGACACCGTACTCGCCGCCGTCCGGGCGCTTGCAGACCATGACGTTCTCGGGCTTGAGATCGCGATGGATGATCTCGAGGCCATGCGCCAGATGGACGCCGGCCGCGATGTCGGTCACCAATCGGGCCGTTTCGTCGAGCGGGATTTCGCCAAGCCGATGTGTACGATCCGACAGGATCTCACCCTCGATGAAGGGCATGACGACGTAGACCAAGCCGTCGACCGTCTCGCCCAGCTCGATGATGTGACAGATGTTCGGATGGGCGAGGCGCATGCCGAAGCTCGCCTCACGTCGCAGCCGCTCCATCGCGTTGGCATCCTTCGAGAGCGCGGACGACAGCACTTTGATTGCGCGGCGCTCGCGCGTCTTCCGGTCGGTGGCCAAGTAGACCGACGACATGCCGCCTTCACCGACCTTTCGCACGATCTCGAACTGAGCGTCGAGCGTTTTTCCGCTGAGCGTACGTGTCGTTGCGATCGGCGGCGGACTGTCAGGTTGTTGGTCCTGCGCCGGCAGGAGCCGCGTTCCATCGCGCGAACAAAAGCGCGCGTCGTCGGAGTAGGTCGTTCCGCACGTTGGACAACGATTCATCAGGTCTGCACTTGGTTGCGGCCGCCGGATTTCGCGCGATAGAGCGCCTCGTCGGCCCTGGCGAACAGATCCTCGGTCGACGCGACGAGAGTTGAAGGGAACGTCGCGATACCGATGCTCACGGTCAAATGTACCGCGCGTCCCGCGCCAACGTCGAACGACTGCGCTCCGATTCGCTCCCGCAGGCGCTCGGCGAAGGCGACGCCGCCCTCGGACACGGTCTCGGGAAGGATCACGACGAACTCCTCACCTCCGTAGCGGGCGACGATGTCGACCTTGCGGATGGCCTCCTCGAGCAGCACGCCGATCTGGCGGAGCACGCTATCGCCGGCCAGATGGCCCGCCGTGTCGTTGATCTGCTTGAAGTGATCGAGATCGAGCAGCAGCAGCGTGAGCGACGATTCGTATCTGCGAGCGCGATCGACTTCGGCGTTGAGACGATCGAGCAACGCGCGCCGGTTGAGGACGCGCGTGAGCGGATCGGTCGTTGCCAGCGCCTCGAGCCGGCGATTCTCGGCCCGTGTCGTCTCCAAGGCTTGAGCGCGACGGATCGCCGCGACTGCGGCGCGGATGATGACTTCGCAGAACACCACGTCATCCATCGTGAGGTTTCGCTGCGACCGATCCGTTCGCAAGAACAGCACGCCGGACCGCACGCGATCGATCGCGAACGGAATCGTGGCCACCGAGCAGATATCGACGATTCTGTTCTCGCGCGCCGACGCGGCCCGCGCCTCCGCGTACATGGGATGCGTATGCGCATCCTCGACGAGCACGGGGCGGCCCGAGTCGAGCGCCGCTCGGATCTCGGGATACTCATCGAGCTGCATCGTCACGTCGTGAATCGCCGAGTCTTCGTACGCCGCGGCGACCGTGCCGAACGAATCGTCGGCTCTGGCCAAGATGACGGAGCAGTGCGAGATATCGAGCGATTCGGCAACGCGACGCGCGAGAATTCGGTAAATCTCGGCGGCCGATAGCTCACCGGTGATCTCGTGGAGAATGTCGACGAGCCGGCGGTTGCTCACGGCGTCGTCGCGCGCCCGTCCAAGCTCGGCGGCGGTGTCGCGTAGCGCGCTGCGCGCACTGCGCAGCTGCGAGCTCGCGCGGAGTTGAGTGCGGACCCGCCCCAACAGCTCCGGGACCCGGAATGGTTCGCTCACACAATCGTCGGCACCCCAGGGCACCGCGCCGGCCCCGTCTTCGATCGAAGCCCATGGCGCGGTGACAATGACCCGGATGTCATGCCACCGCTCGTCGCTACGAAGATCAGCCAGGATCGCGCCGTCCGGTTGCAGGACGTCGTCGTCGATCAGAATGAGATCGGGAACGGTCCGATTGATCGCGGCGAACAATTCGTCGCGGTTGGCGGCCAAGGTGACAGCATAGCCTTGCTCGCGCAAAAGCCAGGACAGCGCTCCTGCGGTAACCGGGTTCCCCTCGGCAACGACCACGCGCCCGGTCTCACCCGCCGAGGAGCTCACGAAGTCCATCCCACTCGATATTGCCACCGCTCAAGACGGCGACTGTTGGTCCTCGTGGCGTGAACTTCCCTTCGAGCAAGGCAGCAACCGTGATCGCACCGCTCGGCTCTACAACGAGCTTCATGCGGTCGAGCAGCAGTCGCATCGCGCGGCGCAACGCAGCGTCGTCGACGAGTACAACATCGTCCAAGTACCGTTGATGATGCGCGAACGTCAGGTGCCCGATTTCCACGGCCAGCAAACCATCCGCCAGTCCTCCGCTGTGTTCGAGTTTGACGGGCTTCCCTGCCGCGCGCGCGCGACTGAGCTTGGGTGCGCCCGTGGGTTCGACGCCGATAATTCGTGCGTTCGGAAGCCGAAGCTTGATCGCCGACGAGACGCCGGCACTGAACCCGCCGCCGCCGACCGGGACCAACACCGCATCGACGTTCGGCAGGTCATCAGCGATCTCGAGACCCACCGTTCCCTGCCCGGCAATGATGATTGGATGGTCGTAGGGAGGGACGAGGGTCGACCCGTCGGCCAGCACCAACTCCTCCGCGCGCGCGAGTCGATCGGCGGTTGTGGTCCCGGCGAGCACCACGCGAGCGCCGAGACGTTCAGCGCCGCCTCGCTTTGCCGGCGTCACGGTGGTCGGCATGACGACGGTCGCGGGAACGCCGAAGAGTTTCGCCGCGAGCGCGACCGCTTGCGCATGATTGCCCGACGACGGCGCAATGACTCCGCGCGCGCGGATGTCGGGATCCATCCGCGAGAGGAAGTTGTAGGCGCCGCGGAACTTGAACGCACCACCGCGCTGCAACATCTCGGGCTTTATCGAGATCGGGCCACCAACGAGCTCCGTGAGGGCGTCGGCGGGAAGCAGCGGTGTGCGGACAGCCACCGGCGCGAGAACACGCGCGGCCGCCTCGAGGTCGCGTAAGGTGACGAGCTGCGTGTCGGTCAAGAGAATACCCGATTTCTGCCGGCGGTCTTCGCTTTGTACAGCGCGGTGTCGGCTTCTTTGAGCAATGCATCGGCCGACGTCGCCTCAGAACCGCGGCCCAGCGCGACTCCCACCGAGATAGTCGTGGTGACCGGCGTGTCGGGCGGACCAAAACTGTAGTCGTCGACACATCGACGGAGCCGCTCGGCAAACGTCAGTGCGCCCTGCCATCCGGTGTCGGGCAATAGAATCACGAACTCGTCGCCGCCGAAGCGGGCCACTGAGTCGGTGTCGCGCGCCGTGACCTTCATGATGCCCGCGAGCTGCTGCAACACGATGTCGCCGACGGGGTGACCGCGCGTGTCATTGATTTCCTTGAAGTGGTCGAGATCAACACCGACCACAGCAACGGTCGAGCCGCGGCGTCGGGCCTGCCGCAAGTCGGAGCGCAGCCGCGCTTCGAGCGACCGACGATTCATGCAGCCCGTGAGCGGATCGCTACCGATTTGCTCGGCGAGCCGCGCGTGCATCGCCTGAAAGCTGCGCGCGAGCAGCGTGAGCTCGTCGGGCCAACGCTCCGCACCCAATTGCGGGAGCGTCGCGACTTCGCCGCGCTCGACGACCTTGCAGTACATCCGCAGCGCATCCATGCGCTCGCGAAAACTTCCGAAGGTGTAAATGAGAACGGCGCTGATCAACGCGAATAGTGTCACGTCGAATGCGACGTCGACCGCGGGCGGCCGTGGACCCGGAACGAACGCGGGAACGCCCGCCGCAAACAACAGATACGCGGCGATGGTCAGGAGCGCGGCGAGCGTGCCGTGCGCGCGTCCGAAGTAAAACACGCCGAGTTGCATCGACAGAAAGCCAAGCAGCAGAATGCGATGGAACTGCTCGGGCGCGCTCGTGAGATAGATGAATCCCGCCAACGCGGCGATATCGGCCGTCAACAAGAGCGACGGAATCCAGCTTTGCGCCGCGCGCGACGACGAGCGATCGAGAATCCACGCGGTCGAAAACACGACGCCGATGTATCCGCTGGCGAGAAGCGCCAACGGTGTGAGCGCGGCCTGCATCGTGGAGCTGTACAGCAGCGACAGCAGGACCATCGCGCCGAGTGCGAGGTATCGCACCCAGCGCTGCCACATCAGCACCTCGCGCCGAAGACTGGCTTGCTCGGCGAGCAACGCCTCTCCGAGCTCCACCGATACCATGGGGAGCTCCTGCGTGACCCTCATCGTTGGTGGATTGAGGGCCATCGGGTCGTCGTCTCGCTGAATGAGATTTGGAGAAGCCATGGACCGCGAAGCTGAGCTGGTAACGTACCGCTAAGTTCGCCAGTCGGAAAGAATTGCAATGTGCAATGTTGCATGCACACAACAGAACATTGCGCGCACGCGACGGAGCCGGCGACTCGCCGGCCCCGCGTTCACGTGTTCCAGCTACTCCTCGTCTATCTCTGGACCGACGCCGGCTGGCTCGCCCGCGTCTTCTCCCAACTCGGTGTCATCATCAGGCACGACGCGAGCCACGTCCATCACGAGGTCGTTGGCCTCGAGATTCACCAGTTTGACGCCTTGTGTGTTGCGCCCGGCCACGCGGATTCCTTTCACCGGCATCCGGATCGCGATGCCCTGTTTCGTAATGAGCATCAACTCATCGTCGGGGAGAACTTCCTTGATCGAGACCGCGTCGCCCGTTTTGTCCGTCCGGTGGACGGTGATGATTCCCTTACCGCCCCGACGCTGCACACGATACTCGTCAATCGGCGAGCACTTGCCCATTCCTCGCTCGGTCACCACCAGGAGGTTGGCTTCGCGTTTGATGACAACCATGCCAATCAACTCATCGCGCGCCCCGAGCTCGATTCCCTTCACGCCGGTCGTGTCGCGTCCCATCTCGCGAACGTCCTGTTCGTGGAAGCGAATCGACAACCCGTGCCGCGTGGCGAGCACGATGTCGTTGGTGCCTGTCGTCACCTGGACGTCGATCAGCTCATCGCCTTCCTCGACTTTGATCGCCTTGATGCCCGTGGCGCGAGGATTCGAGTACTGCGACAGCGCCGTCTTCTTGACCGTTCCCTTTTTGGTCGCGAACAACAGGAATAGATCGTCGGGGAACTCGCGCACCGTCACCATCGCTGAGACCGTGGTGTCGGGCGACACGTTGATCATGTTGACGATTGGCTTTCCCTTGGCCGCGCGTCCCGCCTGCGGAATCTCGTGGACCTTGAGCCAGAAGCAGCGTCCGTCGTCGGTGAAGATGAGCACATAGTCGTGTGTGGAGGCGACGAAGAGATGCTCGATGAAATCCTCGTCCTTGAGCGTCGCTCCGTTGTTCCCGCGCCCGCCGCGACGCTGCTTTTTGTAGGTCGACGCCGACGTGCGCTTGATGTAGCCCGAGTGCGAGATCGTGACGACCATCTCTTCTTCAGCGATCAAATCTTCGATCGTGAACTCGCCTTCGTCGCTCGTGATCTCGGTGCGACGCTCGTCGCCGTACTTCTTGGAGATCTCGAGCAGCTCGTCCTTGAGCACTTTCATACGCGCCTCTTTCGACGCCAGCAGCGCCTTGAGCTCCTTGATCAACGCGCGGACTTCCTTGAGCTCCTCCTCCAACTTCTCGATCTCGAGGCCGGTGAGCTTGGCGAGTCGCATGTTGAGGATCGCTTCGGCCTGACGCTCCGAGAGCTTGAAGCGCTTCTGCAGCTGTCCGTTTGCCGTCGGCGTGTCCGCCGCTTTGCGAATGACCTTGATCACTTCGTCGATGTTGTCGACGGCGATCTTGAGGCCCTCGAGGATGTGCTCGCGCTCGGCCGCCTTGTCGAGATCGTACTGCGTGCGCCGGACGATGACTTCATGCCGGTGGTTGATGTAGTGCTCGAGCACCTCCTTGAGCGGCATGACCTTCGGAACGAGGCTGCCGGTCTTGGCATCGGGCACCAGCGCCAGCATGATCACGCCGAACGTCGACTGCATCGCGGTGTGCTTGTAGAGCTGATTGAGCACGACGCGCGGAATAGCGTCACGCTTCAACTCGATCACCACACGCACGCCGTCTCGATCGGATTCGTTGCGAAGGTCGGAGATACCCTCGAGCTTCTTGTCGCGAACCAGGTCGGCGATGTTCTCGACGAGCTTGTTCGGGTTGACCTGGTAGGGGACTTCGGTGACGACGATCTGCGATTTGTTCGAAGATTCCTTCTCTTCGATGACCGCTCGCGCCCGCATGATGATGCGCCCGCGCCCGGTGTCTTGGTAATCGCGGATGCCGGCACGGCCGTAGATGTACGCGCCCGTCGGAAAGTCGGGACCCTTGATGAATTTTCGGAGCTCACCCGCCGTCGCGTCCGGGTTGTCGACCATGTGGACGATCGCGCTCACGACTTCGCGCAGATTGTGCGGCGGAATGTTGGTCGCCATGCCGACGGCGATGCCCGATGATCCGTTGACGACCAGATTCGGAATGCCGGCCGGCAGAACCGACGGCTCCTCGAGATTGTCGTCGAAATTCGGGATGTAGTTGACGGTGTTCTTGTCGATGTCCGCCAACAACTCCATCGCGATGGGCATCAACCGCGATTCGGTGTATCGATACGCCGCCGCGTTGTCCCCGTCGACTGAACCGAAGTTGCCCTGCCCATCGATCAGCGGATAGCGAAGCGAGAACTCCTGCACCATGCGCACGAGTGCGTCGTAGACCGACGAATCACCATGCGGGTGGTATTTGCCAAGTACGTCGCCGACAACGGTCGCGCACTTCTTGTACGGACGTCCGGGAACGAGTCCGAGATCGTTCATCGCGTAGAGCACGCGACGGTGTACGGGCTTGAGTCCATCGCGCACATCGGGTAGCGCGCGAGAGACGATGACGCTCATCGAGTAGTTGATGAACGACTCTTTGATCTCGTCGTCGATGAGGCGCGGAAGGATCCGTTCGCGGTTGTTCGGAGCAGTCATTGGCGGGAAATTCTCGAGGCTGTTACAGACCTCGAAATGTACCCGAAAACGCGCCACAAGGCAACTGCCGGGCCAGTTTGTAAATCGTTGACTGGCAGAAGTTTAGATGGTGTCGACCTCAGCAGTTCCGATGCCGAATTCCTACCCCGAACAAACGCCGGAAAAAGCTCACGGCGGGGGCTGGTGACTCCCGCTCGACGAGCGGCGATCGTTTGCCTCCTCGGCGATCATCTCGGCGTCGGCTGCGGCTTCCTCCTCGCGCTCTCGTTCGAGCGATTCTGCGCGCTCGCGCCGGTATTGCTCGTACCATTCGCGCGTGATCTGACCCGCGAGATCCCGATTCCCGAGCCCAAAGGACAGCGCGAGTGCCAGAGCGATTGCCCCGAACAGAATCGCGAACGCCGTCGTCACGATGTCGGTCGCGATGCCAAGCTCCTGCAACGCCATGAAGATCGCGAGCACCATGACGCCGCCGCGGCCGATTCGCGCCAGCGCACGACCGCCATGCACCGCGCCCGCGGACGCGCCAATCAATCCGCCGACGAATCCGCCCAAGACGATGCCGACAAGAATGATGACGATCGCCGCGATGACGCTCGGGATGTAGCTCACGAGCGTCGACACCACGTTGGCGAGCGAATCCAAACCAAGCGCGTTCGCCGCCAGCAGGATCACCGTGAACATCACCAACCAGAACACCAGGTTGGCCAGGACGCGCGTCGGGTTGATGTGCGTTCCAGATCGCTCGACGGCTTGAATGACGCCGCCGCGGGCGAGCAGGTGATTGAGGCGAACTCGTCGAAGCCCGCGCTCCGTCAACTTCTCGAGCACCTTCGCCAACAGGTACCCGGCGAAGAGAATGACCAGGGCACCGAGGAGCGCGGGGAGCGTCTGCCCTAGGACCTGGGCGACGCTGACTTGCAGTCGATCGCCGAAGTTCGTGGTGTCCTGTTGCATAGAGAGAATCTAGCTGGTTGCTGGTTGCTGGTTGCTGGTTGCTGGTTGCTGGTTGCTGGTTGCTGGTTGCTGGTTGCTGGTTGCTGGTTGCCTGAGTTACCGATGTTTGCAGCTGCCAGCAACCAGTCACCAGCAACCAGCACCAGTATCAGTTCCGCGTTCCCCGCTTCACATCGAAGATCACGCTTCGCTTGCACGTGGGACAGATCAACCACTCACGCTTTCTCGCGTAGCCAAGACCGAACGAGCCGCCGCCGATGCTGCGAACCGTCATTGTGGTGCCGTCGCGCGGACAGACGGCCGGTGCTCCGCGCGCGTGATGTTCGCGAATCGCGCGTTCTTCGTCAGGGTCGAAGCGTGCGATCT
>DASYSU010000141.1:0-26436 GCA_036002925.1 Gemmatimonadaceae bacterium | reverse complement strand
CGCGCAACATCAATCTACGACTTTGACGACGCGGTCACCGCGCCAGTTCATGGATTTGCCGACGCGCATGACTACTACTCGCGGTCCAGCTCACTCGGATGGATCAGCCGCGTCCGTGTTCCAACACTCCTCCTAAGCGCCGTCGACGACCCGTTTCTTCCGGCGGATGTCCTCGACGAGGTCCGTGCGATCGCCAAGGTCAACGATGCCCTCACGGTAGAGTTTACCAAGCACGGCGGTCATGTGGGCTTCATCGCCGGCCCGTGGCCGTGGCGGCCGTTCTACTTCGCGGAGTGGCGAGCGTGCGAATTCCTCGAAGCCGGTCTCGAGTCCTAAGGCGCAAACTGTCTTAGCGCGGAAAGATCCGGCGCTGACCATCGAGTCACTCATCTAGTACTTTGGTGCATGACGGTTCTCTTTCTCGGCTGCTTCATCGGTGGGCTGTTGCTGGCCGTTCGAGTCATGATCTACGGGGTCGAACGTCCGCGCGAAGCACACCCGTCCGGTGAGCGATCGTTCCGACTCTCGCCGGCGTTGATCGTTGCGTTCTCGGTCGTGTTTGGCGCGACTGGCTATTCGCTGACGGCAGGGGGTATCGGCGGGACAGGCACCCGAATCGCAAGCGCCGCCGCGTTCGGTGTTCTGGCCGCCGTCGTCGCGGCACGGCTCGTGAGGAAATGGTGGCGTGTTACGCCAGAGCATGATGTCGATGACGAACGCTACGTGCTCCAGGGACACCTCGCTCGTGTGACGAAACCGATCCGGGCCGGTGTTGAAGGAGAAGTCAGCTTCGAGTTTGCGAACGATCATCGCGTGTTGCGCGCGCGCAGTCTGGACGAGGGCGCGCTCGCGATCGGGACGGACGTCGTCATCGAGCGGATCGAAGACGATCTGGCATTTGTCGAGGCGTGGGCCGAAGTCGAGAAGCGCCTGTAGCTGCGGAGGGGATGCACGATGTGGGACGCCGTTCTTTGCATCGGAATAATCGGCGGGTTCTTCGTGCTTCGTGCCGTTCTCGCCACGGTCTTTTTTTTCTATCTGCTTCCCGAGGGCGATCGCTGTCCCAACTGCGACGCGGTGACCTTACGTGTCCAATCGCGCGCGTGGAATCGACTGCTGCCCATGTTTCGGACGAGCTGGTGCTATGAGTGCGGTTGGCACGGACTGCTGCGTCACGGACCGCTCTCGCCAAAACCGTCTGCGGCCGAACTGACGAAACACCCCCGCTGACTCAGCGTGCCGAGGCGTATAGCCGGAGCCAGGCTGGCCAATTGCCACTGAGCTCGAAGAAGTCATCGAAGTAGATGAGTCCGGCGCCTTCGAGCTCGGTGATGAGATCAGTCAAGAGATTCGCTTCGCGCTCGTAAATCGGTCCGATCGCAATCAGGTCGTCCTCGACGCGGAATTCATCCGCCGTCAGCCCGAGGCGATCGTCGATCGCCGCGCGCGTCAAGCCGCTCGATTCGTAGGCTGCGCGGCGCAGGAAGAGAGTGGGCGCTCCGGTCGCGACGTGAACTGGCATCTTGGAGTCTCCGAATTGGTGTCTAGAGTGTGCAATGTACCGGGACACAGGCCGAGCGCTCGCCCAGCCCGACTCCCGTCCCTAGCTTGAAAGGATGGTTGTCCATCGCTCCTCCAATCTCGAGGCGTCGTTCGATGTAGTCGTCGTCGGCGCGGGCCACGCGGGCACTGAAGCCGCCGTGGCAGCGGCGCGCTGCGGAGCAAACGTCGCCATCGTCACGAGTGCGCTCGAGACGATTGGCCAGATGTCATGCAATCCGGCCATCGGCGGAATCGCAAAGGGGACCGTTGTGCGCGAGGTGGATGCGCTTGGTGGGATCATGGGGCGCGCGACCGATCTCGCATCACTTCAGTTTCGCATGCTGAATCGCGGGAAGGGTCCCGCAGTTTGGGCGCCGCGAGCTCAGTGCGACCGTGGTCTCTATCGGCGCGCGGTTCGATCGCTAGTCGAGGAGCACGCGACGCTTCGGACGATTCAAGGCACGGTCGCGCGGCTTCTCTTGGACGAAGAGAGCCAGACGGTTAACGGCATCGAAACACTCGAGGGTCGCCGCTTCGGCGCGCGATCGGTCGTCATCACGACCGGCACATTCCTCCGCGGCCGTATACACATCGGAACAGAGACGAGAATCGCCGGCGGTCGCGCTGGCGAGTCAGCGGCAACACACCTGGCAGAACAACTGGACCGAGTGGGCTTGACCGTAGAGCGGTTCAAGACCGGCACTCCCCCGCGCATCGACGGGCGTTCAGTCGACTATGAGCGATTGGACCGCCAGACGAGTGAGATCGACCTGTTCGACTTTTCTTGGTCGCATTTTTGGCCAACGCCGCGTCGGACGGGGAGCGGAACACGCCATCCCGCACAAATGCCCTGTTGGATCACGTTCCTCGGCGCGCCGGGAAAGGGGATCATTCAGGAGAACATCGCCAAGTCAGCGATGTACGGCGGTGCGATCGCGTCTCGGGGTCCGCGCTACTGTCCGTCGGTCGAGGATAAGATCGTTCGATTTCCAAACGCGGAGCGTCATCAGCTTTTTCTGGAACCCGAAGGGCATGAGACGTCCGAGTTGTACGTGAATGGCCTCTCGACATCGCTTCCAGCGCCGGTGCAGCTCGAGATTCTGCACTCGATCCCCGGTCTAGAGCACGCTCAGATGACGCGGGCCGGGTACGCGATCGAGTATGACTATTATCCGCCAACCCAGCTCGATGCGACCTTGCAGGTCAAGTCTGTGCGCGGACTGTTTTTCGCCGGACAGATTAACGGAACAACCGGTTATGAGGAGGCCGCAGGGCAGGGTGTCGTCGCGGGGTTGAATGCCGCGCGACAGGCCCGAGGCGACTCTGGTGTGCTGCTCGGACGGGAGACTTCATACATCGGGGTCCTGGTCGATGATCTCGTGACGCGAGGCGTCGACGAGCCGTATCGTCTCTTCACTTCCCGGTCGGAGTTTCGGCTCACGGTCCGACAGGATAACGCGCTGCGACGCCTTGCGCCGAGTGGACTCGACCTCGGCCTCTACTCCGCTCGGGAACGCACCGTGATCGAGCAACGGTTCACGGACGAGGATTCGGCGCTCCGCCTCGCTGAGTCGACCAGTGTGCTTCCGGCGCAAATCGCCGCGTTGCTCGCTGAGGCGACGAGTGCGCCGCTCGCGCAATCAGTCAAGATCGCCGAAGTGGCAAAGCGGCAGAATGTCGGGCTGCGCGAGTTGTTCGCGGCGGTTGGCGTCGGGGCGGATCTGGCTCGCGACGCGGTGACGACGGCGGAGCTCGAGCTCAAATACGCGGGCTATTTTTCTCGCGAACGCGACCAGGCGGCGAAGCTTCGGCGCATGGGACAGTTTGCGCTCGATCACGATGCACCCTACACGGAGATGCAATCACTGTCATTCGAGTCGCGCCAAAAGCTTGTGGCCCTTCGACCAGCGACTCTCGCGCAAGCCGCCGGGATTCCGGGCGTGAGTCCGACCGATCTTCAGAACCTCGTGCTCGAGATCGAAAAACGTCGTCGCAAGTCGGCGCCGACGGCTACTTAGTGTTTTCTAATTATTATTCTCCTATGGATCGCTATGGTTAAGTAGCATTATGCTACTTAGCGGATGAGCATGGCGTTTGCTGGGGGTAACGGCCGCTTATACCAACCGGGGGTTCTTTGTGCGAAGATCGATCGTTCGACTGCTGCAGCTTGCCGTTGTACTCGCGGTAGGAGCGAGGACTGTTCGCGCACAGGCCGCCGCCGGGACCGTCCCAGCCCAGATTGTCACGACGGGTACCGGAGAGATCCGCATCGCACCAGACCGAGCAACGGTGTTTGTTGGAGTTCAAAGCCGGGCACCTACGGCGGCGAGCGCAGCGGCCGATAACTCGCGACGCCAACGGGCGATCCTCGATACGCTTCACGCGCTCGGGCTGGGATCCGATCAGCTGTCGACGATCAATTACAATGTGTCGCCTGAAATGCAGTACAATCCGAACAATCAGCCACCGAAGGTGATTGGCTACTCAGTCACAAATACGGTGCGTGCCGACGTGCGAAAGTTAGACGATGTTGCCCGCGTCATCGATGCAGCGCTGTCGAAAGGCGCGAATGAAGTCTCAGGGCTGCAGTTCTATTCCTCTAAGGCCGACTCCGCGCGACGCGCCGCGATGGCGATCGCCGTGGCGAACGCGCGGGCGGACGCCGAGGTGTTGGCGAAGGCGGCAGGCGGCACTGTCGGAGCGTTGCTCGAGCTCTCGACTTCCGGATTCGTTCGACCGATGCAAGACGTTGCGGGCGGTATCGCGATGGCGCGTGCTGCGACTCCGATCGAGCCTGGCCAACAGTCGGTTACGGCAATGGTGACGGCGCGGTGGATTTTCGCGGGGCGGTAGCCAGGTTTCCATAGACGCGACGCTTGATCGTGTGCCACGTGGCACATCTGAGTGCCCGTGCCACGTGGCACGTTGTTCCGAGCCTCCGTACGGGATAGATTGGCCGCCGTCGGCGGAACCGCTCGCGCGGGACAAGGAAGTTCTGCGTCCGGCCCGATAACCCCCAAAAAAGAAATCACCGATAGTGGCGCGTGTCATAGCGATCGCGAACCAAAAGGGCGGTGTTGGGAAAACGACGACCGCTGTGAACCTCGCCGCGAGTCTCGCGGCCGCAGAGCAACGTACGCTCTTGATCGACGGCGATCCGCAGGGAAATGCGACTAGCGGAGTCGGAGTCCAGACAGAGCAGATTCGATCGACGGTTTACGACGTGTTGATTGGCGACCGCCCGATTGAGGACGCCATTATCCGCCAGGTGCACTTCCGGCACCTCGACGTCGTTCCGGCAACTCCTGACTTGGCAGGGGCAGAAGTCGAGCTTGTCGAGCGACCGAATCGCGAGCGCTTGTTTCGGAACGCGGTCGGCGGGGTGCGATCGAATTACGACTTCGTTCTGATCGACTGCCCGCCGTCGCTCGGGCTAATTACGCTCAACATGCTGGCGGCCGCCGACGCATTGCTGATCCCGCTCCAGTGCGAGTATTACGCACTCGAGGGTCTGTCACAGCTCCTGAACACGGTGCATCTCATTCAGCGAAGCATCAACCCAGACCTGGCAATTCATGGCGTCCTGCTCACGATGTACGACGCTCGCCTCAACCTATCGCGGCAGGTGGCTGCCGAGGCCAGGGAGTACTTTGGCGCGGAAGTGTTTGAGACTGTTGTTCCCAGGAATGTCCGCCTCGCCGAAGCTCCGAGTTTTGGCAAGCCCATCATCTTGTATGACATCGCGTCGATCGGCGCCCAAGCCTATATGAACGTCGCGAAAGAGTTGCTCCGGAGGCGAAAATGAGCGCGGAAAAGCCTCGGCGCCTTGGGCGTGGGTTGGAGGCGTTGATCTCCAGTTCTTCCGGAGCGACTACTGGTCCGGCGAGCGATCTGCACCGCATCGCCATCTCTCGGATCCGCGCGAATCCATTTCAACCGCGTCGCGAGTTCGACGTTGCCGATCTCGCTGAACTCGAGTCGTCTCTCGCATCAAGCGGTCTTCTCCAACCCATTACAGTCCGGCGGCGGGGCGACGCGTACGAGCTCATCGCTGGCGAACGCCGGCTCCGGGCGGCAGCCAACATAGGTTGGACAGAAATTGCCGCGATTATTCGCGACCTAGACGACCGAACCATGCTCGTCCTCGCGCTTGTCGAGAATCTGCAACGATCGAATCTCAACGCGGTCGAAGAGGCTCAAGGCTACCGTCGGCTAATCGACGACTTCAAGCTAACTCAACAGCAAGTCGCGGAGGCTGTGGGGAAGGATCGCACAACGGTCACGAATCTTTTGCGAGTCTTGACGTTGCCTGAAGCAATTCGGCAAATGGTGGAGCAGGGCATCCTGAGCACCGGCCACGCACGCGCGTTGCTGGCGTTGGACAGTGCGGACACAATTCTCGAGGCTGGCAAAGAGGCTGTGGCCCGAGGCATGAGCGTTCGTGAGCTCGAGCAGCGGGTTCGGGAGATCGCAGGCAAACCGCCATCAAGCGCCGCAGTAGCGCGCACAAAGCAAACCGAGCCGGTCAACGGCGATTCGGCGATCCGCCGCATCGAAGACGATCTTCGTCGCCACTTTCAGACAGATATCCGAGTTCAGCTGACGGGAAGTTCAAAGGGTCGACTCGAGATCAGCTTTTACAGCTCGGACGACCTCGACAGGTTGCTGGATATCATCCTCGCCGAAAAGCGAAAAGACTTTTAACGTTATAGCGACAGAATGGCGTCATTATCGTATGACTTCGTGATATCATCTCGAAACTGAGAGACAGGCCCTTGAACGCTGACTCGAGGTCGCAGCCGAGCGTAGTCAACAGTCATGCACATCTTGTAAACTGTTGTCCGACATACAGTAGACCACACAAAAGGCAAGCCAGACGCGTCTTTTCCACACTCCTCATCGCGGCCGTCGAATTTTACTTGGCCGCTTGCTCGCGCCCGCGCGACTCGGCAGCGGCCGACAGTTCGAAGGCCCAGGCGTTCAAGGTCGCCCTACTCACACCGGGGCCGATCTCCGACCGGTCGTGGAACGCTGGCGCATATGAAGGACTGATTCGCATTCGTGACAGTCTCAAGGCACAAATCAGCCACATTCAAACCAGGACGCCTGCGGAATTTGACGAGAACTTTCGACAATACGGCGTCCAAGGTTACCAACTCGTGTTTGGTCACGGGTTCGAGTTTCAAGATGCCGCGAAGCGCGTCGCTCCGGAATTCCCCCGGACGATCTACATAACCACGTCGGGGACGACGGCAGGTCCGAACCTCGCCGGCATGTCTTTCGGCTTTGCCGACGCCTCCTACCTCGCCGGGATCCTCGCGGCATCAGTTAGTAAGACCGGAAAGCTGGGAGCGATTGGCGGCACAGAGCTTCCGCCGGTAGTCGAAAGCTTCCACGCGTTCGAACAAGGCGCGCACGCCGCAAACCCGGCAATCAAAGTCGTCACTTCGTATATCGGTAACTGGGACGACGTGAGCGCCGGGAGAGAGCAAGCGCTTGCCCAGCTGTCACAAGGGATCGACGTGATATTCCAGAATGCTGATGCCGCCGGGCTTGGCGTTTTTCAGGCGACAAGAGAGAGAGGGAACGCGTTCGTCATTGGGTCGAACTCAAACCAGAACGGCGTTGCCCCAGACGTCACGCTCGGCAGCGTTGTCATCGATTTACCGCTCGCCTTTCTTACGGTCGCGAGAGAGGTCAAAGCACGAACCTTCAAGCCAGGAGTGCTCGAACTCGGCGAGAAGAGCCACGTCGTGACGCTGGTGCTCAACCCCGCACTGTCCACGAAAATTCCGGCTGCCCTGCGAAACCGGATCGATTCGCTACAGGCCCTGATGCTGCGAGGGGATTACACCATCACGTCATCTCGCGACAGCGCGGCGGCAAAGCGCTGACGATGCCCGCCCTCGCCTTGCTGACGGAGTTTCTCGACACTGCGCTGAACGTCGTCGGCATTCCGGACTATCCGAACGCCGTCAACGGCGTACAACTCGCGAACGCCGGCGACATTCGGCGCGTCGCGACAGCTGTTGATTTTTCCACCGACACAGTGGACGGCGCGATTGGAGCAGGCGCCAACCTGTTGCTCGTGCACCATGGAATGTTTTGGGGTGGCACGCAGCCTATCGTTGGCTCGCGCCGCCAGCGCTTGCATGCGCTGCTATCGCACGATGTCGCGGTGTACTCCGCTCACTTGCCGCTCGACGTGCATCCGGTTTTCGGTAACAACGCGCTGCTCGCCAAGCGTCTAGGCCTCGAGGCGTCTGGAGGGTTCGCGAGATATCAGTCGATCGATGTGGGCCTAAGCGGAACCTCGGACCTTGCGACTCAGACGCTCGCCGCACGCGCACACGCGTTGGCGAGCGAGTATCGCGGACAGTTGGTCGCGACGCCGTTCGACGTCACGCGCGTCACGCGGCGGTGGGGCGTGTGCACGGGTGCGGGTGCGGATTCCTCGACACTCCGCGAGGCGCACGAGCGCGGCCTCGATACGTTGATCGTCGGAGAAGGGCCCCATCATACCGCGGTCGAGGCGCGAGAGCTCGGCATCGTCGTCCTGTATGTCGGTCACTACGCAACCGAGACGCTCGGCGTTCGGGCGTTGGGTGACATCGTGGCAAAGCAGTTCGGCATCAGCTCGACGTTCGTCGACGTGCCGACCGGACTGTGAGCGCGTCGTCGATCACGGCGTCAGACGCCGACGTGGTGCTTGCGCTCAGCAGCATCTCCAAGCGATTTGGGAATTTCGTCGCGCTCGACGACGTGTCCCTTCTGATCACTCGCGGAACGGTTCACGCGCTCGTCGGAGAAAACGGCGCCGGGAAATCCACGTTGATGCGAATTGCGTTCGGGCTGACTCGACCAGATAGTGGAGTCGTGACCGCCGCCGGAGTAAGGCGGCCGATTACATCTCCGACGGATGCGATCGCGGCCGGCATCGGAATGGTGCATCAACATTTCAGCAACGTACCAGCGATGACGGTCGCCGAGAACGTCGCGCTCGGTGGTCACGGTGGTTTCGAGTTGGCGCGCGCCGCGAGGCGAGTTGTCGAGATTGGATCGCGCACCGGGCTGGACTTGAATCCGTTGACGGCGGTTGAATCGCTGCCTGTCGGCGCGCAACAACGTTTAGAGATCGTGAAAGCGCTCGCGCGGGAAGCGCGCACGCTGATCCTCGACGAACCGACGGCCGTGCTCGCGCCCTCGGAAGCGGAGGAGCTATTGCGCTGGCTGCGAGCGTTCGCCAAGCAAGGCAATGCCGTGATCTTGATCACGCACAAACTCGACGAGGCGTTGGCGACAGCGGATGTCGTGACAGTGCTTCGCCGCGGTCGCGTGGTACTTCACGCGCTAGGCAGGGAGCTGGAACCTCGCGCTCTCGCCGACGCTATTCTTGGCTCCGAGATCGTTGCGGAACCTCAGGTGGCCGATGCCACTCCCTCCGATGACGTAGTTGCATCCGTCACAGACGTTCAGCTGACGGACGAGCGGGGCGTCACCGTGTTGCGCGAGGCGAACGTGGAGATTCGCGCGGGCGAGATCCTTGGTCTTGTCGGCGTTGAGGGATCGGGGCAGCGCGAGTTGTTGCGCGTGCTCGCCAGGCGAGCCACTGCGAATCGCGGCGAGGTGCGCCTTCCTCCGACCCCCGGCTTCGTTCCTGAAGACCGGCAGCGAGATGCGTTGGTGCTTGGCTTCACCATCGCCGAAAACGTGGCGCTCAAGGGGGCGGGCGTGCGACACGGGCGCCTGCGATGGAATGACGTTGAGCGGTCGACCCGCACACTCATTCATGCATTTGACATTCGTGGCGATGCCGACCGGTTCGTCCGCACTCTCTCGGGCGGAAACCAACAGCGACTGGTTCTCGCGCGTGAGCTCGACGACTCGCCGCGGTTGCTCGTCGTCGAGAATCCGACGCGCGGTCTAGATATTCGCGCGACGCAAGCGGTGCACGAGCGCCTTCGCGCAGTGGCCCGTTCGGGCGCCGCCGTCGTACTCTATTCAAGCGATCTCGATGAAGTATTGCAGCTCGCGACTCGCGTATTCGTCCTGCACGCCGCCGAGCTGCGAGAGTGCGCCCTCGACCGAGATGCGATCGGCCGAGCGATGCTCGGAGTTGCATGACGGCGTCCGGCGAGATCAATCCGGCTCTCGATCAGGCCCCTGCGCGGTGGCGAATGCTCGCCATTCTTGCCGGCGCTGAACTTCTCGGAATGTCGTTGTGGTTCGCGGCAAGCGCCGTTTCGCCACAGCTCGCGCAGCTATGGTCGTTGACGCGCGGCGAGGCGGCGTGGCTGACGACGATCGTGCAGCTCGGATTCGTGTGCGGCACCGCGATAGCGGCGGTGCTCAACCTCGCAGACGTCCTGCCTTCGCGCTGGTATTTCGCGGTGGCGGCCCTCATCGGCGCTGCGGCTAATGCCGGTCTCGTGCTGACCGGCGGATTCGCGGCGGCGCTCGCGTTGCGCTTCATAACCGGATTTTCTTTGGCCGGCGTTTATCCGCCGGCGATGAAGATGGCATCGACGTGGTTCCGAGCCCGACGCGGCCTCGCGATCGGAACTGTCGTCGGAGCACTCACCGTCGGAAAGGCCACTCCCTATCTCGTACACGCGCTGCCAAACGCAGGATCATCGATCGTCATACTCACCGCCTCTGGATTTGCCGTCCTCGCCGCACTCCTCGTCGCGATCTGGTACGTCGATGGTCCGTATCCATTTCCACCACGTCGGTTCTCGTGGGGTCTCGTGCGAACCGTATTCGAACGACAAGAGTGGCGTCTGGCGACCGGTGGCTACTTAGGCCACATGTTCGAGCTCTATTCGTTTTGGACGTGGATTCCGGCTTTCCTCGCGGCGAGTGCGGCATCGGCCGGCGTTCCGGCGAGTCAACGGGCTGATGCCGCGGTATCGCTCATCGCATTCGGAACGATCGCGATCGGTGGAGTCGGTTGTGTTTGGGGCGGACTCGTCGCCGATCGACGCGGTCGTGAGCGTCTCGTCATGATTGCCATGGCCTTGAGCGGCAGCTGCGCACTGCTGATTCCATTTGCCTTTGGGCGAAGCATGTGGATTCTCGGGCCGCTTGCGTGCGCGTGGGGATTCTTCGTCATCGCGGATTCGGCGCAGTTCAGTGCGCTCGTCACGGAGTCGGTGCCCCCACATGCCGTAGGCACGGCACTCACCGTTCAGACGTCCCTCGGCTTTCTGCTGACGATGGTGTCTATCCAACTCATTCCGCCGCTGGTCGGCGTTGTTGGTTGGAAATGGGTATTTCCGGTGCTTGCCATCGGGCCGGCGTTGGGCATCGGCGCGATCCGTCGGCTCGCAGGCGTTCGACGTGGCTTTGCCTTCGCGTGACGTGAGTGGGATTGCGTCGCGATATGGATCGCGCTGGTTTGGCGGCGGTCTCATCGCCGCAATCATCCTGTGCGTCGGCGCGTTGCTCCGTGCAGCCGGCTTGGATGTGACTTCCGCGCTCGACGCATTGCTGCGCGGTTCTTTGGGTTCGTGGTACGCGATCGGATCGGGCACTCTCGTACGCGCGACACCACTCATTCTGACCGGGCTCGCGGTAGCCATCGCGTTTCGCGCTGGAGTCTTCAACGTTGGAGCGGAGGGTCAGTTCCTGGTTGGCGCCGCCGGCGGGACGGCGATCGCGCTGACCTTTTCGTCGTTGCCGTCGTTGGTCTTGGTGCCTGGAATCCTCCTCGCCGGAGCAATCGTCGGGGGATTCTGGGCATGGATCGCGGCGATGTTGCGCGCCCGATTTCATGTGCTCGAAGTCATCAGCACGATCATGCTGAACTTCATCGCCGCGTATGTGGTTTCGTATCTTGTCCGCGGCCCACTGCAAGAGCCGACACACATCTATCCGCAGACGGCCGCCATTATCGAGGCGGCGCGTCTTCCGCGATTCGCCGCAACGACGCGACTCCACCTCGGCTTCGCTATAGCGGCCGCGGCTTGTCTCACGAGTTGGTGGACGCTTCGGTACACCGCGGGTGGATTCCGTCTTCGCGCCGTTGGGGCGAATCCGCACGCAGCGCGTTCGGCGGGTCAGATCGACGTCGAGCGAGTGGCCACGCGAGCCTTTCTGACTAGTGGAGCGCTCGCCGGTGTTGCGGGAGCGATCGAGGTGTGCGGCGTCACGTACGCATTATATGAGAACATCTCTCCTGGCTATGGATACACCGCGATCGCCGTGGCGCTACTTGCGCGCTTGAATGCCGCCGGCGTGATCGGCACCGGGATTCTGTTCGGTGCACTGGAGGCCGGAGCCACGGCGATGCAGCGCGACGCCGGCGTTCCATCCGTCGTCGTGTTGGTGGTGGAGGCCGGAATCATTCTCGCGCTCGTGGCGGCCGATCGCGCGCGCGCTCTCTCTTTGTCGTAACGGATCGGTGAGCTCGCCCGCGACCGCATTTCTCGAGGCGACGGTCCGAACCGCGACGCCGCTCGCGCTTGCGGCGCTCGGTGAGGTCGTCGTGGAGCGCGCCGGCATTTTGAACATCGGGCTCGAGGGTGTGGTTCTCGCCGGCGCATTCGGCGCGCTCGTCGGAGCGACCAACGGGGGGATTACCGGCGGCTACGCGGCGGCGATCGGCAGCGGCGTCGCGGTCGCGTTGCTCTTTGCGTTGTTCGCGGTCGCTTTTCGCGCCGATCAAATCATCACCGGAACCGCGGTCACGCTGTTGGCGCTCGGGCTGACGGGCACCCTGTACCGCGCGCTCTACGGAGCCGCGGGGGCGGCGCTATCGATCCCCACAAGTCGCCCGGTCGCGATTCCGTGGCTCTCGTCGTTACCGGTAGTGGGATTAGGGTTCTTCTATCAACCAATAGTAACATACGTCGTCTACGCCTTGGTTCCCGCCATATCGTGGTGGATGTTTCGTACTCACAGCGGCTTGGCGCTGCGAGCGATTGGCGAGGCGCCGTCGGCTGCCGCCGCCGCGGGAATCCGCGTCGCTCGAGTGCGGTGGGGTGCGATCGCGTTCGGCGGCGCAACCGGCGGTCTCGCTGGCGGTGCACTAGTGCTCGCACAAGCGGGAACCTTTGCCGAGGGTATGTCTGCTGGACGCGGGTTCATCGCGATCGCCATCGTAGTTGTCGGACGATGGAAGCCAGTCGGCGTGGGGCTGGCGGCGTTGCTGTTCGGCGCGGCAAGCGCGCTCCAATTCCTTCTTCAGGCGCTGGGCCTTGCGCTACCGTATCAGCTCTTTCTCGGACTCCCGTACGTGCTGACGCTCGCGGTACTTGCTGGAGTCGCGGGGCGAGTTCGTGCGCCGGCATCGCTCGCGAAACAAGACGAGGCGTGACGTCAGCAGTGTCGGCGGGCGCTCGTCCATCGCGCTCGCCAGTGTCCGTCGTCGCCTCGCTCGAGCAAGCCGTAGGCGGTCACGTCTCCGAAATCGCGTGAGAGAATGATGGCGGGGTTGCGGTTCGCGCCGAGTTGCGCGGCGGCCAACACTTCAGCGTTTTCAATCGTTTCTTCAGGGCCGTACGACCGTTCGGAATACGCTCGTGAAAAAGTCGTGTCATTCCCTTTCACGTGGCGCTCGGCGATCAGCAACGTGTGCTCCTGCAGCGGCGTCGCCTCCTGGTTGATCTGTCGCGCGAGTGTCGCGACCAGTACCTGGATGTCACCGCTGATAGTGAAACGCCACATCGTTCGGACCACGAACGGTAAACCACTGAATCGTCCAGCCGAATCGTTGGGCAGGGCCGATGCCAGACGTGTGACCGTCACCGCGAGTGCCGCCGAGTCTGGGCCCGAGAACGACTGAATCGAATCGAGCGGGAGTGGCAAGACGACTCCGCCGATGAAGCCGATGCTCCACGGTCGCGGCGGAGGTGCGGCGCTGAGCGTTGCGATGGCACATGTGCCGCTGTCGGCAATCGCCGGCAGTTCCGCGGTCTGCACAGTTCCCCCGCGGCCAAGCAACGTGACGGAAGCCGGATGTGGAATACCCGATAGCTGCGCGGCCGCAGTCGCGCTGTCGGGGGCGATCACGAATGCTCGCGACGGCGATTCGGCGACGACGAGCAACAGTGGTCCGGCGCTGGGGTTCCAGTTTCTCGGTGGGACAGCAGTCGTGGAATCGACGGGCGGTCCAACCTTTGTCACGGCCGAATCAGTGCGGACAGGTGCCTTCCCGCGCTCACATGCCGCGCAAACCATCGCGGCCATCACACACAGGGAGCGGCGGAACAGATTCATTTGACGTAATTTGGACCCGCCCGGTCGCGCGTCAACGGCGTGTTGCCAACCGCTACGTCAGCAGACGTATACCCGGCGCCTCGGCGGCGGAGCTATCATCGGGAATCACATGCTGGTGAAACAACCCTGAGGAGTTCAGATGGCACATCCCCAGCACGCCATTCCGATCATTCTGCCCGACGGAGAAATTCGTGCCGTCGAGCGAGCGCCGGCGTTGGAACGCCTGAGCTGGGCGTTCTACGATTTCGCGAACACGATCTTCTCGATGAATGTCGTGTCGCTGTACTTCACCGTGTGGCTCGTGAGCGACCTTGGCGTCTCGAACACGATGGACGCCGTTGCCAACGCCGTGGCGTCTGCGCTCGTGTTCGTCTCCGTGCCGTTTCTCGGCGCGCTGTCGGACGGGCGGCGTCGGCGAAAATCTTGGGTCGTCACCTTCACCGTCGTCTCGTGCGCCGCCGTTGCGCTCATCGGTGTCTTGGGGCAACGAGGCATCCCAATCGTCGGAACCGCCGTGGATGCGCCCGCAGTAGTCGCCGGCGGTTGGCACGCCGGTGGAGCTCCGTTGTTTTGGGTGCTCGTCGCGTTTGTCGTCGCGAACTACGCGTATCAGGCGGCCCAGCCTTTTTACAACGCCATGATGCCCGAACTCGCGCCGGTGGAAGAGCAAGGCAGACTATCGGGGTTCGGAACCGCGTTGGGCTATGTCGGTTCGATTGTCGGCGTGTTGCTCGTCATGCCGTTCTTCGACGGAACGCTTCCCGTCATCGGAAAGCTTCCCGACGCGGTCATGAGCACCTTGCACTCGGTCGTCCCGTTTACACAGCACGGCGGTCGCGTGTCGACATTCGTGCCGACCGCACTCGCATTTCTTCTCTTCTCACTGCCGCTGATTTTTTTCTGCCGCGATCACAACCCTGCCCCACCGGGCACGCGGGTGAATTGGCGCGAGGCGGTACGGGAAGTCACTCACACGCTACGAGACGCACGGAAGCATCCGGGAACGTTGCGGTTCATCCTCGCATCGTTCGTGTATCAGGATGCGATTGGGACCATCGTCGGATTCATGACCTTGTATGCGGTGAAAGCCGTCGGCTTCACGCAGGGAACGGAGATCAAGTTATTTCTGGTTCTCACGATTCCGTCGATTTTCGGCAGCTATATCTACGGCCACGTCGCTGATCGCATTGGCGCCAAGCGCACGCTCATGACGACGCTGGTGCTATGGATCGCGCTGTTGGCGGTAATGATCGTGGTCCCGGGCAAGACGGCGTTCTGGCTCGTTGGCCTGGCGATTGGTCTCAACTTCGGAGGAGTTCCCACCGCGGAACGTCCGGTGTTGCTCGGCTTGGTGCCTGATGTCGAGGCGGGTCGGTATTTCAGCCTCATGTTGCTTTCGTCGCGCGCGGCGGCGATCGCCGGACCGCTCATTTGGGGGATCACCGTCGATGGTCTCGAAGGGTCCTTTGGGACCGCTATCGCGTACCGCGCGGCCGTCATGACCGTGGCTCTCATGTTCGTCATTGCCGCCCTCATTCTCCGCGGGGTGCCCGATCGCTCGCGCGCGGCCTAAGCGTGTATCCATTGATGCGCGCCATCGCGGGGGTGGCGCTCCGTTGGTACTACCGTGACATCCAAGTCGAGGGGTTGGCTCGCATCCCGCGACAGCGACCGCTGTTGCTCGTCGTCAATCACCCGAACGCGCTGATCGACGCACTGCTCGTGATCTGGCTGGTCCCACGACGGGTGTTGATTACAGCAAAGGCAACGATCTTTCGTAATCCGATTGCCGGAGCTCTTCTGCGTTGGCTGGGCGTCGTCCCGCTACGACGCGCCAGCGATGAAGTTCAACAAGTCGGCTCTCCCAACCCGGCTCGCAACAAGGAGACCTTCCGGGCCGTGTACGATGCGCTCCGCGGCAACGGAACGGTGTTGATCTTTCCGGAAGGAAAGTCTCACGACGAACCTTCGCTGGCGCGGCTGAAAACGGGCGCCGCACGAATGGCTTTGTACGCTCGAGAAGCGGGCGACGTCGACGAGCTGGCGATCTTGCCCATCGGACTGACCTTCGAACGGAAGGAGGCACCGCGCACTCGAGTGCTCGTTCAAATCGGCGAGCCAATCTTGCTTGCCACGTGGCGAGCGCCGCCCAACACCACGCCGGCAGATGCCCTAACTGCCGAGATTGACGCCCGACTTCGTGCGATCACGTTGAATTACCAAACGGTCGACGACGCGACGCGCGCCGTACGTCTTGCCGCGGTGATCGCCGCGTTGTTCGAAGCGGTGCCGTCGATAGGGGTTGTCGATCGCAGGCTGGGTGCTGAGATGGCGATCGCGCGGCGGATCGATGACCTTTCGAGCAAGCTACAACAGGCAGACGACGAGACGCGGCGACAGGCCGATCAGCTCGTTCGGCATCTCGACGCCGTTGAACGCGTTGCCGCGAAGCATGGCGTCCTGATCGAAGACGTCGGCATTTCGCTCGAACCGAAACGCGCCCTTCGATTCATTCTCCGCGAGGGCTGGTTGCTTATCGTCGGCGGGCCGATCGCGATCTGGGGACGAGTCAATCATTGGCTTCCGTTTCGAGCGGCACGCGTGATCGCCATGCGCTCGATCGACGGCGCCTCTGATCCCGCAATGCGAACGCTCGTCGCCGGCACAGCCTTCGTCGCGCTGACCTATCTCGCGCAAGGCGCCGTCGTAGCAGCGTTGTGGGGTGCGAAAGTGGCGCTCGCTTATCTCATCAGCCTACCATTGGCCGCGGACATCAACTTCTATCTCAGCGACCGCCTGGGACGCGCGGTGCAACGCGCCCGGGCCTTTTTGCGTTTTCGACGCGATCCAGAACTGCAGGTGCGATTGAGCGAGGAGCTTGCGTCGATACGACAAGCCGTTCTTGCGTTTGAGCGCGCACTCGGCTCCCCAAGGCCAGTGTCTACGCTCTAACGGATTCCACCAGCGCGCGGTGCAGGTAGGTATGGCCCGCCGAGATCCCAGTGCCACGCGTCACGGCGAACGCCGGTCCGCGGGTCTTTCAGCGGTTTGTATTGCAAGCGCTCGACGGCGATTCCGACCGCGGCGCCGTACTCGATGAGCAATGTTCTATTTGTGGACACGAGGTGCGCCATGCGCCGCCCGTTCCAGACGTGTCGATGCAACCACAGGCCGCCATCCATCGCGTAGATCATCCCGTCGCGGCGTTTCGCGAATTCTCGATACGCCGGCGGGACACGCGTCATTCGTGCGTTCGAATCATTGACAAGCGACGACGCCTGGAACCGTGGCAGGAGCGACTGCGGCGGCGCTACCGACGAAAAGCGCGCAGAAGTGCGGGTACGATTCGGGGTTCTGTGACGTGCCAGACCATCCGGTAAGGGTCGCCTCGGTAATGGCGACGACATCGCCGTTCGATGCGCTGAACTTCAGCGAGTCGACCGCTGTCGTGTACGCGCTGTGATCGTAGAAGAAGGCTTCTTCAGCAGTCGTCAGGTTACGCAGATCGCTTCGCATGCCGGCAAAGTATGCCTTGCCCTTCGTGCTTTGGAATCTGGGGATTGCGAGCGCCGCCAAAATGCCGATAACGACGACGACAATTAGCAGCTCTATGAGCGTGAAACCGCGTCGGGTTTGAGACATTGGCAGAAGACCTTAGGAGAATACAGGAAGCGTGCAAAGGACGGGTTCGCGACGAATTGCGGACGCCGAGTACACGCAGGTAGGGCAAGCCGGATGCCAGGCGAGCTCGCTTGGCATAACTGGCTGAATGGCAACGCCTTACGCTATGCCAACAGTCGAGAAAATGCCTGCAGCGCTCCGATAAACATCGTCGATTTGCGAGACACGCCGCAAGCTGCGAGGGCGCCCGACGGCGGTCGAGCGTCAGCCTTCCATTTTGGTCGAGAGCCAATTGTCGCCAATTCCGAGGTCGACGACGAGCGGCACCGACAAGGTCGCCGCGTGCTCCATCTCGTGCTTTACGAGTTGCGTGAGCTCATCCAGCTCCGGACCAGGAACTTCGAAGACGAGCTCGTCGTGCACCTGCAGCAGCATTCGGCTGTTCAGCTTCCGCGCCTCGATCGCCGAATGGATCTGGATCATGGCGACCTTGATCAAGTCGGCGGCCGAGCCCTGGATGGGAGAGTTCGCGGCTGTTCGTTCGCCGAACGCTCGAATATTGAAATTGCGATCCCGAAGCTCGGGGATATAGCGCCGGCGATGGAATATCGTCTGGACGTATCCGTGTTCGCGTGCGAACGCGACCATCGAGTCGAGATACTCGCGCACGCGATGAAATCGTTGGAAGTATCGGTCGATGAACGCCTTGGCTTCGGCGTGCGTGATCTTGAGTTGTCGCGAGAGCGCGTGCGCTCCTTGGCCGTAGATTGTGGCGAAGTTGATCGTTTTCGCTCGAGCGCGCATTTCCTTCGTCACCGCGTCGAGCGGAACGTCGAAAATGAGCGCCGCGGTCTGTCGATGGATGTCGCCGCCTGACTGGAACGCGTGAACGAACGCCGGATCTCCCGACAAGTGGGCGAGGAGGCGAAGCTCGATTTGCGAATAGTCGGCGGACACAAGAGTCCATCCGCGCTGCGGCACAAAGCCGCGTCGAATGTCGCGACCGAGCTCGCGACGAATCGGAATGTTCTGGAGGTTCGGATCGCTCGATGACAGGCGGCCGGTGGCCGCCGTCGTCTGGCTGAACGACGTGTGCACCCTTCCGGTTCGCGGATGCACGTAGAGTGGCAACGCGTCGATATACGTGCTCTCGAGCTTCGCCAACTCGCGATACTCCATGAGGAGTACCGGGAGCGGGTGTCCTTCATCGGCCAACTGCTGCAACACACTTGCGTCGGTCGACGCCCCACTCGCCGTTTTCTTCAGCACCGGCAACTGAAGCTTCTCGAACAGGATCTCTCGCAGCTTTGGGTTCGAGTTGATGTTGAACTCTTCGCCGGCATTCGCGTAAATCTCCTGCTCGACTCGCTTTCGTTCGCGCTCGAATCGTTCCTTGAGCGACGCAAACCAAGCGACGTCGATCTTGATGCCGTGCCATTCCATCTCGGCCAAGACTTCGACAAGAGGCAGCTCGATTTCGTGAAACAATCGCGCCAGCTGCAGCGCTTCGAGCTGCGGCTCGAACTTCGCTCGCAGGCGCCAGGTGATGTCGGCATCCTCGCACGAGTATTGTCGCGCGCAGTCGATCGGAACTTGATCGAACGGGATAAAGTCCTTGCCCTTGCCGCATAGCTCCTCGAGACTGGTCATCTTGTGGTCGAGGAACTCGAGGGCGAGCAGGTCGATCCCGTGCGACCGGCGACCGGGATCGAGCACATAACTCGCGATCATGGTGTCGAAGTCGAGACCGCGAACTGTGACGCCGGCCACGCGCAGCGCGAGCATGTCGTACTTGGCGTTCTGCGCGGCTTTCCTGACGCTCGGATCTTCGAGCAATGCTCTGAGCGGGGCGCATTCGGCGCTGTCGATCGGTGGGAGATTCTTCACGCGGTGCTCACCTTCCGCGAGCGCGCGGGCCGCGATGCTCGTCGGTTCCGCGACTCTCTTCGCGCGGCCTTTCTTTGACGACGCGTCGTCCTGGATCGGCGAATCCCCGAGTCCCAAGTCACCTTGGGTATCGGCGCGATGCCGATGCGCGAACGGCAGGTAGTACGCTTCGCCCTCGGCGACGGCGATTGTCAGCCCGATGAGAGCCGACCTGAGTGGATCGAGCTCCTGCGGCGCGGTCGGATCGATCAGAGTTTCCGTATCGATGGCGATGTACGCTGAACGGCGGGCGCGTGCGATCGCTCTCTCGAGCGCCGGGATGCTGTCCACGACGGCGTAGTTCGTCTCGCGCACGACTTCAACGGCGGCCTCCAACGGCGAAGTGGCCGGCGTCGTGACGACGATGTTCTTCGCGAGTGTGTGAAACTCGAGCTCGACGTACAGCGTGCGCAGGCGGGGGTAATCGGGCTCGGAGAGGCGCATCGCCTCGAGGTCGAGCGTGATCGGCAGATCATCACGAATGGTCACGAGCTCCTTCGAGAGGAGCGCCATGTCCCGCTGCTCGAGCAACGCTTCGCGCGGCCGCTTTTTCGTCAGCTCCGCGGCGTGCGCGAGAATGTTGTCCAAGGTGCCGAAGGAGCTCACCAATTCTTGCGCGGTTTTCTCGCCGATGCCCTTGACGCCGGGTACGTTGTCGGAGCTGTCGCCCACGAGCGCGAGGTAGTCCGTGACCAGCGCGGGTGGCACACCGAGTCGATCACTACCGTTTTCGACGCTGACCCATTGCTCCTCGACGTTGGCCGGGCCGCCACGCCCCGGGTTGAGCAACCAAACACCCGGGCGAACCAATTGTTGAAAGTCTTTGTCGCCCGACACGACGATGACGTTGAGGCCGGCCTCGACACCCTGCCTCGCCAGCGTGCCGATCACGTCGTCTGCTTCATATCCCTGTAATGAGATAATTGGTATGTTCTGCGCGGCGAGAACGGCCGAGATCCGCTCCATTCCGCGATCGAAGTCGGATTGGAGTTCCTCCGTCAGCTTCTCGCGCGTCGCCTTGTAGGCCGGGTACCGTTCGTGTCGAAACGACAAGCCCGAATCGAGAACCCAGCCGAGGTAGTCGGGCTTGTGGGTCTGCAACAGTCTCTGTACGAAATTGACGACGCCCCACGCGGCGGACGTATTTTCTCCGCGGCTCGTTGTCAACGGTCGGGCGATCAATGCGAAGAACGCGCGATAAATCAGCGCGTAGCCATCGACGAGAAACAGCCGTGGCGATGGCGGCGGCGCGGTCACGATGCCGTGTGCGAGAGGCGCGGGGCAGGAATCATCCAGGAAAGTTCAGGGAGTGGGGCCGTGCATTCAATCCCCGACGATCCGCCCTAAAACAGCACCGCCCGCCGATAATCGGCGGGCGGGTGCAGGGTCTCTTGTCGTGGAGGCGGTGGCGCTAAACCCGGACGACGTTCGCGGCGTGTAGGCCCTTTTCGCCGGTGCGGATCTCGAACTCCACTTCTTGTCCTTCGGCGAGGGTCTTGAACCCTTCCATACTGATGGCGGAAAAGTGCACGAACACATCCTCACCGCTGTCCTGTTCAATGAAGCCGTACCCCTTGGCGTCATTGAACCACTTCACCTTCCCTCTGGCCATTCGAGCTGCCTCCTGCGGGGTGAATCGATCCTGCACTGCGGTGCTGGGCAAAGCCGGGGCGGCTTGCGGGGCCCTATATAGGAGCAGTCCCTCTATTTGTCAAGCGACGTCGCCGCGTTCTCGGGGCGAAAACGAGGCGGTCCGAAGACGGTGGAGAGCGTAAGGAAAACTCGCCGTCAGCCGCGCGTGGTAGCCGCAGTTCGAGTTTGAACACCAGTGCATGTTCGCTCCGTTCGCTTGCGACACGTGGCGGCCGGGATTAGGTTCGCCGCGTGCCTCGTGAGAATCTCGTCGGACAGACGATTGCCGGATATGCGCTGCAGAGCGAAGTGGGCGAAGGCGGGACATCCGCCGTCTTCCGCGCGCATCACAACGATCACGGCATCGTGGCCGTGAAGGTGCTGCGCGAGAAGCTGCGTCAGGATCGCACCGCCGTCGCACGTTTTCTTCGCGAAGCCCGCTATGGCGAACGCGTGCAGCATCCGAACGTGGTGCGCACGATCGAGATCGGCGAGGCCGGGCCGGGCATGCATTTTCTCGCCATCGAATGGGCCACGGGCGAACTCCTCGAGAAATACGCCAAGCGTCTCGGCGCCCTTCCTGTCGACGAAGTCTGCGCGATCGTCAAACAAATCGCGGACGCGGTTCAGGCAGCGCACGCGGCGGGAATCGTGCACCGAGATCTCAAGCCCGACAACGTGATGTACGATCCGGCCACGCGGCAGGTGAAGTTGCTCGACTTCGGCATCGCGACCGATACCGATATCGCGCCCGAGCAGCGGCTGACGCGCGCCGGGTTTTTCGTCGGCACGCTGATGTACGTCGCGCCCGAGGCACTGTCGGGCGAGCTCGTTGGTCCCCTCGCCGATCAATACAGTTTGGCGACGATCGCGTACTTCTTGCTCACGAGCTGTCTTCCGTTTCCCGCAAAGACGCCGCGCGAGATGTTCTCGCAGCTCCTGTCGCAGCCGCCCATTCCGCTCAGCCAGGCCAAGCCCGGCCTGCGATTCTCATCGGCCGTCGAGTCGGTCGTGATGCGCGCATTGAGCAAAGAACCACCGAAGCGCTATCCGGACGTGGTGGTCTTCGCGGCGGAATTCTGCCGAGCCGCCGATCAGCCGGCGGACAAGGAAAAGCAAGGGTTCGGCGCAAAGCTCGCGTCGATGTTTCGCCCAAAGAAGAGCTAATCAGAAGTCTCTAATAGGCGATCACGTCGCTGGTTCCGCAGCCGATCACGCGGCGGTCTCGGCGCCGTCCGGCGATGGCTCCGGCACGGGCTCCAAATCGGCCGGGTGCACGGGCAACCAGAGCGTGAACGTCGAGCCCTTGCCCACCTGACTCTCGACCCGGATGTCGCCGCCGAGTAGTTGCGCGAGCCGGCGTGAGATCGCAAGGCCGAGCCCCGTTCCTCGTTGCATCGATTCGCCGCGGGGCCCCGCGTTGACCTGCTCGAATTCTTCGAAGATGCGCGCTTGGTTGGCCGGTGCAATGCCGACACCGGTGTCGACCACCTGAAGTGCTATCCAAACACGACGGGGATCCGGCGACTGGCCCGCGAGAAATGGGTCGTCCGGCGTGTGGCGACGCGCGAGCAGCACGTTGTGCGTCGCGGCGCCGACGAGCCGCGCACGAATCGCAACGCCGCCGGACGGCGTGTACTTGACGGCGTTGCCGATGAGGTTGACGAGAATCTGGCGCAGGTGAGCCGGATCCGTTCGCACCCGCGGGAGCGACGCTCCGACGGCGATCGAGAAGCTCAACCCGCGCTCGTTGACCAGCGACTCCAGCTCGCTCGCGATGTTGAGCACGAATGGCCGCAACACAATGGTCTCGGGATGGACCTCGAGCCGGCCCGCCGCAATCTTGGCGATATCCAGCACCTGGTCGACGAGGTGACGCAAGTGCGTCGCCGATGCGGCGATTCGATCCACCGGCGGCACCTGTCTGGGCGAAAGGTCGCCGTACACGCCATCCTTGAGCAGCTCGACAAAGCCGACGATCGCGTTCAGCGGCGTTCGCAGCTCATGCGAGATGTTGGCGAGGAATTCGCTTTTCGCCGTGTTCGCCCGCGCGACTTCGCTGTACAGGCGCTCGAGTTCCGCGGAGCGCTCGGCGACGCGTCGCGCTTGACGACGCTCTCGGATCAAGCCGAAGCCGAGGAGAGCGACCGTGGTCAGGCTCACGACCCAGAGCGCGATGCGTAGACCGCCGACGCCGCGGTCGTGGGCGACAACAAATTTCCAGCGGGCGGTGCCAGGAAGCGCGAGCGGGACCGCGTACGTCATTCCGTGTGCCAGCGCGAGACGATTGCCGGTCACCACGATCGTGTCGGTCCCGGCGATGAGCGCCGAGGCCGCGCGCTCGTTCGGTGCCCGCTCGAGGGCGGAGCGCAAGAAGAAATCCGACCGCAAGTCTGTCAGCGCGATGCCGCTATCGAGTCGCGCTGCGAGGACTTGCGCGACGATCACGCTCGATTGTTCGGCGTCGATTCGCGCTTCGGTAACCGTCGAACGCGCGATGGCGCGATCGCTGGCGACCAAGCCACCGATCATGGACAAGAGGGCGGCGGAGAGCAGGAGGGAGAATCCGGCGCCGGAAATTCGTGCGAGCGACGTGCGCACCATATTCTGTGTGAGAACAAACCCCTTCTAATTCACGCCTCGATCCAACTGAGCGCCATGTCCCGACGAGATGATCTTATCAACATACTGGCGAGTCGCTCCGCAAGGCGCGGCACGTTCACGTTAGCATCCGGACGACAGTCCTCGCTATACATCGACGCCCGCACTACCACCATGAGTCCCGATGGCTTGGCGCTTATCGGGCCGCTCGGACTCTTGGCAATCGAGGGCGCCGGTTGGGTGGTGGACGCTATCGGCGGTCTGACACTGGGCGCCGATCCGATTGCGTGTGCCGTCAGCTATGCCAGCGCGTCGACGTCGCGGCCATTGCGCGCGTTCACCGTGCGCAAGGAGCCGAAGGTGCACGGCACCGGCAAACTAATCGAAGGACCGTTTCGGAGCGGGGACCACGTCGCCGTGATCGAGGACACGATCACAACAGGCGGCTCAGCGCGAAAGGCAATTGACGCCGTCCGCGCCAGTGGTGGCGTAGTGATTGGCGTCCTTGCCCTCGTGGACCGCGAGGAGGGCGGCCGGGAGTCCTTGGAGGCGAACGGCGTCGCCGTCGTCTCGCTCGTGCGGGCAAGCGAAATCGTGTCGCGCCTGCCGACCTGAGAGATCGCATTCCTTGACCGCGAACATTGCGTCTAGTTGATCACGTTGCGCACATACGAGCCGCCCCACGACGGGCTAAGCGGGCGGAGTTGGCGCAGTCGATCGAGATGCGGCAGGACGAGCACTTCACGAAAGTGGTGCAGCATGCCGGCGCCGTCGTAGCGCTCGCGGAACTCGACCGCGGTCATCGACATCAGCGTTCGCACGTGGCGCCCGAAGCTCTGTGGTGACGAGTAGTCGAGGTGATTCGCGACGTTGGCAACGGAGAATCCCGGATTCTCAAACAGGCGAGCCGCGCGGACAAGGCGTGCAATCGCAAGATACTGCTTCGGTGCCGGAAGTCGGACACGAAAGAAGCGACTCATCAGGGTACTCGGCAGAACGTCGAGTCGTCTGGCGAGACCGCGAACCGTCGAGACACGCGACGGCGCGAGGAACAGGGCTTCGAAGAAGCGCCAGCAATCCTGTGGGACGCCCGACAAGTCGATCGCCAGTTGACTCATGGCTTCGCGTTGGATGTCGTCGCCGCGGGCCGCGAGAAGGCATTTGCGGAGCTCTCGCCATCCCTCTGCCTCGCGCACATCGACCAGTTGACGAACACCCGTCGAGCCGAGCGACAACACCGATTGCGGCGTTGAGCGATCGAGTTGCGTCAGGAGCGCAACGGTCGGCACGCGCGGAAACTCTCGAACCAGGGCAGCGACGCCGGCTCGCGCGTGTTGGTCGTAACGCGCGACCGACACGAGCACCGCGCCCGCGCGGTTCGACTTCAAGTCTTGAACAACCTCGGCGACCGAATCGCGGTGGATCGCGCGGTATGAACCGTCGCCGGCGGCGTCGACCCGAATGCGCTCGTTCGGAGTGAGCATGGTCGCGATCGGGAATGGGCCACGCGCCGACGCCGCAGGATGCTCGTGCATGAAATTGCCTCACTCGGCGAGAGTTGATGTGCGTCGAGACTTCGTCGCTCGAAGCGGGCGGCAATATAGATGAGTGGCGTCACGCAAACGTCAGCGAATGTCTTTCCCCCTGAGGCGCTAGTCGATTATCTTTCTCATAAGGTCGCCAACCGGGTGGTCGCGAGCAGTATTCTCTGAATACCGTTCGAGGAAAGTCCGGGCTCCATTGGGTGCGCTGCCAGGTAACACCTGGGCGTCACCGACTTTGGTCGGACCGACGACGGATAGTGCCACAGAAAACACACCGCCGACGCCTGCCCCGAGCGCAAGCGAAGAGACAGGTCGGGCAAGGGTGAAAAGGTGAGGTAAGAGCTCACCGCGCGGCTGGCAACAGACGCGGCAGGGTAAACCCCAGCGGGAGCAAGGCCAAATAAGCAGCGAGAGGTGCCCACCTCGATCAAGACGCTGCGGGTAGGCTGCTAGAGGGCGTAGGCAACTACGCTCCGAGAGGAATGACCGCCGGGACGGCTCGCCGTCTCACAGAACCCGGCTTACAGGTTTCGCGACCGTTGTCTGCACGGCCGCATGACTCTCACGAGTTGTGCGGCCGTGCTGCGCATCGCAGAGTGCGCGGACGTCAGGGCTCGTGTTCGATATCGTCGTGGGCGCCGCCGCGGCGCTCCATGACGCGTGGCGCCTGCATGAGGCCCGGCGCCGGCATCCAGCGGCCGGAGAAGACCTGACGCAGCGCGCGCCAAATGAGTCGAACCATCATCACCATACCCACGAGCAGGACGAGCGCGATCGAGAGCGTGATGATCGGGTGATGCCAGATGGAAATCGCCACGGCGCCGACGAGCACGAGCTCCATCACGTTGGCGAACCCGTTCGTGAGCGGCTCGGGCGATGCATCGATGGCGTAACGCATACCAAGCTTGGTGGTGTGCGTCGTGATGGCGAGGCCGCCGCCAAGGAGCGCCGCAATCAGTACGATGACGGGATCGGCATGCCAAGCCGTGGCAGCCGCGACCACGGCTGCGGCAGGCGGACGGATGAGGCTATGAAGCGTTTCCCAAGCCGAGGCGACGCCGGGGATCAGCGTCGCGACGAACTCGATTGCGTAGAGCAAAACCGCCACGCCGATGACGGCAAGGTTTCCGAACCCTTCGATCGTTGTCGGCACGCCGTGGACCCATCCAAATCGCACAGCAAGACCCGTCACGGCAACAGCCGCGTACAGGTTGAGACCCGTCGCGTAGGCTAATCCGAGGCTTTGGACCAGCGTGATGAAGCTGAACAAGGCGACCGGCCTCCTTTCCTCCGGATCAGGAGGACGTGGCGCTCAGTCGAGCAGACGCAGGGGCATGACGAGGCAGAGGTA
>DASYSU010000140.1:0-1937 GCA_036002925.1 Gemmatimonadaceae bacterium | reverse complement strand
TCGACGCCCGGCAGCACATTCATGTCGAGTTCTCCCGCGTCCTGATCACCTCTACGATCGTTTTCGTATTGAGTTAGCCGTGGTAACCGTTGCGTGACGCGTAAGTAACAACTGGCAAAACGGTGATAGCAGGATGGGTGGCCCGCGGAGCGATGATGAATTGATGAAGACGCTATTGATCTCGTGTCTCGCGCTTCTTGCCGCGGTTGTGTCCTTCGCTCAGCCGGTGGGCGATGTCACCTCCTCTTATGAGACCCTCAAAGTCGGCGAGGGGATCTGGGCGTTCATCGCACCGGAGTCGAAGTCGGGGATCGTCAGCGGTAATTCGATCGCGATCATCGGCGACGACGGGGTCGTGGTCGTCGACACGGGGATGATTCCGTCCGTCACTCGCCGGATGATCGCGGAGATCCGCCAGAAGACCGACAAGCCGGTGCGCTACGTCGTCAACACGCACTGGCACTGGGACCACAACTTCGGCAACTTCGTCTATCGCGACGAGTTCCCGAACGTGACGATCATCAGCACGGCGTTCACACGCGCTTCGATGGTCGAGTTCAGCCCCAAGATGCTCCACCTCTACCAGCAGCGCGGCACGGCAATGGCCGACAAGGTCCGCAAGAGGGTCGCGGAGCGGAAGAATGTCGACGGCACCGCCATGAACCCGGAGCAGTTGGAGGAGACCGAGGCGCTGTCGCACGACGTCGACCACGCAATGCCGGAGATTCAGAAGGGGCGCGTCGAGCTGCCGAACCAGGCGTTCACCGACTCGCTCACTTTGTTCCTGGGCAAGCGCGAGGTCGACATCCGATTCCTCGGCCGCGCGAACACGGCGGGCGATGCGGTCGTGTACGTCCCCGACGCGAAGGTGCTCATGACCGGCGACCTTCTCGTCGCGCCGATCCCGTTCGGGACCGGCTCGTACGTCTCCGAGTGGATCGCGGTGATGAAGAAACTGGAAGCGATGGACGCCGCGGTGATCGTCCCCGGCCATGGGCCGGTCGAGCGCGACAGGGGGCATCTCCGCACGATCACGGCACTCCTTGAAAGCATCGACAGTCAGGTCCGAGCGGCGGTGCAGGCAGGGCTTTCGCTCGACGAGACGAGGAAGAAGGTCGACATCACGAAGTTCACCGAAGAGCTGACGGCGGGAATCGCGTCGCGCAAGCGCAATTTCGAGCAGTACTTCGCGACGCCGATCGTGGAGCTGGCGTACAAGCAGGCGAAAGGCGAACCGACGGTCGAATCGCCGTTCTGATGAGACGAATCGCGATCGTCGGCTCCGGCATCACGGGACTCGTCGCGGCGCACGGGCTGCGCCGAAACGGGTATGACGTGACGCTGTACTCCGACCGGACGCCCGAGGCGTGGCTGAACGAGAGCCGGCCGACCGGCACGGCGGCGCGATTCGATCTGGCGCTGTCGTACGAACGCGAGCTCGAATTGAACTTCTGGGACGACGTTGCGCCGAAGGGCGAAGGCGTGTTCCTGACGTTCTGCCCGACGAAGCACAACCAACTGATCCGGCTGGTCGGGCGGCTGCGGCAGCCGTTTCAGGCAGTCGACGTGCGGCTGCAGTCGGCGCGGTGGATGATCGAGCTGGAGAAACGCGGCGGACGTGTCGTGACCGAGGATGTGACGGCGGAAAAGCTCGACCGGATTGCGCAAGAGAACGATCTAACGATCGTCGCCGCCGGGCGCCGCGAGCTCAGCGCGCTCTTCGAAACGAACGAGCAGCGGAAGGTGTACACGGAGCCGCAGCGGCAGCTCGCGATGGTCGTCGTCACCGGCTGTCCCTCCCGTTTCGACGGCGTGCCGTTCCTCCCCGTCCGCTTCGACTTCCTCGGCACGGACGGCGAGATCTTCTTCGTCCCCTACTTTCACAAAGACGCCGGCGCCTGTTGGAACATCCTCGTCGAGGCGAAGCGCGGCTCGCG
>DASYSU010000139.1:0-12981 GCA_036002925.1 Gemmatimonadaceae bacterium | reverse complement strand
TATTACCCTACAGTTATTCAGTAATTTCTCTCGCAGGAAGGCCCGGGCCGGATCGGTACGTTGAAGCATCGAACCTCAGAGGTTCAGATGCGCTCCCCGTTCGGGTCTTCAATTGCACTACTGATCTGGTTGGGGTCAGCCAACCTCCTGCGGCCCGCCGCCCTTCACGGCCAGTCCGCGGACGCGCGACCGAGCACCGCATGGACCATCGCGCGCGATCCGTTTGCCGATCTCTGGTTCCACGCCCTCGCGCTGATCGGGTACGACGGGTACGGGCCGCTGCCGCTTTACGATACGCGGTACACCGAACGGGCCCGTGAGGCCAAGACGCGGGCTCGCATCGCGACGACGCTCGATCGACACGTGACCGACGTTCGCAAAGCGCTCGCCGCGGACAGCGCCTTCGAGGTTCTACACTTCCTTCCCCTCTATTTCGTGGGTGAGGAGCCAACACTCGTTCTTGCCGCGCTGCGCGCCGCGATCCGAGAGTCGCCGCAGGCGGTGCATCAGAGCTCGCTGGCATCGACGGCGAGCGTCATCGCAGCGGCACTGCCTACACGACAAGAGCGCGTGGTGTTCGCCTCGCTGCTCGACGCCGTGGACGATGAGTGGACGAACTTCGTACGGACCTACCGCTCGGCACACATGCTGGACGATCGTCGCTCGTTACATGATTTGGAATCGACCTGGAACGATCAGTTCGCTCGATCGCTCGATGGTTATCTCTCCATGGTCGGCATCACTCGCGGAATGATTCTCATCTCGCCGACGGTCGGGGGCGAGGGGCGAATCATCCGTGAGCCCGGCGGCACGGTGATCGTCGCCGTGTCGTCGGGCCTTGGTGTCGCCGGAGAAAGCGCGGCGCTCCTCAGAGTCGTTCGGGAGCTCGCCTTCCCGTTGTTGGATCAGCTCCGCGCGCCGCTCGTCACGTCGATGACCCGCGTGGGCGCGGCCCGAGAGCGTGATGCCGCGGCCGTCCGCGCCGGTGCGATCATCCTCGACGCGGTCGACAAGCCACTCGCCGCCGAGTATCGGCGGCTGTTCCTCGACGCGATCGGCGGTCGCGCGTTCGAGAACGCATTTCCGCTCAGTCATGACGCGGAAATGGAACTGCGCCGCCTCGTCAGCAGGGCCGTTCGCGGCGCTGCCTTAGGGAGAACGTCATATGAGAATTACTAAACTTGTCGCCTTCGTTGCGATTGCCATTGCACCACAGGTCGCATCCGCAACAGACGGCCATTTCCTCCACGGCGTCGGGGCAATCAACTCCGCGATGGCAGGCATCGGTGTCGCCAGCCCGACTAGCCTACTCGGAGCGTTCTACGTCAATCCAGCCGGTCTGCTCGCGTTCAAGGGCACGGCGACGGAGCTTGGGTTCGAGATGTTCAAGCCGGAGCGCTCGATCGCGAGCAACGCCGGCCCGGCGAGCGGCTCGACGACCAGCAGCAGCGCCTTCGTACCAATTCCGGCATTTGGCTGGAGCCGCGAGCTCAGCGCCGACAAGCTCACCGTCGGAGTGGCCGGGTTGGGCGTCGGTGGGTTCGGCGTCGACTACAACACCGATCCGTCGAATCCGGTACTCGCCCCGCGCCCGTTCGGATTCGGCGCGATCTACAGCAACTTCTCGCTCATGAAGATCATTCCGGCGCTGGCGTATCGTCCGACGGACAAGCTTCGTGTCGGCGTCGCCCTCAACGTGGATTGGGCATCGCTCGCCGTCGATCCAATGCCGATTGCTGCTCCCGCAGTCGATCCGGGGCCTGATGGCTCATGGCAGACCGCGGATGATCGCGCCTACTACTCGCGAGCAACCGACGCCGCGGGCTCGTTCGGTGTCGGTGCCCAGCTCGGATTGCAGCTCGCGGTGACGCCTGAGATCGCGTTGGGGCTGGCGTATACCACGCCGCAGCTCTTTCAGAAATTCCAATACGACGCGGTATTCGAGAACCCGAACCTGGCGTCATACAACACGCCGCGCACGATCAGCTTCAACATGGACGTGCCCGCCGTGTATTCCGGCGGGATCTCGTTCACGCCGAGTACGGCCTTCGCGATTGGGCTGGATACCAAGTACATCACGTATCACAGCACGCGCGGCTTCAAGGAGCAGGGCTTCGCAGCCGACGGCTCGGTCAAAGGCTTCGGGTGGCAGAACATCTGGACGCTCGCCGGCGGAATGCAGTTCAAACCGACGTCGCAGATCGCGCTGCGCGCCGGATACAACTACTCGGGCAACCCGATCCCGAGCGATCTCTCGATGTTCAACGCGGCGGCACCCGCTGTCGTGCAGCATCATGCGACGTTCGGCGCCGGCTACATGTTCACGAACGGATTCGGCGTGGACGTGGCGTACTATCACGCGTTCTCGCATTCGATCACCGGGCCGTTCCAGTCGCCCGCCGGCGCGATGCCCGGCACGAGCATTACGAGCTCGCTGTCCGAGAACTCGATGCTTGTCGGCTTTACGTTCTGCCCACCGCGAGTGACGCCATGACTCGCATTCTCATCCTTGGTGCCGGCACGGCCGGCACCATCATGGCGAACCGGCTTCGCCGGCTCTACGCGAGCGACATTCGGAACGATCGCGTCTCGATCACCATCGTCGATCAGGACGCAGAGCACGTCTACCAGCCGGGCCTCTTGTTTCTCCCGTTCGGCAAGTACACGCCCGAACAAGTCGTCCGCCGGCGGGCGCGACAGGTGCACCACGATGTGGCCTACGTTCGCAGCCACATCGATCGCGTCGAGACGAAAGAGAACGCGGTCTACCTGACAGATGGCGCCGTCCTTCCTTACGACGTGTTGATCGTCGCCGCTGGGACCCGGATCGTGCCGAGCGAGACGGAAGGTCTCACGGGACCGGGTTGGCAGCAGTCGATGTTCGACTTCTACACGCTCGACGGGGCGACCAAGCTCCGTGACAAGCTGGCGACGTGGCGCGGCGGACGCATGGTGATCGACATCGTCGAGATGCCGATCAAATGCCCGGTGGCACCGCTCGAGTTTGCGTTCCTCGCCGACGCGTTTTTCACCGATCGCGGGATGCGCGACAAGGTGCAGATCACGTACGTCACCCCGCTCGACAACGCATTCACGAAACCGGCCGCGTCGGCCGAGCTCGCACACTTGCTCGCCGAGAAGCGAATCGACTTGGTGACGGAGTTCAGCGCCGGGCGCGTGGACGGAGAGAAAGGTGTGCTGTCCTCGTGGGACGAACGCGAGGTGCCGTTCGACTTGCTGGTCGCCGTGCCCGTCCACATGGGAGCTGAGTTCGTGTCCCGGTCGCCTGGACTCGGGGATGAGATGGCATTTGTCACGACCGATCCGCGCACGCTCCAATCAAAAGCGGCCCCGAACGTGTTCGCCATCGGCGATGCGACCAACCTTCCCGTATCGAAGGCGGGTTCGGTCGCCCACTTCGAGGCGGAAATTCTGACCGAGAACATCAAGCGCTTTGTGGACAGCAAGCCGCTGCTACCCGAGTTCGACGGCCACGCCAACTGCTTCATCGAGACGGGTCACGACAAAGCGCTGCTCATCGACTTCAACTACACCACCGAGCCTCTGCCGGGACGCTTCCCACTTCCCGGCGTCGGCCCGATGCGACTGCTCGGCGAATCACGACTCAATCACCTCGGGAAGCTCGCGTTCCGATGGGTCTATTGGAACGTGCTGCTGCCCGGACACGACATTCCCGGCGTTGGCCCGCAGATGTCCATGCGCGGCAAGAAGGCGCCAGTCATCTAACCGAGGAACCATCCCATGTCGACAACACTTTTGACCTATCGCGACCTCGCGCTCGACGCCGAAGGGTTTCTTCAAAAGCCGGAGCAATGGACCGAGGAGATCGCGCACGAGATCGCCGGCGAGAACGGCATCGCCGAGTTGACGGAGAAGCATTGGCAAGTCGTGAGGTTCATGCGCGCCAAGTATCTCGAGACCGGCGCCGCCCCGACCATCCGAACGCTCGGCAAAGACTCCGGCGTAGCAATTAAAGAACTCTATCAACTCTTCCCGAAGGGCCCCGCGAAGCTCGCCGCCAAGATCGGCGGCATCCCGAAACCGCACGGCTGCATCTGAGGCATCGACACATGTCCGACACTATCGAGAAGGTCTCGATCATCATCTCCAAGGGTTCGCTCGAAGGCGTGTATCCGGGCCTGATCATGGCCAACGGCGCGCGCATGGAAGGCATCGAGGCGAACATCTTCTTCACGTTCTTCGGTATGGAGGCAATCAACAAGAAGCATTACGAGCACCTGAAGGTCGCTACCGTCGGCAACCCCGGGCTGCACATTCCGACCATGGTCGGAGGCTTGCCCGGGATGTCGTCGTTCGTGACGCACCAGATGGAGAAGCAGATCGCGAAGCTCGATATCCCGCCCGTACCAGAGTTCATCCAGATGATCGTCGACTCGGGCGCGAAGCTGTACGCCTGCAAGGCATCGGTCGACATGTTCGGTCTCGAGCCCGACGACTTCGTCGAGGAGCTCGAAGGCGTGATCACCGTCGGCGAGTTCTATGAGATGGCGGCGGGCGGCGAGATCATCTTCACGTAGGGCGACCGCGGTGTTCGGTCGGTGAAACAGCGCGACCATTAACCTCGCTCCCAGAACGGTGGCGGCTCGATTCCGAGCTCGCGCAGGTAGACATAGCCCTGACCGCGATGGTGGATCTCGTTGTCGACGATGTAGAGCAGGAGGTCGTACATCGGCATCTTCCATTGACCGAACGCCGTGTCGACCTCCTGAAACCGCTGCGGCGGAATCGTGGGCCACAGTTTGTCGATCTCGGCAGTCGCTTCGTCCCACATGCGGAGAATGTCCGCCTTGGTCGTCGCCGGCGGCGAGGCGTATGACTTCCACTCGCCGGTGATGACGCCGTGCAGCGTCGGCGCGCCCATCCCGAGGAATTCCATCGCGAGTGCGGAGAATGGGCGCATGCCGCCGCTCGCGTAGGTAAACAGCTTGTCGTCGGGAAACGCGGCGATCACGCGCCGAGTCAGGCTGCGGTGCCCCTGCCAGTGCTTGAGGAATTGCTCGGGCGAGATGACGAGGCCTGGATTGGATTGCGAGGTCAACGCGATATCCCGGATAAGGTTGGAAATGAGTTGACGAGGGCCGCTAATCTCGCGCCGACCAACCAATGACGCAAATCGAGATGACATAGCGTTGACCTTCGCCACGGCTCGGCCCATACTCGCCTGCATGAGCGTGGGCGACGAACCGGGCGGCCGGACGTACGACTCCGTCTACGACGAGTTCGACTCGCCCGTGATGAGGCGCGTGCGCAGTGAAGCGTATGGCGAGGACATCGGCCAGCACTCGTGGGTCACGGCGCGAGACCTTCGCGGCGACATCGACCGGCTTCAACTCGCGCCGACGGATCATCTCCTCGACGTCGGCTGCGGTCCCTGCGGACCACTCACGTATGTCTTGCGAGCCGTCGGATGCCGTGGCACCGGGCTGGATTTGAGTACCGAGGCTATTGCCGCCGGACGCCGCCGCGCCGCGGCGCTCGGCGTCGATGGTCTGGCGACGATCCAGGAAGCGGACCTGAACCGCCCGCTGCCTTTCGAGAGCCGCTCGTTCGATGCCGCCATGTCGTTGGATGTCGTGCTCCATGTGCGCGATCGAATCGCGCTCTTTCGGGAGATCGCGCGAGTCCTCGCTCCGGGCGGAAGATTCCTGTTCACCGATGCCGGTGTTCTAGTCGGGTTCATCTCCGATGACGAGGTCGCGTCGAGGAGTTTCCACGGTCGCACGACGTTCGTCGCGCCAGGCGTCAACGAGCGGGCGCTCGAGAACGCCGGGTTTCGGCTACTGGAGACCGAAGACAGAACCGAGAGCGTTCTCGCGAACGCCAATGGCCGGCTGGCAGCCAGACTTGCTCACCGATCAGAGTTGGAAGAGATGGAAGGAGCGTCGGTCTTCGCGCACGAGCAAGGCTTTCTCGAGACTGTGATCGCCCTGTCTCGCCGGCGGTCGGTATCACGAATCATGTATCTGGCCGAGTCGAATGGCTGAGGGCGATTCGAAGCCTGATCAGCTTCGCCGAGTGATCATCGCGAGCTTCATCGGCACCACGATCGAGTGGTACGACTTCTTTCTCTATGGCACCGCCGCGGCGTTGGTCTTCAACCGGCTCTTCTTCCCGACCCTCAATCCTCTCGCCGGTACACTCAGCGCATACGGCACGTTCGCCGTGGGGTTCGTGGCGCGGCCGTTGGGTGGCGTGATCTTCGGACATTTCGGCGACCGACTCGGACGAAAGAACATGCTCGTCTGGTCGCTGCTGATCATGGGTGTGGCGACGGCGCTCATCGGTCTAACCCCGACGTATGACCAAATCGGCATCTGGGCACCAATTCTGCTAGTTGCGCTACGGTTCATTCAGGGGATCGGGGTGGGCGGAGAGTGGGGCGGCGCGGTACTTCTCGCTGTTGAACATTCCGGTGGCGCACGCCGCGGCCTTCACGGTTCGTGGCCGCAGATGGGTGTTCCCGGTGGACTCCTTCTTTCGACGGCCGTTTTCGCGGCGCTTTCGTCCACGCTTCCCGAGAGAGACTTTCTGGCGTGGGGATGGCGCATACCGTTTTTGATCTCCGTCGTCCTCGTCGGGATTGGGCTGTTCGTCCGACTCCAGATCCTCGAGACGCCGGCATTCATGAAACTGAAAGAGGCGCGTCGTGAATCGCGAGCGCCGCTGCTGGACGTCTTCCGCGAACGCCCGCGCGAAGTGCTGATCGGAATGGGCTTGCGGTTCGCTCAAAATGTCGTGTTCTACGTGTACACCGTGTTCGTGCTGAGCTACGGAGAGAAATCGCTCGGCTATCCTCGAGGCGTCATGCTGCGAGGCGTGATGCTGGCGGCGCTGATCGGCCTGATCTCGATCCCGTTGTGGTCACACCTCTCCGACCGTGTGGGACGCAGGCCGGTGTACCTCATCGGCGTCATTTTCTCTCTGCTGATCGCCTTCCCCTTTTTCTGGATGATCGAGCGAGGGCCGGCGTTCATCGGGATTGCCATGGTGTTGGCGATGAACATCGGACACGACATGATGTACGGACCGATGGCCGCGTGTCTCTCCGAGCTCTTCGGAACGCACGTGCGGTACTCCGGCATCTCTTTCGTCTATCAACTCGCGTCGGTGTTCTCCGGCGGGGTGGCGCCATTCATCGCGACCCTGCTCCTCGCCCGATACGGATCTGGAGCCGTGGCGACCTACATGGTCGCTTGTTGTCTCGTATCAATCGTGGCCGCGTGGTTCCTACCGGAAACACATCGTGTCGAGCTCGACGCCGAGCAACGCCGCTGGGCAGCCACAACCTGAAATCATTGTCGCGAATGCAGAGACTCGTCGTTCGCCTGAGATCGCAGCGAATTGTGCCAACAGCAATCGCCGCCGTTGTGATGGTCACCGGCCGAGAGATCAGCGCGCAAATCCCCGACTCCTCGCAGTTTCACTGCGACGGACGCACGATCAGCGCGATCGTGATCGATCCGCATCCCCCGGCGATGATTGGTCGCGATCCGTCGGCATTCAAGCGCGCGGTGCAACATTTCCTCTTTCAGTCGGGCACGACACGCGAGCGGGCGATCCGACCATTCATCCTCGCGCACGTCGGCCAACGTTGCCACGACGATTGGTTGCCGGAGCTCGCGCGGGTGGTTCGCGCCCAGCCCTATCTCTCGGCGGTCACGGTCCGCGCCGAGGGCGAGGGCGCTGATAGTGTGCGGCTCGTCGTCGAGACGGTCGACGAAATCCCCGTCATCATCGGCGGTGGCGTCACGCACGGCGGTCTCTCGAACGTCAAGTACGGCAACTCGAATATCGGCGGCAGCGGGCTGCTCGCCTCGGGCCAGTGGCGACAAGGACGTGCTTATCGCGACGGGCTTTCGTTGACGATGCGACAGTTCGGCCTATTCGACCAACCGCTCGTCGCCGAGCTCGGAGCGCAACGCGATCCACTCGGCGGACATTTCACCTTCGACGTGTCGCGACCGTTCTTGAGCGATCTCGAACACATCGCCTGGTACGCCGGCGGCATGCACGACAACACATATCGCTCGTTCGTGCGCCAGGGTGGAGCCGCGCTGTCGCTTCCGATCACGCGCGACGTTTGGTCGACTGGCGCGGTCGCGCGATTCGGCTGGCGCGGCGGCGGAGCGATGATCGGTCCCGTGGCGACGTACGAACGATCGCGACCCGCGACCGACGGCGTGATCGCATCCGACAGCGGATTGGTGCCGCCCGACACGCCGGTATTAGCGAATCGGTATTCGCCGTACCGCACGTTTCGTGTCGGTCTCGCGGGCGGATTGCGCTGGCTCGACTACATGCACGTCCAAGGCTTCGACGCGCTGCTCGGCGAGCAGGATGTGGCGCGCGGATTCCAAATCGCGGCGACTGCCGAGCGTGGGCTGAGTGCGTTCAGTGCAACAGATCAGTCGTCGCTCATTTCGCTCGACTTCTATTCGGGCGTCGGGACGCCGCGTTCGTTCGTCGGACTCGCGATGCGCGGCGAAGAGTTGCCGGCGGGCGGCGCCGATTCGTGGAGCGCCGCCGTGTTGAGCGGACGACTGGCGTGGTATCTGAGGTCGTCCGAGCGACGCACGTTCGAGGCAAGCACGGAATTCTCCGGCGGTTGGCGCGAGCGCTTGCCGCTGCAGTTGTCGTTGGGTGACGCGGTGAGCGGACTGCGCGGCTACAATGGTTCAGCGATCGCCGGCGGTCGGCGCGCCGTGCTCCGCCTCGAGCAGCGGCAGCTCGCGTTCTCGACCGGCCGCTTCGCGCAATGGGGGACCGCGATCTTCACCGACATTGGCAAGACGTGGTCGGGCGACGTTCCGTTCGGCGAGACGACCGTGGCGCGTGCAAGTGTTGGTGTAGGATTGCTCGCCGCGGTGCCGCCGAAATCGCGGCGGCTGTTGCGTGCCGACATCGCGGTTCCGGTGACGGGCGGTGCGCCGAAGCGTTGGGTGTTGCGCGTGTTCGCGACTGACGCGACGCGATTCTTCTGGCGCGATCCCAGCGATATCTCGCCTGTACGCGCCGGCGCGCCGGCCACATCGATCTTTGGCTGGCCGTAATAGAAATTCGGCTGCCTACTTCACCACGCCCGCGTCGTAGACGATCTTGCCGTCGAAGATCGTCATGAGACATTTCGCATCTTTGATGTCGTTGGCCGGCACCGAGTAGAAGTCACGGTCCCAGACGGCGAGGTCGGCGTACTTCCCGACCTCGATCGACCCGACCTTCTTCTCGAGGAACATCTGCCGCGCCGCCCAGATCGTCACCGCGCGCAACGCCGCGCGCACGTCCACCGACTCGGCACGACCAAACGGGTCGTCGCCATAGACGCCGAGCAGCGGACGACGCGCAATGGCTGACCAGATTCCGTAGCGCGCCGGAAACGGCGTCACGTTGTAATCCGATCCGTTCGCCCAAATCATGCCCTTCGATAAGAAGGTCTTGAACGGATTCAAGCGGAGCGACCGCGCGACGCCGAAGTTCGCGGCGTAGGTATCGCCGAGCCACCAGGCGAAACTCGCCGACGACTCGGGATAGCCGGCGTCGAACTCGTGTTGCAGTCGCGCCATCACGTCGACGGCGTGATCCGTCGGTATGTTCGCGTGAATGATCGCGTGGCGCAGTCCCTTCTTCGGATTCTCGCGCATCGCCTGGTCGTAGGTGTCGACCACCCAATCGATCGCGCGGTCGCCGATCGAGTGTACGGCGACATGCATCCCCGCGTCGTGATACATGCGGATGAGCATGCGGATCGTGTCGGCGTTGGACGTCGGATACCCGCGATTTCCCGCGTCGGTACCGTGATAGTCCTTGTTCCAGTCGTCGTAGAGCCACGCTGTCCGCGCGCCGCCCGAGCCGTCGATGTAGAGCTTGACGCCGCCGGCGATCACATGATCGTCACCAGTATTCTCGTATGGCCTCGTCATGGCCGCGCGTTCCGCGATCACGCGCTTGGCCGCGTCGACCGAGCGTCCGCCAGTCCAGAGCGCGAAGACGCGAACGGGGAGCGCGCCGCTCTGCTCCACCTTCTTGTAGAGATCCCACGTCTGCGACGAGATCCCGGGATCCTTGAGACCCGTCATGCACTCGCTGTTGAACGCTTTCGCGAAGTCGCGCATGCCCGCCTCGGTCTCGGCGGCGGCGCGCGGCGGGATGAGTCGTCGTACCAGTCCCATCGCGCCTTCCTTGAGGACGCCGGTCGGTGTGCCGTCGGGGTTGCGGTCGATCGTGCCGCCGGGTGTGTCACGCGTGTCCTTGGTGACGCCGGCGAGTCGCAGCGCCGCGCTGTTGGCCACGCCATAGTGTCCCGTGGTCTGCGTGAGGAAGACGGGATTGTCGGGCGCGACGGCGTCGAGATCGTTCGCGGAGATGAGACGGCGTTCGGCAAGCTTGCCTTCGTCCCATCCGCGGCCTTGGATCCATGCGTTCTGTGGCGAGATGGCGACTTTGGCGCGGATCGCGGCGGCGACATCGGCAATGCTTTTGACCGTGGGGTAGCTGAGATCGACCACGTAGAGACGATCGGCGCCGCCGCCGGAGAAGTGGGCGTGGGCATCGAGTAGGCCTGGCGTGATCGTGCGCCCGTGAAGATCGATGCGGCGGGTGGTTGGTCCGGCTAGTCGGCTGACCTCGGCATTGGTGCCGACTGCGCTGATGCGGTTGCCTGCGATCGCGACGGCTTGGGCGATGCGATCCGCCGAGTCGACGGTAAGGACGCGACCACCCACCAAGACGAGATCGACGCGTGGTTGCTGAGCGACGTTCGGTCGCGCAATCGCGACGAGCACCGTGAGGAACCGTATTACAGACGAGCGAGCCCGTTTGATTTGCATCCCCAGAGACTATCACAGTCATGGTGCGCTATCCAGCAAGCGGGGCGACCGCGCCTCTGCCGAACTTCTCTGGCGCCGCTGATCGCATAGCCAGTCGCCGACCCTCGCGCTGAGGTGGCGCTGGTTCAGTCCGGGTTTTACACTCTCCCCACGCACCGCACACCGCCTCAACACTTCCCATACATATGAAGTCCCTCATCGCCGCCGCGCTCGTCGCGTCCGCCTCGCTCGCCGCCGCTCAATCGCCGTCGACCTCGCCCAACGGTGCGAGCTGGATGCGATACCCCGCGATCTCCCCAGACGGGAAAACGATCGCGTTCACCTTCAAAGGCGACATCTACAAAGTTCCGGCGACGGGGGGCGCGGCGACGCCACTCACCACACACACCGCGAACGACTACGCCCCAGTCTGGAGTCACGACGGCAAACAGATCGCGTTCGCGTCGGACCGCTACGGCAATTACGACATCTACGTCATCAGCGCCGATGGTGGCGAAGCCAAGCGTCTCACGTTTCACTCCGCGAATGAAATTCCGTACACGTTCACGGCCGACGACAAGAACATCATCTTCGGCGCCGCGCGTCAGGACGCCGCGTCGAACCGTCAGTTCCCGAGCGGCGCACTTCCCGAGCTCTACCAAGTCGCGGCGGGCGGCGGTCGTCCCATTCAAATTCTCACGACGCCTGCCGAGAACGTGCAGACGAGCCGCGACGGCCAGTACCTCATATATGAGGATCGTAAGGGCCAGGAGAATCCATGGCGCAAGCATCACACGTCGGCCGTGGCGCGCGACGTTTGGATGTACGACACCAAGGCGGGGACGCATAAGCAGCTCACGACGTTCGCCGGCGAGGATCGCAATCCCGTCTTCGCCGACGGCGACAAAGCGGTCTACTACCTGAGCGAGGAGAGCGGCAACTTCAACGTTCACAAGATGAGCGTCGACGGCGGCGGCAAGTCGCAGCAGGTCACGTCGTTCAAGGGCGTGCCGGTTCGCTTCCTCAGTATGTCCAACACCGGAACGCTCGCCTTCGGGTTCGACGGACAGATCTACACGATGGTGTCGTCCGGCGGCTCGCCCAAGAAGGTCGACATCACCGTGTCGGCCGACAACAAGGCGAACAACGAGCGCATCATGGCCGTGAACAACGGCGCGCGCGATCTCGTCGTGTCGCCGACTGGAAAAGAAGTCGCGTTCATTTACCGCGGCGATGTCTTCGTCAACAGCGTCGAAGGCGGTGGCACCAAGCGTATCACGACGACCCCCGAGACTGAGACGGGCGTCGAGTTCGCGCCCGACGGGAAATCGCTCATCTACGCATCGGAACGCGGCGGCAAGTGGGCCATCTACGAGGCGCGACGCGCGCGCGATGTCGAGCCATACTTCTTCGCGTCGACGGTGGTCAAAGAAGCCCCCGTCGTCTCAAACGACCATCAGAATACGCACCCCGCGTACTCGCCCGATGGCAAGGAGCTCGCGTTTCTCGAGGATCGCAACACGCTCAGAGTGTTGAACCTCGCGACCAAGCAAACGCGCACGCTGCTCACCGAGAAAGAATTGTTCGGCGGCGATCACAACTTCCAGTGGAGTCCCGACAGCAAGTGGATCGTGTTCGACCTCGACGTGCCCGGCATCGCGCCCGGTGAGGTCGGTCTCGTCGCCGCCGACGGGAAGACTCCGGTCGTCAACCTCACGCAAAGTGGATTCAACGACGCCCGCGGCAAGTGGATTCTCGGTGGCAAAGCGCTGATGTGGTTCAGCAATCGCGACGGACTCAAGTCCGTCGCGCAGGGCGGCCAATCGCAGCAGGACGCGTACGCGATGTTCTTCGACCGCGACGCGTGGGAGCGGTTCAAGCTCACGAAGGACGAGTTCGCGCTGGTCAAAGAGGCCGACGAGAAGCTCGCGAAGACGAAAGCCGATTCGGCAAAGATCAAAGCCGATAGCGTCCGGGCCGAGAAGAAGGACCTCATTCTCGATCTCGAGGGACTCGACGCACGCAAGGCGCGGCTCACGGTCGCGTCGTCGTCGCTCGGCGATGCGCTCATGAGCAAGGATGGCGAGACGCTGTACTATCTCGCGCGGTTCGAGAAGGGATTGAACCTCTGGTCGAC
>DASYSU010000138.1:0-17663 GCA_036002925.1 Gemmatimonadaceae bacterium | reverse complement strand
CGACGGAGGTCACCGAGCCGGTGACCCTCGAGGAATAGTTCGCGACGTCGTTCCTCGACCAGTTGCGTCAGGACCTGCGCGGCCGTTTGTCCGGTGGCGTCGTAAGCCGGCAGTCCCGGATGTGTCGCCCGTGCGGCATTGATCGCTGCGACCGCGCCGGGCACGTCGTTGGCCGCGAGCTTTGCGTCAGCGATGATTAGTTGCGCTTCCGCGTAGCGCGCGATCGGCATCACTGTCGCAATGGCTGGGTACTTATCGGGCGTCCAGATGACGGTGCCTTGGGTTGTACCCGCCTTGTTGGTGTTCGTGACGGCGACGCGAGGATCGGGCGCTCCGTTGACCGTCAGTCCGCGGAAGCTCGGGTCGACCGTCGAGAAATTGCTGTTGTTGATCGACACGAACGACCAGTTCTCTCGCCGCACGTTGACCGCATCCGTCGACATGTTCAGGACGAAGCTGGCGGGGATTTTCGCGGCATCGGTCGCCGCGGCTGCCGCCTGGCCGAGGTCGAGGAGGGTGCGCGCACGTCCGAGCGTGGCAAAGTTGAGCGTTGTTGCATCGTTTGCGGCCGTCGCCGCGGTCACCGCCGTATCGAACCGCGTCTTCGCCTCGGCGAAGAGCTGCGCCGGCGTCAGCTCGGGCCCCACGTTGATCGCCGCGGAACACATGCCTTCGCCCAGCAAAATGAGGCTGTAGCCGGCGTACGCCGCCGCCTGGCCGATCAGCTTTGTTCGGTTGACGCCGACCGGCATTTGCGCATCGGTCCAGTCGTGAAGTTTCGCGAGCACGGTGTCATTCGACCCGCGCGCCGTCGAGAGAGTGGTGTAGATCGCGGGTTGTTGGTTCGCTGAAGTGCACGTCTGGGTTCCGTAGGGAGCGCTCGACGTGATGGTTCGGCGATCATAGTCGAAGTTCGCCGTACTGGCGATCGCGTCGGACAGCTCGTCGGTGAACAGACCGCTCCCGACGACGTACCGCGAGAATGCGCATTCGAAATCTCCAATCGCGCCGTTCACCAGCAGCTGTGCGTTTTCCGGAACATAGGTCGATGCCGCGGAGAGCGATCCGGGGTTGGACTGCTGCAGGCTCGTAATATCGCGGCAGGCGAGCGCCGCAATCATCGGCACGGCCAGCGCGACCGCGATCAGCCTGCGGCGGGAGTGGGCATTATTGATCATCGGGAGATCCCGTCTCAGAAAGTTGATGGACATGGGTCACCAGGCGACGTTGATGGTACCGATGAGGCGGAACGGCGGCGGCGAAACCCCTTGATCACTCGGCGACGTGGTACCGGTGAACTGCGTTCCGGTGAACGCCTCGGGATCGAGCCCGCGGAACTTGGCCCACGTGTGCAGCTCCCGCGCGGCCAGCGTCAGTGACACGCGTGACAACCCGCGAACCCACCGCGGTGGGACGGAATACGTCGCGGAAACCTCTCGCAGCTTCACGAAATTGCCGCTTTGGAAGTACTGATCCCAATAGTTTTGCGAGAACGCCGTGCTCGTCGCCTCGGCGACATACAGCACCGAGTATTCATTCGGGAAGTAGTTTGCGCGACACAGGCCGGCTCCGAGAGCGCCAACGCAGCGCAATAGCTCGACGGTTCCGAGCTCGGTGTAGCCGCGCTTGAAATCGACCAGCCCATAGAGGCGCAACGGTCCAAGCGTAACGGTGTTGGCGACCGAACCTGTCAGGTTCGGGGTCTGCGTTCCTATGAAGAGGAATGGCGCCGCCGTGCACGCGACGCCGGTTCCTTTGCCGTCGTTGCACTTGACGTTCGTCGCGAACCCGTTTGCGTCGCGATCCGCCGACAAGATTCGTTTCGACCAGAACCCATTGACCGGATATCCGACGACGTTCGCCGGACCCACAGCGGTGATGAGCGACGGAAGGCCGCCAAGACTCTTGATCTCGTCTTTGTTCGTTCCAATGTTGCCGGCGATTTCCCACGCGAGGTTTCGTCGCCGGATTGCTTGAAATGTCGACTGGATTTCGACTCCGTGATTGTCGACGCGTCCGAGATTGGCGAAACGACTGCCGGGGAATCCACTCGATGGCGCGACCGGCTGGTTGATGATCTCGTCGTACGTGCGGCGGCTGAAATAGGTCAGACTCAGCGTGAGGCGATCAGTGATCCCCGACTCGAGGCCGAGCTCGAGCTCTTTTCCACGCTCCGGCTTGAGATCCGGGTTGCCAATCGTACCCGGGGTCACGCCCGAGGCACCATTAAACCCGGTGACGGGAGTGAATGTGCGGAGCGCCGAAAACGCCTGCGGTTGGCGACCGGACTCTCCGTACGCCGCGCGAAGTCGCAGCGTCGGGATCACGCTGGTCCAATGCCAAAACGGTTCTTCATTCACGACCCACGATGCGCCAAGCTTTGGATATGTGACCCACTTGAACTCCTCGCCGAACGCACTGTTGTTGTCGACGCGGAGGGCACCGGTGATGAACAAGCGATCGCGCCACCCGATCTGCTCTTGGGCGTAGGCACCGATCGTGGTGTTGATCGTCTGCTGCTGATCGGGCGCCAGCTTCTGGGCGCCCGCCGTCACGGTCTCGACACCGGGAGCGGGAAAGCCCGTGGAGCCGAGGAAGCTCGTATTGAGTTCGGTGTTGTAGAACTGCCCGCCCACCGAGAGGTTCGACGCGAGTGCCGATGTGAGATTGACTTTCGCTGTTCCGTTATAGTCCGCCGAGATGACGGAGTTGTGGCGCAACGTCTGGCCAATGCGACCAGCGGCGGTGGCCGGCGAGAGAGTTGACGCGAGCTCGGGTGGCGCGAAGTGCTCGATGGCGCGCGAATCCTCGCCGACGTAATCGAGTCCGACGATGCCGCGCTGCGTAAACCAGTTCGTCGGCCGGTTCGTGATGGTCGCGCTGCCGGTGAACCGGTTGGTGGCGTCAGAGTTGTCGTAGAGTTGCTGGGGCACTTGCGGCAGCGAGGCAAAAAAGCCGTGCGTCGCGGGACTCAACAGAATGTGCCCGACTTGAGCGCCCAGCATAGCCGAGGCTCCCTGTTCGGCACCAAGGTGATCCGACTTGTCGACAAAGTTCAGGCTCGTCGACACATCGGTTCTCGAACCCATCGGGGCGGCGACGTTCAAGTGCACGTTCGCAGCGCGAGAGGAGTTGTTGGGCTCGATGCCGTAGTCGTTTTCGTATCCCGAGGCGATGTAGTATCGCGTCAGATTCTGTCCGCCGGAGGCCGAAGCGTTGTATTGGCGCGTCAGGCCCGTTTTGAAAATCGGACGCCCGCTGTCAGCCTCTTGCTGCACGCCGTTCCACAACACGATGTTGCCGGCTTTGTCTTTGTCGTAATTGGGTCCGATTCGGCCGGCGGCGTTGCGGAACTGCATCGAGCCGACCGACGCCTGACCGGTGATGACTTGCCGATTGCCGGCGCCCTTCTTCGTGATGATTTGGATGACGCCGCTCGATGCTTCCGTTCCGTAAATCGTCGCCGCGGCCGGCCCGCTGATGACCTCCACGCTTTCGATGTCGTCCGGGTTGATGTCGTTGAGACGCCCTGCGACAAGCGCGCCCTGCGTGCCGAGCCCGCCGGTGCCCGTGGGCCCGAGCCCGGTCTGACTGTTGACGCGGACGCCGTCGATGTAGATGAGCGGGTTGTTCGACAACGAGATGCTGCTTCGTCCTCGGATCTGAATGGCCGGGACCGAGCCGACGCGCCCGGACGTCGCCTGAACGGCGAGGCCCGGGGACCGCGCGTTGAGCAAACTCGTAATGTTCGTCGCCGCGGATTTCTCGAGCTCCGTGGCGGCGTCGATTGTCGACACGGCGTTGCTGATCGAGCGTCGGAGCTCGCCGCCGGCAGTGCCGGTCACGACGATCTGATCCAACGCGACAGGCGCCGCCTCGAGCGTGAAATTCGCCGTGGCGTCGGCGCTCGCCGCCACCGACACGGTCTGTCGTACCACCACGTATCCGATGCGGCGGGCAGCCACGCTGTGCCGACCGACGGGCACGTTCGCGATGCGATAGCGGCCGTCGGCGTCGGACGTCGCGCCAAGCCGCGTTCCTTCGACGGTGATCGCCGTCAACCCGAGGGGCTGGGTCGAGCGGGCGTCCGTGATCCGCCCGACGATCGTGCCTGTTTGGGCTCGCAGTGGCGACGCCACGGTTCCAAGGATGAACAAGGCACCGAGCATCAGAGCGCCGACGACCAAGCTACTGCGCGGAGGCCGCTGGCCAAACTTGTTTTGCATTCGCTAACCCTCGTGATCGGAAGGAACGGCAACGGCGGGAACGGTGGACGCAATGACCGCGGCGCGCCGTGAACGCGCGCGCCACAAATAGAAGGCCGGGGTTCCGATCACCACGGCGCCCACTCCGATCAGCGCGCGCTGCGGTTGCTCGCGCAGCGTGTTCAGAACGAGTGCCGCCGCCGAAGCGACGAACAGGATCGGTGTGATCGGATAGCCGGGCGTTCGAAACGGACGGACCGCATCGGGATGCCGGCGACGCGATGCGAAAATGCTCAACGCGCCCAACCCATAGAAAATCCAAGCCGTGAAGACGACGTACGTCAGCAACTGCTCGAACGTGCCGCTGATCGCGAGCACGGTGGACCATATGGCCAGCAACACGATGGCCGCCGCCGGCGTTCCGAATCGCTCGCTCACCGTGGCGAGCCGGCCGAAGAACACGCCGTCGCGCGCCATCGAGAAGTAGAGCCGCGGCGCGGTCATCATCAGGCCGTTCGCAGCACTGAAGATCGAGACGAGGACGAGCGCGCTGAGAAGCACTCCGGACGTCGAGCCTAACGCGATGCGGCTCGCGTCGGCGGCGACGTGATCGCTCTGCGCCGCGGCCGCGGGGCCGAGCGCCGCGATGTAGCCGATGTTGGCCACGACATAGAGCACGATGAGGGCGAACGTCGCGACGACGATCGCGCGCGGAAACACGCGCTGCGGATCCTTCGTCTCGCCGGCGGAGAACGTGACGTACTGCCACCCTTCGTACGCCCACAACACACCGATCATGGCAGTGCCGGCGCCCGTGAAGACGCTGGGGCCAACGGCCGCCGGCCAGAGTGGGCCCGGATTGTGCCACCCGTGTCCGATCGCGATCAGCGCGAGACTCAGGAGGAACAGCGCGCCGACCTTCGCCGACGTCGCCCAATTCTCGACCGTCGCGCTGCCCCGTGTGCCGCGGACGTTCACGACCGTGATGACGATGATGACCCCGACCGAGATGAGCTTTGCGACCAACGGCGTCACGGGAAGGATCTGCCCGAGATAGGTCGAGAACGCAACCGCGAGGGTCGCGACCGAACCACTCGCGATGACGAAAAAGCTCGCCCAGCCGTAGAGGAACGCGAGCAACGGCCCGTATGCATCGCGGATATACGAGTACAATCCGCCCGCGTCCGGATGCATCGCTCCCAATTCGGCATAGGTCAGCGCGCCGAGAAACGACAGGACACCACCGACGACCCAGACGAGCAACGCGACCCCGACCCACGACTGCGTCTGGCGCAGCACGACACCCGGCACGAGAAAGATTCCGGAGCCGATCACGGTGCCAAGCGTGAGCATTACCAGATCTGTGAAGCCGAGGGTGCGTCGGAGCGTCGTCGTGTCACTCACGGTCACGCTCCGCGCGAGATGCGAATGTCGCGCATCAGACTGCCACCTGAACGCCCGCGTCGCGCAACACTTCGGCGCGCGTCGTCAGCGACTCGATGAACTCCGCGTCGACCTCGACGCCGATTCCCGGACGATCGCGCGGGACGTGTACCATCCCCTCGGCGTCCATCGTCCATTCGGGCGACACGACATCCTGCCGCCAGTAGCGAGCGCTCGGACTCAGATCGCCGGGCAGCGAGAAGTTCGGCAGCGACGCGAGCGCGACGTTGTACGCCCGGCCAACCCCGCTCTCCAGCATGCCGCCGCACCACACCGGAATGCCCGCGCCCTGGCAGAGATCGTGAATCGCCTTCGATGCCGTGAATCCGCCGACGCGGCCGGGCTTGATGTTGATGATGCGCCCGCTCCCGAGCTCGATCATGGCGCGGGCACGATTCAGATCGGTGATCGACTCGTCGAGGCAGAGCGGCGTCGTCATGCGTCGCTGCAGGTCGGCGAGCTGCAAGAGGTCATCGGCGCCGAGCGGTTGCTCGAGCATGATGAGATGGAATTCGTCGAGCGCCGCGAGGTGCGACGCGTCGGCGATGGTGTAGGCGGCGTTCGCGTCGGCCATGATTTCGACATCGTCACCGAGGGCCTGGCGTACAGCCCGAACGTATTCGACGTCCTGTGTCGGCTGGATCTTGAGCTTGATCTTGCGATATCCGGCGGCGACGGCCGCGCGCGCCCGCTCGACCAACCGATCGGGAGCCGATTGAATGCCGAGCGAGATTCCTGTCGGTACGCGGTCGCGCGTTCCGCCGAGCAGCTTCGTCAGAGGGACGCGCTGCATCTCGGCCGCCAGGCCCCAGCAGCCCATCTCGAGCGACGCCTTGGCCATGTTGTGGCCGCGGATATTCTCGGCGAGCAGATTGTGCACGGCCTCCGGCCCGTCGATCGCCCGTCCGAGCAGTCGGGGCGCCAACCATTGGCGGATGGCCAACCAGGCCGTGTCGATGGTTTCCGGAGTGTAGTTCGGCAGCGCCGACGCAACGCACTCGGCCCAGACGCCGGCGCCATCGCGGTCGCCGATCTCGAGCAGGAGAATGCGTCGGGTGGATTCGATCCCCGAGGAGATTCGGAACGGCTCCTTGAGGGCAAGGTGGATCTCACGCAGCGCGATGCGATCGATGCACAGCATTCAGTGGCGGGGCGTGGGGGAAGCGCGAGTCGAGCCGCGCTGGAAGCCAAGCGTGGAACCGAGGCAACGTAATACGATGGTTGCCGCGCCGATAGACCAGTTTGGTATACCAAATGGGCCCGTCGTCTCCTCGCTGTCAAGGCCGGTGTGACGGGTCACCGGGATTCTTTACGCTTGCTATGGTTTTGTTCGCGGAATAGGTTTGCCACCCGTGCCCGCACCGACCTCGAGACGCTCGAAGACGCAGCCTTCCACCCGTCGAAGCCCGACGGGTTCGCGGCGCGCTCCAGGCCACGAGCCCGTCGACAACGTATCGCGCGTGTACCACGAGCTCCGCGAGCTGATCGTAGCCGGCCAACTGCCGCCCGGGGCGCGCGTCGCCGAGCGTGCGGTCGTGGCGCGGATGGGGTTGAGTCGAACGCCCGTGCGTAGCGCCCTCCACCGCCTGCAACAAGAAGGACTGATCGGATCGGTCGGCCGGGCGGGCGATCAACGGTTGATCGTGACGCCGCTGACGCGAGGTGACGGACGCGAGCTCTTTCTGATCGTCGGCCACTTGGAGGGACTGGCGGCGCGCGAGGCCGCATCGCTCCCTGCGAATCGTCGCAAGGAGCTCGTGCAGCGCTTGCGGGCCGTCAATCGCGAGCTGGCGCTCGCGTCGCGAGCGAAAGCGTCGCCCGGCCGCCTGTTCGATCTCGATCTGGAGTTTCATGAGACGTACGTCGAGGGCGTCGCGGGTCCGCGCGTCGTCGCGCTGCACCGCGCGATCAAGCCGCAGAGCGAGCGGTATGCCCGCTTGTACGTGAACGTGCTGCTCGACGAGCTTCCGACGTCGGTCAAGGAGCACGAGACGATCGCGGCGGCGATCGCCAAGGGAAATCCGAGCGCCGCTCAGCACGCGGTCGAGACGAATTGGCACAACGCGGCCGAGCGGCTCGCCGCCGTGATCGCCGAGCATGGCGAGCGCGGGATCTGGCACATGCTCGACTCGGCGCCGGGCGCGGACAACGGGTCGGCGCGGAAGCGGAGGCGATAGGACTGCGCGCGCGCAGTTTTCAGTTCTCAGTTCTGAGTCGTGAGCCTTCCAGCCCAGTGGTCAGTCGGAGTTGTCAGTGGTCGGTTGGAGTTGTCAGTGGCCAGTCAGACCTGTCGGCGAACTGAGAACTGAGAACTGAGCACCGATCACTGAACACTGTTACTGAAGACTGGGATTGAAGACTCACGACTCAGAACTGAGAACTGAAAACTGATCGAGGTCTTTCCGAGTCCGGTATACCGTCATAGTATACCGCACCCTCCCTCAGAGCCTCCAATGTCCCGTCGATCGATCGCCCTCGCCCTCGGACTGTGCATCACCGCCGGGGCCGACGCCCAAGGTACACGTCTCCTCCGCCATCCCGCGGTGAGCCGCGACGCCGTCGCGTTCGAGTATGGTGGAGATCTGTGGGTCGTCGGCCGAAGCGGCGGACAAGCGCGCCGGCTCACGGCCACGCCCGACGCCGAGACGGAACCGCACTTCTCGCCGGACGGATCATTGATCGCGTTCAGCCGGATCTCGGGTGGAAACACCGATGTGTACGTCGTGCCCACCGCCGGCGGCGACCCCAAGCGCTTGACGTGGCATCCCGGACTCGATCGCGTTCGCGGCTGGTCGCCCGACGGGAAGCGCGTCGTCTTCGCGTCGGATCGGACGAGCGCGCCGCAAGTGTCCTATCTCCGACTGTGGTCCGTGCCGGCCGACGGCGGATTCGAAGAGCCGCTGCCGATGCCGCGCGCATTCAGTGGGACATATTCGCCCGACGGACGACGCGTGGCCTACGAAGAGATCTCGACGGCGTTCACGCCCGACTGGTACGAGACGAGCATGTGGCGCCACTACCGCGGCGGTCGCACCCATCCGATACGCATCATGTCGCTCGCCGACTTCTCAGTCGAGAAGTTGCCATGGCAGAACAGCAACGACCACGATCCGATGTGGATCGGCAACACCGTCTACTTCCTTTCCGACCGCAACTTCACGACGAATCTCTACTCGTACTCGCTCGACACCAAGCAGCTCAAGCAACTCACGCATCACGAAGACTTCGATGTCATGACGGCGTCGGCGGGGCCCGACGCGGTCGTCTACGAGCAGGCGGGGTACATCCATCTCGTTGACACGAAGACCGGACAATCCCGACAGCTCAACATCGACGTCGTCGGCGACTTTCCGTGGGCGCGGGCGCAGTTCAAGCGCGCGGGAAACATGGTGCGCGATGCGGTGCTATCGCCCACGGGCGTTCGCGCCGCCTTCGAGGTGCGTGGCGACATCGTCACGGTTCCCACCGACAAGGGCGATTTCCGCAATCTCACGAATAGCCCGGCCGCGCACGATCGAAGTCCCGGCTGGTCGCCCGACGGGACGCAACTCGCGTGGCTGTCCGACGCCAGCGGCGAATATCAACTCATGATCGGCGATCAATCGGGACTCGCGAAGCCGCGGGCGATCCCGCTGCCGTCTGCCGCATTCTACTCGAATCTCGCCTGGTCACCGAGCGGAAAGCTCATCGCGCTCGAGGACAATCACCTCAATCTCTGGACGGTCGACGTCGCCACCGGCAAGCCGACAAAGATCGACACGGATACGTACGCCACGCCTGGACGCGACTTCGACGCAACATGGTCTTCGGATTCTCGCTGGATCGCGTACTCAAAGAGTCTCGATAGTCATTTACGCGCGATCTTCATCGTCTCGCCTGGCGCGGCGGATGCGAAACCGCACCAAGTCACCGACGGTCTCGCCGATGCCGTATCGCCGGCGTTCGACGCCAGCGGCAAGTACCTCTACTTCCTCGCCAGCACCGACTACGGATCGAGGACCGGCTGGGTCGAGATGAGCGCGCTCGATCGGCCGGTGCGACGCTCCGTCTATCTCGCGGTGCTCAACGCCTCCGAGCCGTCGCCGCTGCTGCCGGAGGCGGGCGACGAGCCGGCCGGCCCCGCGTCGCCGCGGACGCGACCGGACTCGGTCATGCGCGTCGACCTCACGGGAATCAATCAGAGAACGCTCAGTCTCGACATTCCGGCAGCCGACTACGTGAGCTTGAACGCCGGTCCGGCAGGAACGGTATTCTACGCTGAGCCGATCACCGAAGGACCCGGACGCGGCGGAATGCGCTTGCAGCGCTACCAACTCAAGGAACGCTCGGCGACGCCGTTTCTCGAGGGCATTCGTTCATTCACCCTTTCGGCCGATCGCAAGAAGTTGCTCTACTCGGCCGCCGGCGGACGTTGGGGCGTGGTGGCAACGGACAAACCAGCCAAGGTCGGCGACGGTCCGATCAACGTCGCGCAGGTGGAGACCTGGGTGGATCCGCACGCCGAATGGGCCGAGATCTTCCGCGAGGCCTGGCGCACGCAGCGCGACTTCTTTTACGACGCCAAGATGCAAGGCGCCGATTGGCAGGCGGTGCTCGCCAAATACACGCCGTTCGTTCAGTTCGTCAATCATCGCGCCGACTTGGGCTACCTCATCGCGCAGACCGGCGGCGAGTTGGTCGTCGGCCATTCGTATCTCGCTGGTGCCGGCGACATGCCCGGCGATCCAGCTGCGCCTGTGGGTCTGCTCGGCGCTGACTACACGGTGGAAAACGGACACTATCGAATTCATCACATCTATACTGGAGAGAATTGGAATCCCGATCTTCGCGCGCCGCTGAGTGCACCGGGCATTCAGGTCGCCCAGGGCGACTATCTCCTCGAGGTGAATGGCCGGCCCGTTGCTCCGCCGATGAACGTGTACCAAGTGTTCGAAGGTACGGCGGGTCACCAGACGGTGTTGCGACTCAACAGCACGCCATCGTTCGAAGGGTCGCGACTGGTGACGGTCGTTCCCGTGGCGAGCGAGGAGGCGTTGCGAACGCGCGCCTGGATCGAGAACAATCGTCGCAAAGTCGACGAGCTCTCTGGTGGCCGGTTGGCGTACGTGTGGCTGCCCAACACGTCGGTCCCGGGCTATTCGGCATTCACGCGCTATTTCTACGCCCAACAGGAAAAGGACGGAGCGATCATCGACGAGCGGTACAACCATGGCGGGCTCGTGGCGGATTACATCGTCAACGAGCTCGATCGAAAGCCGATGGGCTACTTCGCGATGCGGGACGGTAAGACGTGGACGTCGCCAGGCGCGGGCCTCTATGGTCCGAAAGTGATGATTGTCAACGAATCGGCCGGCTCGGGCGGTGACGCGCTCCCGTACTACTTCCAGCTACGACACATCGGTCCGCTCGTCGGCACGCGAACGTGGGGTGCTCTCGTCGGTACGACCGGCTCGCCGACCACGATCGACGGCGGCGGCATCACGGCTCCCAGTTTAGCGTTTTATAACTTGAAGGGGCAGTGGGCGGTGGAGAACGAAGGCGTGACGCCCGACGTGGAAGTCGAGTACACGCCGGCAGAGGTCATCGCCGGCCACGATCCGCAGCTCGAGCGCGCGGTTCAGGAAGGACTCAAGCTGCTGAAACAGAACGCGATCGCTCGGGTCGGGAGACCGGCGCCGATCGACCGAGCGTCGAAGAAAGAACCCTAAGCGGGCCGATCGCCCGCATGGAGATGCATGGATCTCAGCGGGAAGGTCGCGCTCGTGACTGGATCGACCGACGGCGTCGGACGCGTTGTCGCGCGCAAGCTGGCGGACGACGGTGCGATGGTGCTGGTTCACGGGCGCAATCGCGACCGCGGCGAACGTCTTGTCGGTGAAATCGAGGCGGGCGGAGGCAAGGCGCGGTTCGTGGCCGCCGATCTTTCATCGATGGCCGAGGTGCGCCGATTCGCCGACGTTGTGCTCGAGTCGGCGAGCCGCCTCGACGTCCTGATCAACAACGCTGGAATCGGTCCGGGTCACTCGAGCAAAGTGCGACAGCTCAGCGCCGATGGATACGAGTTGGGCTTCGCAGTGAATTATCTCGCCGGATTCTTACTCACCTCTCTCCTGTTGCCGCGACTCCTCGGCAGCGCGCCGGCGCGCGTCGTCAACGTCACGTCGGCCGGACAACATCCGATCGACTTCGACGACGTGATGTTGACTGCCGGGTACAGCGGTGGCCGAGCCTACACGCAGAGCAAGCTGGCGCAGGTCATGTTCACATTCGATCTCGCGAGCGAGCTCGACCCGGCGCGCGTGACGGCCAATTGTCTGCATCCGGCGACGTACATGGATACGACGATGGTGCGGCAAATCGGAATCGCGCCGCGGAACACCACCGAGACCGGTGCCGTCGCGATCATGCGATTGGCCGCTGCGCGTGATCTCGAGCGCGTGACCGGAAAATATTTCGACGGATTGCGCGAGTCGCATGCGGATGCGCAGGCCTACGATCTCGATGCGCGACGACGATTGCGCCGGCTGAGCCTGGACTTGACCGGACTCGCTGACGCGTCGAGTGATGCGCGCTCGATCGCGTAGCCTCGCATCGACGACCTACTCGAACGTCGAACCCCACATCGCGACAGCGATCTCGCCCAATGCCTGGCCGACGAGCAGCGCCGCGTCGCCCTGATAGTTTGGCGGAAACGGAATTCGATTTCCATAAATCGCGAACGACAATCGCTTGCCGTTCGACGTCGTCATGTAGCCGGCAAGCCCCTTCCCCGTCACGATCATCCGACGGTTGAGTGGATCGAACAAGGAGAACGTCCCCGTCTTCGCGAAGACCTTACCCGCTGCAGGCGTGTTCGGCTGGATGTTCCACAACGTCCCGTCGCGACCGAGAATCGGCAGCGCGCGACGGAACGCCGCGGTGTCGGGGCGCGTCGCCATGTACGCGAGGTACTGCACCATGAACGCCGGCGAGTAGAACGCACCCGGCGCGCCGCCGGCTCCATCACCTTGCGCGGCAGCGATCAGGTCGAGCCCCGCCTTCGTGAGGAAATCGTGTTCGGCGTCGAAGCCTGCCTGAACTGCGCCTCGGCCCGGCGTGTGACCGACGAGCGCACCGACGACGTACGGCATCATGCTCGCGTGCAGATTCTGGCTCACCTTCAGCGTCACTTTCACTTCTTCCGCGAACGGTAACGAGACATGCTCGGCGACGCGCGTCGAGTCGCCATAGCCGGCACTAATGCGCATGAAGTCCGCGTGCATTCCCGCCGCGCCACCGGAAACCGTGATGCCGCGCTCGCGCAGCGCCGCGACGAGCGCGCGCGCCGCGTAGTCGGCGGGATCATCGACATTCACACTCATGACGAGCGGCTTCGCATCTGCGGCAAGGCTGCCGATCAGCCGCACCGTCACACCAACGCTCGAGTCGCGCATCACGATCCGTCGAATCGTCGATGCCGAATGCGCGGCGCCCGTCACGATTTCGTTCGCGAGCTGGAACATCTTGAGGTCCGGGGAAGCGCGCACGCTCGCCACGTCGCCCGCCTTGTCTCCGGGTGAGATCAACAGATCGACCACGTTGTCGTTGAGCACGATCGGGGAGATCGTCACGCCGGTGCCGAGCTCGCGCTCACCCTGCGGAAAGAGGCTTACATCGACGAGCACGCGACCCTCGACCTGCTTGATCCCGCGCGACGCGATCTGGCCGGCGAGATCGCGCATCGCCGCGAGCGGATCACCAATCGCCTTCGCCACGGAGTCGCCGCGACCCGTGTACGAATGATCTTCATCGCTGAACCCGAGTGTGTCGCCAACGGCGCGGCCCGAGAGATTTGGATCGCCGGCGCCGACGAGAACGAGATCGCCCTTCACCACGCCTCGATCGATCGGACCGGTGCGATACACCGGCGTGTGGAAGCGATAATCGGCGCCGAGGAGGGCGAGCGCCGTCCCCATCGTCAGCAGTTTGGTCGTCGAGCCGGGCGTGAACAACTGCTCGGCGTTGAGACCGAAGACCATCTTCTTCGCGTCGAGATCATACGCGGCAACGCCAAACGCCGCGTGCACGAGCTCGGGCCGAGCGTTGATCTCGGCGATTTTGGCCGCTAGGGTCTGGTTCTGGGCGTGCAGCGTCTGCGCGACGAGAACGGCGAGCGTCGCGACAAGCGTGCCGCGTTGAAGGGTCGGCATCATGATGTCGCTCCTGGACCGCGCAGTGCGCGACCGGCCTTGGCGCCCGTGTGCTTGCCATGATCCATCGTCACCACGCCATTGACCAGCACCCACTCGATACCCGTCGGAAACTCCATCGGCTTCTCGTAGGTTGCTTGATCTTGCAGCGCGTCGAGATCGAAGATCGTGACATCGGCCCAATTGCCGACGGCGATCGTTCCTCGGTTCGCGAGACGCATCCGCGTCGCGGGCCAGCCCGTCATCTTGCGTATCGCTTCGGGCAACGTGAGCACGTGTTGCTGCTTGACGTACTTCGCGATGACGCGGGGAAAGTTGCCGAAGCTTCTCGGGTGAGGCAGCCCGGTCTCGTCGGGAACACCGATCTGCGCCACCGCGCCGGCGTCGCTACCGATGCTCGTCCACGGGAAGCGCAACGCCGTCTCGATGTCCGGCTCACCCATCATGTGATAGATCGCCATGACGCGACCGCGTCCCTGTGATACGAGGTCCCATGCCGCATCGGCGGGGTCCTTCCCCGTCTCCTTCGCGATCTGCGCGATTGACTTCTGCTCGTACTTCGCGTTCTCGGGATTGCGTGCGTTGACGAGCACGACACCTTCCCAGCCGCCCGCCGCCTCGATGATGTTCCACCAGCCCGGCGATCCCGTCGTCAACTCGCGTTTGAGTCGCGCGCGGACTTGAGGATTCGCTAATCGCGCCTTGAGCGAGTCGACGCCGCCCTCATGTGCCCAGCTGGGAATCGTGGCCTCGAGACCGGTGCCGCCGGCGGTGTAGACGTACATGTCGGCCGCGACATCCAACCCGCGCGCTCGAGCAGCGTCGACCGTCTGACGCACGGAATCCATCAGCACACCCCACCCCGGTTTGTACGCCACCTTGAGGTGGAAGATCTCCGCCGGTAATCCTGCGCGCTCGCTGATGGCGATCAGCTCGTTGATCGCGCCGATGATGCCCTGCCCTTCGTCTCGCATGTGGCTCGCGTACGTGCCGCCGTACGCCGCCGCGGCCTTCGCGACTTCCACCAACTCATCGGTTGTGCTGTAGCTCGACGGCGGATAGATGAGCGCTGTCGTCATTCCCATCGCTCCGCCGCGCATCGCGGTATCCATGATCGCGCGCATGCGCGCGAGCTCGGCGGCATTCGGCGCGCGCGCGGATTGTCCGAGCACGGCGACGCGCGCTTGCGTCTCGCTGAAATAACTCCCGAAGTTGATGCTGATGCCGTTCTTCTCGAGGTCGGCGAAGTAATCACCGACCCGAGGAGCGGGGACCGGCGTGCCGCCCTCGCCACCGATCGCTGTCGTCACGCCTTCCTGCAGCTTGTTCTCGGCGAGTCCGTTGCGCGGCAAGACTCCGCCGGATTGATCCATCATGTCGATCCAACCCGGGCTCACGTACTTGCCGGTCGCGTCGATCTCTTTTTTTCCGTGCGCGGAGATCTTGCCGATCTTGGCGAACCGTCCGTCGCGAATGCCGACGTCGGCGAGAATCCATGGATTCCCTTCTCCGTCGAGGACGCGGCCGTTGCGGATGACGATGTCGTACGTCGTGTCGGCGCGCGGAGCTTGTGCGGTTGCCGAGAGCGTGGCACCGCCGGCGAGCAACACGGAGGTCGTGAGTATGCGAGCACGCATGGGCTTCAGATCAGGGTGGAGACGTTGTCGCGGCAAGGCGCTTGAAGTCGTCGCCGTCCTCACTTCGCAGCGCGGCAGGAGTAAGCGACGGCCAGAGTTCGAGCGAGGAGACTTGTCCGAGCGGATTGACGAGGAAGGTGACGAGGCCAGAGCCTTGGCGGCGATCGTGCCAGGTGATCTTGTAGGAGTCGTTTGCCCAGTGCTCGAGATCGCCGGCGAACGAGGGCCCGAAGTGAAGCACCTGGTGCGCGCCCTCGGCGGCAATGGTCACATCACCGTACATCTCGCTCACATATCGGCCCACAAAATGGTCGGGCGTCACGGATGGGTGCGTGTCCTTGAGACGTGCCGCCTCCAATCGCTTCGCGGTCGCCGTCTGCGTCGCTTCCTGCGCACGCGTTTGCGCGAGCATGATCGCGCTCCAGTCACGCTGCGGCGCGCCGAGGTACGCATCGACGACGCGACGCGCGACGGCCGCGAAGACGCTGTTGTGTCCTTCGGTGTTGGTGAGGATGACGATGCCGAGGCGTCGCTCCGGAATGAGCGTCACCTGCGACAACATGCCGTCGATTCCCCCCGTGTGCGACAGCACCTTCACGCCCATGTAATCGTACATGCCGATCCCCAGACCATACGCGTGGAAGTGCGTCGACGGCGAGAGTGTGTCGTCGGGGCTGGGAACGATCGTCTGTGGCGATTCAATCTCGCGTAGCGTGGCGGGCTTGATGACCTGAGTCGTGCCGACGCGACCGTTCGCGAGCACGAACCGCAGCCACTTCGCCATGTCCAACACGTTCGAGTTGATCGAGCCCGCCGGCGCAATGTTATCGATGTTCCGCCACGCGATCGGCGTCAGCAGATCGTCGCCCGACCAATGCGGCGTCGCGACGTTCGCGTTCCCGGTGAGGGCGCGCACGCTGGTGTTGCTCGACGTCATGCCGAGTGGGCGGAAGATGCGTTGCGTGACGAGACTGTCCCAGCTCGTTCCACCTGCCGTGGCTGCCGCCTCACCCGCCGCCATCACCATGATGTTTTGATAACCGTACTGCGAGCGAAAGCTGCTGTTTGGTTTGAGGAAGCGGATCCGACGTAGAATTTCCTGGCGGTCGTATGGTGACGCGTACCAGAGCATGTCGCCGCGACGGCCGAGCCCACTGCGGTGCGCGAGCAGATCGCGCACCGTGATCTCTCGAGTGACGTACGGATCGTAGAGCTGAAATCCGGGCAGGTACTTGGTCGCGGGGTCGTCCCACTTCATTCGCCCCGCGTCGACCATCATACCAACGACGGTCGACGTGAAGAACTTCGTGTTCGAGCCGATGGCGAACAGCGTCCGGGCATCTACCTGACCTGGCTTTCCGATTTCGCGAACGCCGAAGCCACGCGCATACACAACGGAGTCGTCCTTGACGATCGCGATCGCAAGACCCGCGATGCCCCACGACTTGACCGCGTTCTGGACGAACGTGTCCAATCCGGCGAGCGGCACCGTTGCTTGCTGTGCGGACGCCCCGACTGTCTCGACGCGCGCGTCCGGTATGGCCCGCGTGAGTTGTTCCGGAGATTGTGCGTGGAGCTGCACGCCACTCGCCGTGCAGGCGATAGTCAGAGGCAGAACGAGCGGATGGCGCATGCAAATTTGCGTGCAGAGGTGAGCGGAGTCGTTACTGAACGTGTGAAGCATGTGACGACGCTGACAACCAGCGCAGTTATATCACTCGCCGGGCTGGCGCGGCCAGTCGAGCGAAACGCGAGAGGCAACGCGCAATCCTGCCGCGACGACGACTACTGTTGGTTCTTCGAACCTGACGCGAGCGCGCGTGATTGGCAATGCCGTCCACCGAAAGGGGACACCAGAATGGTGCACCATCTTGCGAGCCTCGACTCCGGGCCGCACTGTTGCCGGCGAGGAGCCGCCCCCGCTAGCAGTTCTTTCGTTCGACGCCGCAAATTCGTTCACGAAGATCGTTGTTCCACCACCGCGTTCCGACTCCCAGTTACAGGAAGCCGAGGAGAGCAGATGATGCGAGCAAGACTCACAAAGATCACGAGACTCATTCCTTCAGCCGCGCGTCTCAGTCGAGCCGCACACGCTACTGCGGTCGGCCGATGGCTGCCGCACCTTTTTCCCCTCGCCATCGTGGCGCTGCTCGCGGCCGCTCCCGCTGCCGCGCGCGCTCAGGAGGGTA
>DASYSU010000137.1:0-8988 GCA_036002925.1 Gemmatimonadaceae bacterium | reverse complement strand
TGATCCCCGGAGCGTTGTTGACGGTGCTGCTGGTCGCCGTCGGGCTATGGCTCGCGTATCGACCGTTCGATCGCTCGGGAAAACCGAGCACGGGTCCCAAGCCAGACACGGCGAGAGGCGTGGGCAGAGTGCTACCTGCCGGGACCGAGGCGTCCGCGGCCGCAGACAGTGTGGCCGCCAGCAACGCCCTAGCCAACTCGCCTCGCGTGATCAACCCTGAGGACTCCGCGGGCGCTGCGGCATTTGCCGTGGAGTTGCTGGCTGCGAATACGCAGGCGGGTGCTATCTTGAAGCTTCAACAAGATGGCAAGAATCTGCCGGCGGCGACATTCTCACCGGTCCTCATTCAGAACGCGCGCTGGTTCAAGGTTATCGCTGGTGCCTTCACGCGCCGACCTGAAGCGGACTCGCTGCTCACCGTACTTCGTCGCCGGCGTGTGGTGGACGCTGGAAGTGGTACCGTTGTCCGACTGCCACTCGCATTCCTGATCGACTCCGGCGTGCCGTCGGGAGCGGTCGCGGGAATGGTGGCAACGTATGCGGACCGCGGTCAGCCAGTGTACGCGCTTCGCCAACCAAACGGATCGGCCTGGCTCTTCGCGGGGGCGTTCGAATCCCCCGCGCAATCATCGTTGTACGCTGAATCGCTTCGCGCATCGGGCATCACACCGGTGCTCGTGTATCGCAAAGGGAGAACGTTCTAGTGCGGCTGACCAAGCTCGAGTTGCAGGGGTTCAAATCATTCGCCGACAGCACGGACATGGTGTTCAACCCGGGCGTCACGGCGATCGTTGGCCCCAACGGGTGCGGCAAATCGAATGTATCCGACGCGGTACGCTGGGTGCTCGGCGAGCAGCGCGCGCGATTGCTGCGTGGCGCCAAGATGGAGGAAGTGATCTTTCAGGGTTCGTCGGCGCGCCGCGCGGTGAACGTCGCCGAGGTCTCGCTGCATTTCTCCAACGAAGACGGCGCGCTCCCGATTGCCTTTCAGGAAGTCGTGATCACGCGACGGCTGTCACGTTCCGGAGAGAGCGAATACTTCCTCAACCGCGCGCCGTGTCGGCTGCGAGACATTGCCGACTTGCTTCGCGGGACCGGCTTGGGTGCCGACACGGGCGTCGTCATCGAGAGCAAGATGATCGACGCTCTGCTCTCCGATCGTCCGGACGATCGGCGAGAGCTGTTCGAGGAAGCGGCGGGCGTCGGATTGTATCGTGATCGCCGCCGGACGACCGAGCGCCGCCTCGAGGAAACCACGGTCGACCTGCAGCGTCTCGATGATTTGATCTCCGAGGTGCAAAGCCAGGTGCGCTCGCTCGCGCGCCAGCGAAAGCGCGCCGAGCGGTACTCGGAGTTGATGGGACGTCGCTTCACGATCGAGATTGCGTTGGCCAAACGCGAGATGGTCGCGTGGCACGATGAGCTGAATCGTCTCGACGAACGCGTGCGCCAACTTCGTGAGACCGCGCCGCAGACTGAACAAGCGGTGGCTAACGCCGAGCAAGGTCGCGATGCCGCGCATGGAAACCGGGCCGCGGCCGAGGCGCAACGCACGGAGTTGCTGCGGCTCGTCTCGTCGCAGCGTGAACGCGTGCAACAGATTCGATCGGAGATGGCGGTCGCCGAAGAACGCCAACGCAACGCTCTCGCGCGACGCCAGCGCGCCGAGCTCGAGGCGAATGAGGGCGAAGCCTACGGCGTTCGGATTTCCACCGACCGCGAACAGGCGGCGGCGGAACGCACGCAGGTCGAGGAACAGCTTCGCGCCGCGCAGGAAGCGCTGTCGGATCGGCAGCGCCATGAAGACGACACACGACAATCGGTGGGGCACGCTCGTACGGCGCTCGATGAGGCCGAGCGTCACCTTCGCGAATTGCAGGATCGGTCGCGACGCGTCGAGATCGATCGCGAGCGTGCGAGGCACGAAAGTGACGAGCTCTCGCAACGGTTCGAGCAGTTGACGCAAGAGCGTGAACAGCTCGGCGACGCGCTCACGGCAATCGATCGCGAGCTGGAGACCGCGGCCGTTGCGGTCGAACAGGCCCGCTCGCGCGCCGCCGACGCCGCCACGATGCTCGAGGCCGTGCGAACCGCGGATCGCGAAACGCGCGACCGCGAAGCCGCGGCCCGCGCGGATTTGTTCCGCGCCGACGAAGCGCACACATCGCTCCAGGGAAAAGTCAACGCGCTCGACACGCTGGAGCGGGAGCGAGTCGGGCTCGCGCCGGCCGCTGCTCGATTGCTGCGCGAACGCGACCAATTCGGCGAGGGCGCGGTTCTGGGCCCGCTGAGCGATTTCATCAGCGCCGACCAGAATTCCGCGTTGCTTGTCGAGCGGTTTCTCGGCGCCACTGTGCACGCGGTGCTGGTTCGCGATCGCGCCGCGACTGACGCGGTTCGCGCTTGGCACGCGACCGCGAACCCCGGGCCACTGCTCCTGTTGCCGCTCGATGCCGCCCAAGACGCACAAGGCGGCGAGATCACCGAGGATGCGCTCTCGCATCGCGTCGACGCGACGGGTCCAGGACGCGCATGGGTGCGTGCGCTGCTGGGCCATGCGCACTCCGTTGACGACGGGTCGGCATTCACGGACGCGCGCGGAGCGGTATGGCTTCCCGGTACAACGGCCGGCCCTGGACCGCTTCGTCGCCGCGCAGAACTGTTCGCGCTTCGCGCCGAGTTGATCGCAACCGACAACGCGCGACAGCAAGCGATGGCGGCCGCCGATACACTCCGAACCGCGGTGCAGGAATCCGAGCGCAAACTGATCGACGCCTCGGCGACGCTCGAGTCGGCACAGGTTGACGCGCGACGCGCGGCGGAGCAGCAGGGCGAGCTGGCTCGTCGGCGGCAGCGATCGGAGCGTGAGGTCGCGGACGCCGACGCTCTCGCCGAACGTCTGTCGGCACGGCGCGACCAGCTCGTCGAGCAACTCAGGCGGCTCGATGACGAAAGTCGCACGTTGGCCGATTCGCTGTCCGCGCGAACCGACGCGGCTGCAGAGGCGCGCGCGCAGCTGAGCGTCGCCGAACGCGGCCACGAAGAGGCTCGAGAAGCGCGCACCACAGCACAAGTGCACGAAGCGCAAGCGCACGCCCGCGTGCAAGTCGCGCACGATCGCGAGCGTCGCCTGGCCGAGGAGCTGCAATCGGCCGCGGCTCGGCTAGCATCGCTCAAGGCCGAGTTGACGGATCTGTCGCAGGCCGACTCGGCACTCGCCGAGCAGATGGGAACGTGGCAATTCGATCTCGAGACGCGCGAGGCTACGTTGGCCGATGGCGAGGCGCGGCTCGAGGGCGCGGAGGCGGCAGTTCTCGCCGCCGACGAAGCCCTCACCACCGCCGAGCACGCGCTCGACGACGCGCGCCGCCGGGCGCAAGCCCACAACGACGAATTGCATCAGGCTGAGCTTCGGCACACCGAGCTCGGAGGTCGCCGAGCGGCGATCCGCGAGCGGCTGGAGGCTGAGTGGCGACGGCCGCTCGACGATATGCTCGCTGAGGCGCAGGCCATCGACATGGACGATGACGCGTTGCGCACCGAGGCCGAAGCGCTGCGACAGGAGCTGGAGCGACTCGGTCCCGTGAACGTCCTGGCGATCGAAGAGCATGAGGAAACGCTCAAGCGGCAAGATTTCCTCACTGGTCAACGCGCCGACTTGTCCGACGCCAAGCAATCGCTGCTCCAGGCGATTCGTGAGATCGACAGCACGGCCAGAGAGCTCTTTCTCGCGACGTTCGCGCAGGTGCGGGAGAACTTCCGGCAGATCTTCATGTCGTTGTTCGGCGGCGGCGAATGCGATCTCCGCCTGGAGAATCCCGACGCGCCGCTCGACTGCGACATCGAGATCCATGCGTCGCCGCGCGGGAAGCGCACGCAACGCATTCATTTGCTGTCGAGCGGCGAGCGCGCGCTCGTCGCGTTGTCGCTGCTGTTCGGCATCTTCCTGACGAAGCCGAGCCCGTTCTGCCTCCTCGACGAGGTGGACGCGCCGCTCGACGACGCGAACGTCGGGCGATTCGTGCGGATGCTCACGCAGTTCAAGACCCGCACGCAGTTCATCGTCATCACCCACAATCCCCGCACGACGACCGAGGCGGCCGACGCGGTCTACGGCGTGACGATGCAGGAGCCCGGCGTATCGTCGTTGGTCAGCGTCCGGATGCGCGGCGCGCCGTCGGTGGACGAGGAGTTGGCCGTCGCGGCGATCGGCGGCGCGGTACCGACGACGGTATGATGCAGTGGCGCCGCTTGGCGGCGCTCGCGCTCGTGTCGGGGCTGCTCGCGGGCGGAGCACGGATGGTGTCCGCCCAAGAAATCACGATCAGAGTTATTCCGACGACGTCCGATAGCATTTCACCTGGGCCCACGATCGAAGTCCAGGGTTCGCCGGTGCCCGTGGCGTCGCAGCCGTCGACCGTGACGCTCGAGCTGTCGCGGGAATCGTTGTTTCGTTCGCCGTTTCTCGTGCGAAGCGCCGCCGGGTTCGCCGCATCGTTCGGTGTCGACTCGTTGCTGCCCGAACGGACGAGGATCTATTTCCGTGCGCGCGTCATCGACGCCGCGGGCCTCGTGCGCCAGCAAAAGATCGATTCGTTTCCAGTTCAAAGCTGGTTGCGGCTCGTCGATCCGATTGCGGCGAGCAACAACGTCGTGTTCAGCAACAAGCCGCGGTTCGTCTGGAGCAGTCCAGCGATCACGCTGCATCCCGGCCCGTGGCAGTATGTGATCGAGATCATCAACACCCGAACGGGACAACTGGACCGTCAGAACTTCGTGAACGACACGTCGTTCGTCCCCACGACACCGCTCGACGCCTGCACGTCGTACAAGTGGCGCGTCACAGCGCGCGCGATCAATGGAGGACCGAACGACCAGGTGACAATCACCGCGCCCGGTACGTTCGTTATCCAGTCCCCCGAATGCCCGAGCCTCACGCTGTTCTATCAGAATTTTCCAAACCCGTTCGGTCGGGGCGCGTTGTCGGGAAGCACCTGCTTTTGGTTCGATCTGGCGCACCGGAGCACCGTGACGCTCACCATTTATGACATCCGCCTGCACGAGGTACGCAAGATCGTCCCGGCTCCGAATGGGCTCGCGCAACTCGACTCGGGCGCGTACGGCCGACAGCTGAACAGCCAGTCGGGATGCGATCCGTCGTTCGCCTGGGACGGCACCGACGACCGACGCCACCCGGTGCCACCCGGCGTCTACATCGCGGTGTTCGTCGCCGATGGCGTGCGGTCGACCAAGAAGATTCTCTACAAGGGCCCCTAGGCGTGCGATTAACGACGCTCGGCACCGGAACGATTTCGTTGTCGTCCCAGCGGAGCTGCGCGGGCTACCTGCTCGAGGCGGATGACTTGCGTCTCCTGATCGACTGTGGAAGCGGCATCACGCGCCGCCTCGCCGAGCGCGGCGACGAGTGGCGAACAATCACCCACGTCGCGATCACCCACTTTCACATCGATCATCACGCCGATGTGCCGACGCTTGTCTTCGCGTGGAAGTACGGGTTTCTTCCGCCGCGAAGCGCTCCGGTCACGATCATCGGACCCGTGGGTACTGTCGCGCTGCTCGAGCGACTTGCCGCGGCCTATGGTGCTTGGCTCACGGACCCCGGATTTCCGCTCTCGGCTCAGGAAATCACGCCTGCCGACACGTTTCAACTGCCTGGCGGCGTCCGCTTGACGTGCCACGCGGTTCCGCACACCCCGGAGAGTGTGGCATATTCCATGGAGCGCGGCGGGCGGCGGATCGTCTACACCGGCGACACCGGGCCGTCGGACGCGCTGGCCGCGTGGGCCCACGGATGCGATCTGCTCGTGTGCGAGTGCTCGTTGCCGGCGGCGATGGCGATTCCCGAACACCTGACACCGGAGCAGTGCGGCGAGTTGGCGGGCGCCGCGACGCCGAGACATCTGGCGTTGACGCATTTCTATCCACCCGTCGAGGACGTCGATATCCGCGCGCTCGTCGGCGCGCGGTACACGGGGCCCGTCACCTTGGCGACCGACGGGTGGTACTTCGATCTCGAGGACGAGTAATGCTGGTCGTAATGCAGAATCATGCGACGCAAGCCGACATCGATCGCGTCGTGAAAACAATAGAAGAGATGGGCTACTCGGCGCGTCCGATGCCGGGCGAGACCCGCACGACGATCGGCTTGGTGGGCAATGACGGCCGCGTCGACGGCTCGCGCGTCGAAGCGCTGCCCGGCGTCGCCGAGATCATTCACGTCAGCAAGCCGTACAAGCAGGTGTCACGCGAATGGAAAGCCGCGAACACTATCGTCACGATCGCGCCCGGCGTTTCGTTCGGCGGCCCCGAGATCGTGATCATCGCCGGCCCGTGTTCGGTCGAATCGGAGGACCAAATCGTGGCGGCCGCACGCGCCGTGCGCGACGCCGGCGCAACGGCACTTCGCGGTGGGGCGTTCAAGCCCCGAAGCTCGCCGTACTCGTTTCAGGGACTCGGTAAGCCCGGTCTCGAGCTACTGGCGCTCGCACGACAGGAAACCGGATTGCCGATCGTCACCGAGGCGCTCGATGAAGAAGGCGCGCACGTCGTTGCCGAATACGCGGACTGCATTCAGATCGGTGCGCGGAACATGCAGAACTATTCGCTGCTCCGCGCCGTCGGACGAATGAACAAGCCGGTCCTGCTCAAACGCGGCATGGCGGCGACGATTACGGATTTACTCATGAGCGCCGAGTACATCTTGGCCGAGGGGAATGGTCAGGTCATTCTGTGCGAGCGAGGGATCCGCAGCTTCGACACGATGACCCGCAATTTGTTCGACCTCACGGCAATTCCGATCGTGCAGCGCTTGTCGCATCTTCCGATGATCGCGGACCCGAGCCACGGGACGGGCCTGCGCGACAAAGTCATTCCGATGGCGCGCGCCGCGGTCGCCGCCGGCGCCGACGGCGTCCTCGTGGAGGTCCATCCGAATCCCGACCGAGCGCTGTCCGACGGCGGGCAGTCGTTGTTCCCGGAACAGTTCGCTCGCCTCGTGACGGAATTGCGGGCCATTACGAGCGCCATCGGACGCTCGATGGCGCCCGTTGGCGGAACGGCCGCAGCCGCTCACGTGTAGTAACCAACATGCGATTTCCGATTCTCGCGCTCTTTGCCGCGCTGCCACTCACAGCGGGCGCTCAATCCGTCGATGCGACGATCGATCGAGCTGTCGCGGCGTGGGCCAAGGTCGCCACCGTGCGCGGGACGTTCGAGCAGACCGTCAGCAACTCGCTCACCGGGTCGAGCGCGACAGCGCACGGTGACTATACGCAAGAGCGGCCGAACCGTTTGTCGATTCGATTCTTGGCGCCGGATTCGGGCGCAATCGTCTCCGATGGGAGAGCCGTGTGGGTCTTCTTGCCCACGAGCGCCCCCGGTCAAGTCGTGAAGCGGCCGGCCACCGATCGCAGCGCATCGCCGATCGACCTGACAGGTCAGTTCCTCGACGCGCCGCGCACCAAGTACGACATCTCCGCCGCGGGAACCCGCACCGTCGACGGGCACGCGGCGCACGGTCTGATCCTCGTCCCAAAGAAGGGATCGAGCGCGCCATTTTCCAAGGCGACCGTCTGGGTCGACGATGACGATTCACTCATTCGCGAGTTCGAGGAAATCGAGTCGAGTGGCGTGACGCGTCACGTGCACATCACAGCGATTCAGACAAACGTGCCGATCGACCGCAGCGCGTTCAACTTCACGATTCCCAAGGGCGTGAAGGTCGTCGATCAAACCAAACCGTAGCAGCTAGGGCTTTGTCGGAACGCGCGGAGCCGCGGCGGCGCGGCGGAGCAGCTCCTGCTGCGTGGTTGCGCCGCTGACGAATTGCACCGCTGCGGCGACTACTGAGTCGTCGCGCAGCCGGCGGGCCGATTCGGCTTGCTCTCCGAAGACGTAGCGCGCGATCTCGTAGCCCAACAACCGATCGACCAGCGGAGTCGACGCTGCATAGACCGCGCTGTCCAGCGCGATGCCGCGCGTCCGCATTCGCCGCAGCAGCTCGGCGCGCATTGCCGCCGTAACGCTGAAATCGGGCGAGGTGATCTTTTTTGTGCCGGCAAGTGAGAGCGCGTAATCGGTCAGCGCATCGCGGAATTGCGGAATCTGCTTGCCCAAGGCGCGCTGAAACAGTGAATCCGCGGCCGATGTCGAGGCACGTGGAAGCACGACGTCGGGGCTGATTCCACCCCCGCCGAGCACCGTTCGACCGGCATCCGTCTTGTACGTTGGCGGCGACCGCTTCGCGATGACGCCGGCGCTGTCGTCGTCCGGCGTCAGGTGCTTGCGGTTGATGCTGCGCCCAGACGGCGTATACCAGAGAGCGGTCGTCAGTTTGACGGCGCCGCCATTGCCGATGCGAAATACGTTCTGCGCGCTCCCCTTGCCATACGTCGGCGCTCCGAGCAACACCGCGCGATCGTGATCCTGTAGTGCGCCCGCAACAATCTCCGCGGCACTCGCTGTATTCGTGTCGACCAGCACCGCGATTGGAAGGTCGGGCCAGACCTGCGGCGCGCGATCGTCGAATGTCTGCGTCACATCGGGCGTTCGACCGCGCATGCTGACAATGCGCTGACCGGAATTCAAAAAGAGATCCGTGACACGCACGCCTTGCTCGAGGAGGCCACCCGGATCGCCGCGCAGATCGAACAGCAGCGTGCGCATGCCCGCGGCGCGCAATGAGTCGATCGTGCGACGCAAATCGGGCGCTGACGCTTCACTGAAGATCGTGAGCGCGACATAGCCGACGCCGTTGCGCAGCAACGTCGCATGTTGGACCGAACGCACGCGGATCTCGCGACGCGTGATGGCGAACTGTAGCGGCGCGGCGACCGCTGGTCGTTCGATCGTCAGCCGAACGACTGATCCCGGCTCGCCGCCCAGCACCTTTTGCGCCTCGTCGATCGAAAGCCCTCGCATCGCCTTCCCGTCTACCTCGACGATGCGGTCGCCGGTCTGAATTCCTGC
>DASYSU010000136.1:0-2609 GCA_036002925.1 Gemmatimonadaceae bacterium | reverse complement strand
ACCAAGAAGATGTTGTCCGGCCGCGCCGCCATCAGCGCCGTCCGATCGCGCCCCAAATCCAAATCGCCAAACGCCGCATCCGCGAACCGCGATTGCGTCCACGCCACGTACAGGACTGATCCCGGCCGGTACTCCCACCGGAATACCGCATTTCCCCGCAGTGACTGCTGACTGAAATTCGGATTGTCGATCGTGAACGCCTTCGCATTGCCGGCGCCATCCGGATCGATGGTGTACTGCGTAACCATTCCACCGGCATCGCGGACCGCCGAGATCGTCCCGCGATCTTGTCCGTACACCGCCGTCTCGACCGTCCGCGGCGCGACGTACTCCTTGAAGTTGAAGTACCGGCCCGACGCGAAGAACGGCTGCACGTAGAGTTGCAGTGTCATCGTCGGCGAAAACGTCACGTTCAAACGCGTGTCGAGGCCGAGCGTGCGTTGGTCGAGACTCGCCACGACGTAGCGCGTCCCGTAGAACGCCACGGCCGTCGAGTCGGCGATCGCCGCCACGTACTGCGCATAGTTGCGTGACGGATTCCACGATGGTCCGAACGAGACGCTCACGTTCGACGCCGGCCGGTACGACGCGGTGGCGTACACGCTCGGTGCGTTGTCACCTTTGTCGTCATGGTAGTACCCGACGCCGCCACTCGCGGTGAACGCGTGCCGCGAGTCCGTCGTGATATCGGTCTCCATGTATTGGCTCGCCGGGACCTTGATCGCCGGTCCGCCTCTGAGCTGCCGATCGTCGACGGTGCTGAAGCGATGAATGTAGAACGTCGACACGTTCCAGAATTGCGGCGTCGTCTCGGAGAAGTACGCGTGCAATTGGCCCTGCGTTCGGTCGCCCTCGTAGTTCGTCTGCGTCTGACCGCCGGCGATGGTATAGATGGAGCGATACCACGACCGCGGTTTGGTCCACGTGCGACCGATGTTCGCGTTGTACCAGATGTAGTCGGCGCGCTGCTGAAACGCGTAGTCGTTCGTCTCGTAGCCCGGCGTGCGCGTATTGATTCCCGTCTCGCCGAACCAGTCGCCCGTTTCTTTCGCTATGCGCGCGTACCCGCCTGCGCCGTGGAGTGACGTCGCGGACGAATCGAAACGGTTTGATAGAAATCCGCCCGAACCCGCGCCACGATCAGGACGTTGGAAGTATCGCGCGCTCGACTGCTGGCGCAGCAGAATCTCGCGCGGATCGCCCGTGACGTTGGTCAACGCACCCTGCGCGCGAAACGAGTACATGTGATCGTTCCACGTGTAGAACAGGTCATTGCCGTACATCTCGGCATGCTTCGCCAAGCGCGGCGCGAAGTCGTCGTCGATCCTCCGCGCGACACCGCTCACGACTCCGCCGACGACCAGGTTCCCGTTCAGATAGTCGTGCTTGAGACGCCCGACGAAGTAGTTCGCCAACGGCTCGACTTCCTGCGTCGCGCGGTCGCCGGTAAGCGTTTGCACCTTGGCGTTCGCCTGTCCGGTCACCGCGTTGAGCAGACCCACCGTGAATCCGCTCGCCGTTCGGCCCGTGATCTTTCCCGCGGCGAGAATGGTCGTCGCGTCGGGGACGTCGGCGAACTGATTCGGATCCGTGGCCAATGACGCGCCGGTGGGCGCGCGTCCGACGCGACGCGAATAGAAACTGCTCATCCCTTCGACGTTGCTGCAGAAGTTGCAGCTCAATCCGCCGAAGTCGAAGATCTGCGCGCCTTCGACAAAGAAGGGCCGCTTCTCGGGGAAGAACGTCTCGAACGCGGAGAGGTTGAGCACGGCCGGGTCGACCTCGACCTGGCCGAAGTCGGGATTGACCGTCGCGTCGAGCGTCAGGTTCGACGTGAGGCGATCCTTGAGGTCGAGGCCGGCGCGCATCGTTGGCCGGCCGTGGTCGGCGAACGGATCGCCAGGTGCCGAGGCGACAGATGACGACTTGCTCACGACGTACGGCAGCATCTCGAGGTGCGACGACGCGTTCGGGATGCGCAGTCCTTCGAGGTGGCCGAATCGCGACGGACCGCCGGCTTCCGTCTTTCCCCAAAACGCCCATTGATCCTGCTCGTCCCTTCGCTTGATGAATCGCCGGACTTGCAGTCCCCACGTCTGCACCGAGTCGCGCGAGAAGCGGAGCTGACCGTACGGGATTCGTATCTCCGCCGTCCAGCCGTCGGCGTCGATGTGCGTCGCGGCTTCCCAGACGGGATCCCACGAGTTGTCGCAGCACGACGTTCCGATGCCGATGTAATCGTCCTTCGATCCCGATGGGTTGAGATCGAAGAAGGCGCGGCTCAAATGATCGTGGTATCCGTCGATCACGAGCTCGAGGAAGTCGGAGTCGAATTGCCCATCACGCCGCACCAGCCGCGTGATGACGCCCTTGCCGCCCTCTGAGTCGTACATCTTCGCGCCGACGTAGAGCGCGTCGTCATCGAACAGGAAACGAACCTCGGTTCGCTGCGACGCGGGCTTTCCTTCCTCGGGATCGATTTGCTTGAACTCGGTGATCGGTTCCGCTTTCTGCCACGCGGCTTCGTCGAGCTTCGCGTCGAGCACGATCGGGCTCGTCCGCCGCGCCGCCATCGCGCTCGGCACCGCCACCTTGTGCCCATAACTTTC
>DASYSU010000135.1:0-12787 GCA_036002925.1 Gemmatimonadaceae bacterium | reverse complement strand
AGACAGCCATTCGGTTGACCCCGCGTCACCGCGACGGCTACCTTGTGCGCCCATGCCCCGTTCGCTCACCCGCGACCGCTTGCTCTCCCTCCTCGACGCGGCGTCTCGCTGCCGGGTCGCCGTCGTCGGCGACGCGATGCTGGACGTCTACCTCCGGGGCGACGTCGAGCGGATCTCACCCGAGGCGCCTGTTCCGGTCGTTCGCGTCCGCGAGCGTCGGCACGCACTCGGCGGCGCGGCAAATGTCGCGCAAAACGTGCGAGCGGTCGGCGCCGAGGTCGACTTGGTCGCGGCCATTGGCGACGATTCAGGCGGTCGGCAACTGTGCGCGATGCTCGAGGCGATCGAGGCGCACCTGGGTTCCCTCGTCACCGTCGAGCGGCCGACGACCACGAAGACGCGGATCGTCGCACGGTCGCAGCAGGTTGTGCGCGTCGATGAAGAGGAGGACGCCGATCTCGACGGCGATGAAGTGGATCGGCTGCTATCGGTCGTTCGTTCCGCCGTTGCCGATGCCGATGCACTGGTGTTCGAAGACTACAACAAAGGCGTGCTGGTTCCTCGCGTGATTGAAGGCGCGATGGACGCAGCGCGCGCGAAGAAGATTCCGATCGTCGTCGATCCCAAGTATCGGAATTTCTTTCTGTATCGCGGAGCGACGATCTTCAAACCGAACCGCCGCGAGCTCGAGGCCGCGCTCGGCGCCGACGTCGACCTCGATCATCCGGAAGCGCTTCCCTCGACGTTGTCTCGGCTGGGCGTCGAACATTTGCTGTTGACGCTCGGTGAGCGCGGCATGGCGTTGGTGTCCGCCGGCGGCATGGTGAAGCGTGTGCCGACCGTGGCGCGTGAGGTCTACGACGTTGTGGGCGCGGGCGACACGGTGACGGCGTATCTCGCGCTCGTCTTGGCGGCCGGTGGAACGCCGACGGAGGCGGCGATCATCGCCAACTATGCGGCAGGCGTCGAAGTCGGCAAGCTTGGCGCGGCGACCGTGTCCGCCGATGAAGTGGTCGACGCGTACGACGCATTCATGTCGGGCCAGCTCACGAGTGCGAGTCCGTAGCGCGGACGCTCATCGCTTGCGCTCGTGCGGTCGCCATTCTAAGTACCGAAGTGCCCGGTCCCGTAGCTCAGTCGGTTAGAGCAGTGGACTCATAATCCAACGGTCGCAGGTTCGAGCCCTGCCGGGACCATGACTACAGGGTTGAGGGTGGAGGGTTGAGGGTACAGGGAAGGTTGGCGCCTGCGGCGCTCAACTGCATGGGTCTACGGCGCAGTTCATAATGCAGGTGAGCGGCGCGAAGCGCCGCGCACATTCCCTCCACCCTCAACCCTCAACCCTCGACCCTGACTAGTACGCTGCCGGCATGATCGATAAATTGTGGCAGTTGGGGTCGCGTAGCTCAGCTGGTTAGAGCGCTGCTTTCACACAGCAGAGGTCCACGGTTCGAGTCCGTGCGTGACCATGCCCCGGATGGAAAAGCCCCGCACTAAACGTGCGGGGCTTTTCCATTCGCGCTGACCTCGGCGCCGGCGCGCCGCAAGCGGCCGGCAAGCGCCTCGTCAACCCGCGCCTCGACGAGAAGTCGTTCCCCCTCCATGCGCTGACCGAGTACTTCGCCCTCGCGATGGATCTCAGCAAGCAGTTTTCCGTCCGACGGCGAGAGGAAGATGTTGCGCAGTGGACGACGCGTGCGAATCGAAGCCGACAGCGTGCGCCGCAGCGGCTCGAGGCCGCCATCGGCGATCGACGAGACGAAGACCGACGACGGGACGAGCGCGCCGATGCGGTCTTGGAGCGCGAGCAACGCGTCGTGCTCCAAGAGATCGATCTTGTTGAAGACGAGAACTTTCGGGATGTCTTTCACTCCGAGCTCGTCGAGCACCTGGTCGACGACCACTCGCTGCTCTTCCCACGACGGAGAGCTCGCATCGATCACGTGGAGAAGGAGGTTGGCCTCGCGTGTCTCCTCGAGCGTGGCGCGGAACGATGCGACCAGGTGGTGAGGTAGCTTGCGAATGAATCCCACCGTGTCCGTGACCAGCACGTGTGCATGGTCGCCCAGGTCGACGTCACGCGTGAGCGGGTCGAGCGTGGCGAACAATCGATTCTCGACGAAAATCTCCTGCGCGCCCGACAGCGCGCGCAGGATCGATGACTTCCCCGCATTCGTGTAGCCGACGAGCGACGCTTTGAACTCCGACTGGCGCGACTGCCGCTGGATCGAGCGGCCGCGTTGCACATCGTGCAGGCGTTCTTTGAGGACCTTGATGCGCTGGTTGATCAGTCGCCGGTCCGTCTCGAGCTGAGTTTCTCCGGGACCACGAACGCCGATGCCACCCCGGAATTTCTCGAGGTGGGTCCACATTCGCGTGAGTCGCGGCAGCATGTACTCGAGTTGCGCGAGCTCGACTTGGATTTTCGCTTCGCTCGTGCGTGCGCGCGTTGCGAAAATGTCGAGAATGAGCTCGGCGCGATCCATCACGCGCGTGCCGATGGCGTCCTCGATGTTCTTGCCTTGACTCGGCGACAGCTCGTCGTCGAACAGCACGAGCGTCGCGTTGGTCTCGTTCACGCGCTCACGCAGCTCGTCGATCTTGCCAGAGCCGAGGTAGGTCCGCGAGTCGGGACGGTCGATGTGTTGCGTCAGCTCGCCGACGACGATGGCGCCTGCCGTGTCGGCGAGCTCCGCCAGCTCTTGCAAGTGCATGCCGGCCACGCGGCGGGCGCCTGGCCGCTTGAGCGGCGCGCCGACGAGCAGCGCGCGCTCCGCCGGCGACGCGACGACGATCGGTTCGCGACTTATGTGAGAATCCTCGTTGTCAAACGACTAACGTCCCATACCCGTGGTCGTGAAGCGCCCAGTCGACGAATACGGCACCGTGAAGCTTCCGACCGGCGACCCCACCGTCACATCGCCCAAGACATGATAGTCGACGGCACCGGTGTTCAGAATGCTCCGTCCCGCGGCGTTGACACCGGCGTACGTGAACGTGACCGGGATCGTCACCGTCGTCGAGTCTTTCTCCTGAACGGTAAAGCGACTGTCGAGCGCTCCCGTGGCCAATGTGACGCTATCGCCGGCCAGCGCGACCTTGTATGTGAGCCGCGTCGCGTCGAGTCGGTAGTGATTCGGGTTGTAGACGTTGAGCAGCACGTCCAAGCTTCCGCCGTTCAGCCCGATGCCGCGCACACGGACGTCGCGCAGATGCACGACTGGATCCTCGAACCCCGCGTGTCCGAGCGCAGAACATCCAACGCCGATGGCGGCGAGCGCCGCGGTGACCGCCATCACACCTACGAGTTTCCTCATCATACCCTCCCCATGAAAGCCCCGCCGCACCATTACTCGGCCTCCTCGTTCGCCCGTCGCCGGAGGTCCTCCCACCACGCCAATCGTTTGGCGATTTCTTTCTCGAATCCGAATGGACCCGGCTCGTAAAACCGCGAGCCGCGCAGACGCTCCGGAAGATACTCCTGCGGGATGTATGCCTCCGGCGAATCGTGCGCGTATTGATACCCCACCCCGTACCCCAGTTCCTTCATCAGCCCGGTGGGGGCGTTCCGCACGTGCAGCGGGACGCCTTCGGCAGGGTGCTCTCGGGCCGCTTCGAGCGCTGCGCTCAGCGCGACCTTGGAGCTGTTGGACTTCGGCGCCGTCGCCAGGTACACGATCATCTGCGCGAGTGGAAGATAGCCCTCCGGCGGCCCGAGCATGTGGAAGGCGTCACGAGCCGCGACCGCGAGTTTGAGCGCCTCCGGATCGGCCAGCCCGACGTCTTCAGCCGCCATGGCGATCGAGCGACGAAAGATGATCATCGGATCGGCGCCGCCCTCGATCATCCGCGCCATCCAGTACAGCGCGCCCTGCGGATCACTGCCGCGCAGACTTTTGTGGAACGCGCTCAGCATGTTGTACGTCTCTTCGCCGCCCTTGTCGTACTTGGCGAAACGGAGCTGCAGCGCGTCGCGCGCGATCTCGACGGTGACCCGACCGCCGCGTCCAACATGATCGGCAGCCGCCTCGAGCACCGTGAGTGCGCGACGCGCGTCGCCGTCGGCCTCCGTCGAGATCAAATCGACGGCGTCTTGATCCACTTCCAGATCCCAATCACCAAGACCGCGCTCCGTATCGGAGAGCGCGCGGGCGATCAGTGCGCGAAGATCTTCGGGCGTGAGCGCCTGGAGAACGAATACACGCACGCGTGACAGCAGCGCACCATTGATCTCGAAGGAAGGATTCTCCGTCGTTGCGCCGATCAGGGTGATCGTCCCCGCCTCCACGTGCGGAAGAAACGCGTCCTGCTGCGCCTTGTTGAATCGATGGATCTCGTCGGCGAACAAAATCGTCCCGCGCCCCATTCGACGGCGCGCCTCCGCCTCGGCCACGATCTCTCGCACGCGCGGGACGCCTTCAGTCACGGCGGAGAACGAGACGAACTCGCGATCGGTGTACTGTGCAATCACCTTCGCGATGGTCGTTTTTCCGCTGCCCGGCGGCCCCCAGAAAATCATCGAACCCACGCTTCCCTTCTCGATCGCGTCCCGCAGTGGTTTGCCCGGCGCGAGGAGGTGTCGTTGGCCGACGATGTCGTCGAGCGTTCGTGGGCGCATGCGCGCCGCGAGGGGCTGCTGCGATTTCCGCTCGAACAGCGATGCCGTTCCGCGCTCGGAGTCCTGCTCTTCGCTCGTGCGTTTGCGTCGTTCGGGCATCGGCTCGTCCTTGTTCTACACGCGGGCCAGGCTACGCGCGACGAAGTACAGCCCGCAGCCCGCGACGAAGCTCAACGGAATGCGAGGACCAGGCCGGTCCTGCAACTCCGGCACGAGATTCGACGCGCCGACGTACAACGTGACGCCGGCGGAGATCGCGAGCCCGTACACTCTCAGAAAACTCCACTGATCCGTGAGCAGCACGCCGGCAATCGTCATCGCGCCGAGGGCCGCCGCGGCAAGGATCGCCTTCCCTCGCTTAGCGCCGGCGGCCAGGAACAAGCTCGAGATCGCCAATCCTTCGGGAAACTTGTGCAAGAGAATGGCGACGAAGACCAACGCCCCAAGTCGATTGCTCACGAGCAGGCCACTCGCCACGGCGACACCGTCGACGAACGTATGCATGAGCAGTCCGACGAGCGCCGAAATGCTCACGATTTCGGACACGGAGTGTGTTTCCTCGCCAAAGTGAAAGTGCCGCCCAATCGTGTGCTGCGTGAGATGGACGGTGAGATACGCGAGGAGCACAACCGCTGGCGCGATTGGTCCGGCGACGGCGATCGAGTCCGGAAAAAGGTCGACCACCGAAACCGAAATGAGGAATCCTGCCGCAAACGAGAGGAGCGCGTCGAGGGCGCGCAGCGTCCATGTCGTGCGACTCGCAACGGCGACCGCGCCGGCCACGTTCGCAGCCGCGGCCGCAACTCCGTACGCCAGCGCCGCGCGCGTCACGCGGGCTGCAGACCGAGCCGCTCAGCCGCCGCCGTGACGGCGTTCACGAGGTCCGGCGCCGCCGGAAAATGTTGGCGGTTCGTTTTCCAACTCTTGGTATGAACACTCGGCTGCTCCTCGAGGCCCTTGCCCTCGAGCAGATACAACCACCGATCGGTGCGTGCGTAGATGAACAGCTCGAGGTACGGGTTCAGCGTGAGCTGATCTTCACTTGTGTACACCGATAACTCGACGCCACCGTACCGTGCCACCAACACTTTGAGTCGCGCGACGGCCTCGCGCACGTCGGGCAACGCGACGGCTTCGCCTTTCCACGATCGTCCACTGCGCAAATCATCGATCACGACATCGACCGCCGGCGGGAGCTGATCGCTCAGTGCGTAGAACAGGTCGACGACACGCTCGGCGTTGGCGACGATGTGCGCCGTGAAATGGTCGTCCTCCTGCTCGAACGTGAATCCATCGGCGCTCACGCGGAAACGGCGCCAGATCGACGCTTCGGGTTGTCGACCGCGAAAAAACATATCGTGTCGCTTCCTCGTGTCATTCGTTCGCCGACCGCGTCACGACAACAGCCGCGCGTGAAGTCGCTCGGCTTCGCGCATCAGCCAATCGGTCGTGTTGCGATCGGGGTCCTCGAGCACCGCGGTGAGCAGCGCTTGAAGAATCTTACCGAGCCCGGGCCCGGCCGGTATGCCGGCGCGTCGAAGATCGTCGCCGTCGATCGCGAGCGAGCCGAGATCGATCGGGTCGCGCAGGGCGATGCGCAGCATGCGTCGATACAACTGGCGAGCCGCGCGGTCAGTGGGAACGGTCGTTCCCCGAGCGCGAGCCGCATGCCAAACCCCAGCGGCGAGTCGCATGAATGAGCCGATTTGGAGGCGTCCGATGCCGGCGACCCATCGCCGCACAGCGACGTCCGCGATGGGCTGTTGAGCCACGAGCGCGTCGGCGATCGATTGTCCATGCGCATGCCATCGATCGATCAGGACCGCAACGGCCTGGGTCTCGTGACGCGACGCGCGGAGCGACACGAGCACCTGCTCCGCGGCTTTGGCGCCAAGTCCCAGGAGCAATCCAGCGAACCGAATTGCCCGCCGCGCCGGCCGCTTCGCCGATCCCGGTTGCGCGAGATGGTCGGTCACCGCGAGCGCCTCCGGCGACGCTGTTGCAAGTGCCGGAACCAACGTGGCGAATGCTCCGGTCGATTGCCACACGGCGAACGCGGTGCTCGGACATCGGACTTGCTCGAGTGTTTTATCGAGCTCCTGCTTGACGCGCTCCGGCGACAGACGACCGAGAAACGGAGCGCTGGCCGCTATGGCGTCGCGCGTTGCCGGATCAATCGCAAAGTCGAAGCGCGCCGCGAAGCGAATTGCTCGCAGTGCGCGAAGTCGATCCTCGCGCATACGAGCTTCCGGATCGCCCACGGCGCGCACGAGCTTACGAGCCAAATCGCGCTGGCCATCGAACGGGTCGCGCACCTCGTTGCGCCGCGGCGAATACGCGATCGCGTTGATCGTGAAATCGCGGCGCGCCAGGTCATCGTCGAGCGAAACGCCGAACTCCACTTCGGCGTGTCGGCCGTCGGTCCGAACGTCGCGTCGAAACGTCGTGACCTCGTGCATCGTCCCTGCGCGGTCGAGCACGCCCACGGTGCCGAACTCGACGCCGACCGGAACCGTCCGACGCATGCCGAACAGCTCGCGGACTTGGACCGGTGTTGCCGACGTCGCCAGATCCCAGTCTAGATCGGGGTGGCCGAGGAGAGCGTCACGGATCGCCCCGCCAACGCACCACGCTTCAAAACCGGCGTCCTCGAGGTTTTCGGCGATCTCGAGCACTGCTGGCGGGGGATGCAAGGCGATCATGAGGTTGGTTCAGGGAATCGAGGTCGAGCTTGAGGATAGCCCGATCGGCCTCGCGCGTGAAGATAGCTAGCCACTTCAACTTGGACGCGTCATTGGCGATATTTGTTGAGCCCCACAGCCACCTGTTTGCCCAGCCATCCGAGGTTCCGCTTGACTGAGTTCGAACAGCTGCTCGATCGATCGCGCGCCGCAGACACCTTCAAAAACGCCGTTCGCAGTTACTGCGCGACCGGCGGCTCAGAGCACATCAGGGTCGAGGGCTTCGCGCCGCAGATCAAGGTGAGGCGTCTGCTCGCCCAAATGCTGTCCACCGAGCCGCATCTACCGATCGAAGGCATCTCGCTCCGCGGCCGCTCCGGTTGCTCGGACTTTGTCGGAACGGTGCAGGTCCACACCGGCAGCGAGACCCGCGTCTACGAATTCGTGTGGGATTGCCGCTGGCGCGCCGAACAGGAAGGGTGGACCGACTGCTTCGGATTCCCCGATCAGATCCGCGCCGCGCGCGAATACGATTGGCGCTGCTTCGTGCGCTGGGAACCCGTCCGCGTCGAGCGACACGGCTCACACACTCTCGAGTAGCTCCCGCACCTCCGCCACATTGTAGCCCGCTCCGAGCGCGAGCATCACATCGATGCGCGCCTGTTGCGGTCGGCGCGGCCCAGCGAAAATGGCGCCTCGTTCGGCGAGTCGGCGCCCTCCACCGGGATAGCCGTACGTGCATCCGACCCGGCCGCGGAACGCGCGCGACGTGATGACCACGGGTTTGTCTTCAGCGATCCATCGATCGAGGCCGTCAACCATCGCCGGCGGGATGTTTCCCCGCCCCATCCCCGCGATGACAATTCCGCGTCCGGTTTCGCGCGACGCGTCGATGAGCCGAGAGTCCGCGCCGGCATATGCGTAGACGATGTCGACAGGCGTCGCCAACGTCGGTGGCGCGAGAATCGGCGTCGGCGACGGTAGCGCGCGGCGAAAAATCACTCTGCCGTCGTCGATGACGCCGAGCGGTCCGAGACCCGGACTGTCGAACGCCTCGATCGCGCTCGTGTGCACTTTCGTTACGTCGAGCGCGGTGAAGATGCGGTCGGAAATGACGACCATGACGCCACAGCCCCGCGCCTCTTCGCTCACGGCGACGCGAACAGCCGCGCCGAGGTTACCAGGTCCGTCCCATCCGAGCTCGCTCGACGTGCGCATCGCGCCGGTAAATACGATCGGCTTTTCATTTTCCACGGATCTCGCGAGCAAGTACGCAGATTCCTCGAGCGAGTCGGTGCCGTGCGTAACCACGATTCCGTCAACTTCGGGACGCGCCAGATGCTCGATGATTCGCCGTCGCAGCGTCCACATTCGCTCGACGGTCATGTGAGGACCGGGGTACGCGCCCCAGTCGTCGACGTCGAGCTCCGCGAGACGATCGATGCCCGGAGCCAATGCGAGGATGTCTCGCCCGGTGAGACTCGGCACCGCCCCGCCGGCAGCAGCGTCGTGTCGCATCGAGATCGTTCCGCCGGTAAAGAGGAGAACGATCATCCGCAGAGCACACTGCCGCCGTTCACGTTGACGATCTCGCCGGTGATGTGTCGCGCGAGATCCGAGCAAAGAAATACAATCGGACCCGCGATGTCGCGCGGATCGGCGATGCGGCCGATCGGAATGCCGGCAGCAATTCTCTCTCGGCCGCCATTCGCGAACGGGATCTCACACATCTCAGTATCGACCCAACCTGGAGCGACGCTGTTCACCGTGATGTCGCGCTTTCCCATCTCGGGCGCGAGCGACTTGACCAGCGAGATCATCGCGCCCTTCGACGCGGCGTAGTCGGCGTGATAGGCTTCGCCGCGCTGACCAGCAGTGCTCGACACGAGCACGATACGTCCGTGATCGCTGATGCATCGCATCACGGCACGCGTCGTGTAAAAAACGGAATTGACGTTCTCGGCGATCGTCCGCTCCCATTGCTTATCGGACATGTCACGGAGCGCGACGTCGTCGCACGGCCAGATGCCGGCGTTCGCGACGAAGAAATCCAGTCCGCCGAGATTCTCGACGGCCAACGCCACCAGCTCGTCGGCGCCGGATGCGGTGGAGATGTCGGTTGCGTGCGCGACGGCGGTAACGCCATGCGACTCGCGGAGCGATCGAGCGAGCGCTTCAGCGTCGTCGCGGCGCCGGTGGTATCCAATGGCGACATGGACTCCGTGCTCGGCGAACACGCGAGCCGTCGCAGCGCCGATCCCGCGCGAACCGCCCGTAATGAGCGCGCGCTTGCCCTTCAAGCCGATCATAGCTCCCGCTCCACGAGTTCACAGATGAGATGCTCGATGCACAAATGCAGCTCTTGCGCGCGATCCGTGCGAGGCGTGGGAATCACGATCGTGTGATCGGCGAATCCGCGCAGCTCTCCGCCGTCCCGCGCGCTGAGCGCGAGAACGCGAACATCTTTGGCGCGCGCGGCCTTTGCGGCGGCCACCACGTTCGGCGAGTTCCCGCTCGTCGAATGTATGACGAGCAGATCGCCGGGCCGCGCGAGCGCGTTCACCTGGCGAGCGAACACGGCCTCGAAGCCCATGTCGTTTGCGGCCGCGGTCAGGAGCGACGTATCGGTCGTCAGCGCGATGGCGGGATAGCCTCGCCGCTCTCGCATGTAGCGAACCACGTACTCGGTGGCGATGTGCTGTGCATCGGCGGCGCTCCCGCCATTGCCGCAAAAGAAGAGCGTCCCGCCACCGCGGACAGTCTCGCGCACCATCGCGAACGCCTGCTCGAGCGCCGGCCCCATTTGATCCGCGACCTTTTCGGCGAGCGTGGCGAGCTCGCGCAGCCCGGCGGAAAAGTGCTGTCGCACGTCGGTGTTCACTGGCGTGACTCCAGAGGCGAAGAGGTCAGTGCGGTTAGCCAGCGGTCATTCACGTGCCGCCGCGGCGAGACGAGTCATCGCCTGCTCGGCCCGAACCGCAAGAGAACTAGCATCGTCGCTCGCCGCCTCGAACGCGTACGTCACCAGCGCGTCGACCGTCAGCAAGTCGAGGGCGGACTCACGCCCGGCGGATGGTCGCGATAACAAATCGCGCAGCAACTCGTCGGCGGCGGCGATGCACAAATCCGCGGCCGCGGTCGCGTCGGCGTTGCACCGTTCGCTGAGCGTCTCCTGAATTCTCGCCGCAAGTTGCGCCGGGGGTGTCGGCGTGCGGTGACGCAGCCATTCGGCCAGGATCACGCCGACCCGCCGAGGGCGCTGCGCACTAACTCGGGAGCGCGGGCGAACGCCTCCTCGAAGCGAGACGCATCGGGGATTCCCGCCTGTGCCATGTGTGGCTTCCCGCCGCCGCGGCCGCCCGCCACGGCGGCGATGTCTTTGATCAGTGCGTCCGCACGCACACCGCGATCGCGCAGATCGTCCGTGACGACGACGAGTAGCGTGTTCTTGCCGTCGTCGAAGCTCGCGGCGAGAACGCCGACGCCGCTCCCGAGCTTTTCGCGAACGGCGTCGCCGAGCGATTGCAGTTCCTTCACATCACCGGCGCGGACAACGCTGGCGACGAGTCGCGAGCCGTTGGGCCCGATGGATTGTGCGCGCTGCAACAGCGTCTGTAGCTGATCGCCGCCACCGCGCATCGATTCCTCGAGGCGACGCTCGAGGGCGCGTCGCTCCTCGAGCAACCCGGCGACGCGTCGCTCCAGCGTATCAACCGGCGACTTGAGCAGCTCGGCGATTCGATGCAGTGCGCGTTCCTCGCCGCGGACGAGATCGTACGCGCCGGGGCCCGTCACGGCCTCGATGCGACGCACACCTGCCGCGACGCCGGTTTCGGCGACGATCTTGAAGAGGCTGATCTGGGCCGTGTTGCGCACGTGCGTGCCGCCGCACAATTCCATCGAGAAGTTCGGAATGGAGACGACGCGCACCACGTCACCGTACTTCTCGCCGAACAGCGCCATGGCGCCGAGCGAGCGTGCCTCCTGGTACGGCAGCTCGCGCGTCGTCACCGGCGTGCTGCGCCAGATCTCGCGATTCACGATCGCCTCGACCTCCGTCAAGCGCTCGGCATTGACGGGGCCGTGATGAGTAAAATCGAAACGCAATCGTTCCGGAGCGACGAGCGAACCGGCTTGGTGCACGGTCTCGCCCAATACCTGGCGCAACGCGGCGTGCAAGAGATGCGTCGCCGTGTGATTGCGCTCGGTGTCGAGACGCCGATCGCTCGGAATCCGCGCTGTGGCGCGGCCGAACGTGAACGCACCCGTGAGCTTGCCGATCGCCGCCGGTCGACCATCTATCTTCTTGACGTCGTCGACATCGACGCGCCAGCCGTCGCCGACGATCTCGCCGCGGTCGGAGATCTGCCCGCCCGACTCGGCGTAGAACGGTGACTCGCGGAGCATCATGGCGACGCGACCGTCGGGCAGGTATTGAACGGCGCTAACCTGCGTCTCGATCTCGACGACGTCGTAGCCGACGAACGAGGCTTCGGGGCGCGTCGAGTCAGGCGCGGTTTGCCAGGCGCTCAAGTCGTCGAGCGCGTTGGCCTCGACGCCGACACGCTTGGCCTTGCGTTCGTCCTGCGACCGTCGGCGCTGGCCCTCCAGCGCCGTCTCGAAGCCGGAAATGTCAACGACGTAGCCGCGCTCGCGCGCCATCAGCTCCGTCAGGTCGATCGGGAATCCAAACGTGTCGTAGAGACGGAATGCGTCTTCGCCACTGACCGTGCCTCGAATTTCGGCGCCGCCATCCGCCGTCTGCGCCGGTGCCAGTTGCTCGAATCGTGCGAGCCCGCCTTCGATCGTCGCGAGGAAGCTTTGCTCCTCTACGCGCGTGGTGTTGACGATATGCGAGGCGCGCTGGCGGAGCTCGGGATACACGTCGCTCATCAACTCGATGACCGCTTCGACCACCGTGACCAGCGTCGGCTCGCGACGGCCAAGCAGCCATGCGTGACGCACCGCGCGGCGTAGAATTCGGCGCAAGACGTAGCCGCGTCCCTCGTTCGACGGAAACACGCCGTCCGCAAGCAAAAACGCCACGGCACGCGCGTGATCGGCCAACACGCGGAATGACGCGGGATACACGGCGTTTGCGACTACGCCGCCGCCGCCGCCGCCGTGTCCTCCGCGAATCTTCACACCCGTGCGCGGCTCGTCGCTGTCGCGCCCCCAGTAGTCGATGCCGACTGTTTTTTCTACGGCTGCGATGAGCGGCGAGAAGAGGTCGTTGTGAAAGACCATCGTCACGCCCTGTGTGATCGCCGAGATGCGCTCGAGACCGGCCCCCGTGTCGACCGATGGCTTTGGCAGCGGGACGAGCGTTCCATCTGCCTGACGATCGTACTGCATGAACACCAGGTTCCAGAACTCGATGAACCGATCGCGCTCGGAGCCCTCGACGAATGCCTCGAGCGAAAACTCGTCGCGATCCAACTCCGTCCACTCGCCGACGGCGCCGTCGGGAAGCCGCCAATCGCGCGCG
>DASYSU010000134.1:0-2082 GCA_036002925.1 Gemmatimonadaceae bacterium | reverse complement strand
GCCGAGTCGTATTGGTTGAGCGGGATCTTTTCCGGATCACCGACTTTGCGGCGTCGCGTGCAGAACCGGCAGTAGGTCGCGCAGATGGGGCTGACGAGGAACAGCACGCGATCGGGATACCGATGCGTGATGTTCGGCACTGGCGAGTCGCCGTCTTCGTCGAGCGAGTCGATCACGCCGTCGACGATGTCGAGCTCCTGCGTCGTGGGCACGTATTGCTGCCACATCGGATCGCCGACTTCCTTGATGGTCGCCAGAACGTTCGGCGTGATCCGCATCTGGAAGTTGTCGAACGCCGGCGCCAGACCCTCGACGTCGATGACGTCGTCGCCAAATGTCTTCGCCAGCTTATCGAGTGTGTCGACGCTCTCGTGGATACTCTTCTGCCAGTCACTCATGCGGAACAACTCCCAAGTGTGGTCGATGTTGGACTGCCCGGACAGCCTGAACTGCATGACCTGCTTGGACGCTCAAGAATCACTCAGCCGCTTCGTATAGATCACCCGGTGGTCGCCGGGAGCGTAATAATCGCTGAGACTCGCCGCGCGGTCGTAGTCGTGCGCTTCGTAAAAGTGCCGCGTCGGCGCGTAGTCGTCGCGAGACGATGTCTCGACGACGAGCAATCGCGCTTCCCGTTGCCGAAGACGCCGCTCGACCTCTCCAAGCAACTGCGAGCCGCCCCCTTCGCCCTGAAATTCCGGATGCATCGCGATCCAGTACAGATCGTAGGTCCGATCCGTGCCTGCCGTCGCTCCGTAACAGACATATCCGACGAGTTGACCTTCGCGCGAGAACGACCCGACGAACTCGTAATTCGCCACGCCGTCGCCCGGATCGTACGGCGCTCGCGCCGGTCCCGCGGCGAAGGTCTCGTCGAACAACTCGAGCGCCACCCGCACTTCCTCATCGCGGAAGACGGACGTCGCGTCGAGTATTTCACGAATCCGATTTCGATGCCCCTTTTGCAGGGCTCCGAGTCTCACCGACACCTTACTCCTGGGTGACAGCAAACAAGTCGAGCTCCGGGCGCGCGTTCTCGACGCCCGACAACCTCTGAGCGAGAATCCACTCGTCCGACGGCGGAACTTCTCTCGCCTTGGCGAGCGCCAACTCGCAGATGTCCCGAATGAGCGCCGGATATTCGATGCCCGCGACGCGCGCCATGCGGGCGAGCCCGGCGTCGGGCGCGATGTCTGGATTCGCGTTGACCTCGAGGATCCACGGCTGACCGTTGGCGTCGATGCGCATGTCCACGCGCCCGTAGCCGAATCCGCCGGCCAGCCTCCACGCTCGGAGCGCGACGCGACGCGTCTCTGTCGCGACCTTGGCCGACAATCGCGCCGGGCATCGAGGCTCGGCGCCGACGTCGTCGACGCTGCCCGTGGACCATTTGGACTGATACGTCACGATGCGCCAGCGTCCGGCCGGCATCTTGCCGAAATCGATCTCGGCGATCGGCAGCACGGTGTCGCCGAGTACGCCGACGTTGACCTCGCGGCCTTCGACGTAGCGCTGGATGAGCACCTCGTCCCACAACTCGAGCATCGCGTCGACGCGCGCGGCGAGCTGGCGCGTGTTACGCACCACCGACCGTTGCTCGACGCCGAGCGACGCATCCTCGGCGGCCGGCTTGACGATGGCCGGGAATCCGACGCTCACCAGCGGATCGCCGCGACGAATGGCGGCGAATCTCGGAATCGGAAGCCCGGCCTTGGCGAGCAGGCCGTTGATGACGTGCTTGCGGAGGCAGACCGCAGTCGTGTAGCTCGACGCGCCCGTGAACGGAATCTTAAAGAGCTCGAGGACCGAGATGACCGCCGACTCGAGTGTCGCGATGCCGTCGATGCCCTCGCACATATTGAAGGCGAGATCGAATTTCCCGCGGCGCATCTTCTCGATCCACTTCCCGTCCTGGTAGACCGGGATGTAGCCGACCTCGTTGCCTTCCGACACGAGCGCCTTTTCGATCGCCTCGACGGTGCCGAGGATGAGTTGGTCGGGCTTCGTCGCATACGCCGACGCGCCGTCGAACAAGATCGCGATCTTCACGCGACTCCCTGGGCCGCGAGAACCGGGCGTCGC
>DASYSU010000133.1:0-4500 GCA_036002925.1 Gemmatimonadaceae bacterium | reverse complement strand
ACCTCACACGCGCACGAGTGCAACAACCCGAATCGGCGATTTCCCTTTGTTTCGAATCGTCCATGTTCCTTCGCGACGCGCTCGGAACGTTCCGCCGACCCATCCCCCTTTACCTTCGATCACCAGGCCGCGACCGGCATCTGCTGAATCGACTGCGATCAGCCACACATCGTTCGTCCGCGCCCCGGGCTGAAGAGTGCCGCCGGCCGATATAGTAAGAAGGCTGACCCGCAGGTGTGCGGTCGTCAGCGCCGGATGCTCGACCACACCAGTGAAAAACGCCGACGATGTCGAAGGACAATCGAGTGGCGCATCCGCGCGTGCCGGCTCGCACAGATTCCGAGGGTCAGTCTGCGGCTCGAGCAGCTCGACGGTGATATTGTCGAACGGGACCGCCCCGGGATTTCGCGCGATGTGTGCGAACTTTCCGAAAGTATAATGAAAGCTCAGATCGCCCGAGGTGATGTTGGCGTCGGGGGAACCGGGCTTCACGTTGACCACCGTGCTCGCGCCAAGCGCGACCCAGAAGTAGTCGGGGTCGTGCTCGTGCAACAGCGTCGTGTCGTGCGCGGGCACACGGACCCGAAGGACGCGAATCGTGGAGTCTTCATAGACGAGATGATGGTGCGGCTCCTGCTTCGCGAGCACCGCGCCCGGAATCGATTGCCCGCTCGCTGACATCGCGCAAAGCAACAGAAGACCGGCTCGCAAGAACGTGGGCATGGACATGACGAGAATCTTACCGCCGTCGCGAGCGACGGACACCACCTGTCTCTTCAGCCGTTTGGCGCTTACGTTCGACGGCAACACCACACCCATTGCCATGCGCCCAGCTTGTCTCGCCGTGATCGTACTCGTGGCCGCCTCGACGCTCGCGGCCCAGTCGTCCAAGTCCCCGACCGCGTCGACGACTCGTCCGCCGGCGGCCATGTCGGCGATTCGCGAGGCCGATCTCAAGCGTGACATGTACGCGCTCGCCGGCGACGCGATGCGCGGGCGTGAAGCCGGGACGCTCGACGAGATGCGCGCCTCCATGTGGTTGGCCGACGAGATGCGGAAGATCGGTCTCGCTCCCCGCGGCGAGGACGGTACCTACTTCCAATGGTGGAACATGCGCCGCACCCGGATCTCCACGAGCTCGAGCTCAGTGACGATTCGCGGCCGGCCGCTCGCGCTATGGAGTGACATCACGCCTACGTCAAACGCGGCGGCGGACGTGGCGGGGACGACGATGTTCGTCGGCGATGGCAGCGACAGCACGGTCGAGGTGCGCGGCAAGATCGTCGTCGCCACGCTGGTGCCGCCGGCGCCGGCGAGTGTTCGCACAACGACGAACACGTACGAAGTGAACTACGCGCGCGCCGCACTCAATCCCGAGGCTGCACGATTCACGCGGCGCGGTGCCGCGGCCGTCGTCATCATCGCCGACTCGATCGCCGAGATCGCCTTCGACGGCATCGCCAAAACCCAAATGCGGGGCGCGTACGACGTAATCGGCGGCGTTCCACGGTTCGTACGAAATGCCGGTGGCGGTGGCGGCGCCGGCGCTGGTGGACGCGGACGCGGCGCCGCTGGCGCGCCCCAAGCGGCGGTACCGGTACTACTCGCACATCGGGCGGCGCTCTCTGACTTCCGCGAGCCTCAACCGATGGAGATCCGCCTCCGGTCGGAGACCTTCGAGTCGCCGTCGGTCAACATCATCGGAATGGTGCGCGGCACCGACCCGACCCTGCGCGATGAGTACGTTCTGTTCAGCTCACACCAAGATCATGACGGCGTGCGATACACGGTCGCCGGCGACTCCATCTGGAACGGCGCCGACGACAACGCGTCGACGAGCGTCGCGTTGCTCGCGATCGCGCGCGCCTGGGTCAAGCAACCGAGCAAGCGGTCCGCGCTGTTCGTGTTCCACGGCGCCGAGGAGCGCGGGCTGCTCGGATCGCGTTACTATGTCGCTCATCCGATCGTACCCCTGGCGCAAACGGTGGCGGTGCTCAACGGCGACATGATCGGCCGCAACAACCCCGACACCGCCGCGCTCCTCGGCTCGCAGCCTCCGCACCGCAATTCGACAGATCTCGTGCAGATGGCGATCGACGCGAACAAGCTGACGGGCAAGTTCGTGATCGACTCGTCATGGGATCGCCCGACGCATCCCGAAGGCTGGTACTTCCGTAGCGACCACGTGCCGTACGCCGAGCGGAATGTGCCGTCGCTGTTCTTTTCCACAAACCTACATTCGGATTACCATACGCCGCGCGACGAGCCCAAGAACATCAACTTCGCCAAACTCACGCGGATGACGCAGTGGATGTACATGACGGGATGGATCGCTGGCAACGCGGTCAAGCGTCCGGCGATCGACCCTGGATTCGTGCTTCGATAGGCGCGCTGGGGCAGTGGCTACGGCGCCACACCGAACGCGAACACAGTCCGCGATCGATACGTCGTCCCGGGCCGCAGAATCGTCGACGGGAAGCTCGAGTGATTTGGCGAGTCTGGGAAATGCTGGGTCTCGAGGCACAGCCCCGAGCGGCGTGGGTACGCACGCCCGCTTTTTCCAACGATGGTGCCGTCGAGAAAGTTGCCGGTGTAGAACTGGACTCCAGGCTCGGTCGTGCTGATGTCCAGCGTACGTCCAGTCGAGGGGCTGATGAGCCGCGCCGCATGCCGCGGCTCATCAGACGCCGCGGTTCCACGATCGAGCACCCAGTTGTGGTCGTAGCCTCCACCGTAGCGAAGCTGCTCGTCCGGCGCGTCGATGCGCGCGCCGATGGCCGTGGGCTTTCGGAAGTCGAATGGCGTGCCGTCGACGCTCCGAACCTCGCCAAGCGGGATCAGCGTCGAGTCCACCGGCGTGAAATGCGATGCGTCGAGCGAGAGCACATGATCGAGGATCTTTCCGCGTCCCGCGCCGCTCAAGTTCCAATATGTGTGCTGTGACAAATTGATCGGCGTCGCTTTGTCGGTTATCGCTTCGTAGTCGACGGCAAGCTCGTCGCGCGACGTCAGCGTATACGTGACGGTGACCTTCACCGTTCCGGGATACCCTTCCTCACCATCGGCGCTCGTGTACCGCAGTCGGACGCCAGCGTTTCGGTCGTCGCGAAACGGCTCGGCGGTCCAGAGCACTTTGTCGAATCCGCGCAAACCGCCATGGAGCGCGTTCGGCCCATTGTTGCGCGCGAGGTGATGCGTGACGCCGTCGAGCGTGAATTGTCCATTGGCAATTCGGTTCGCATAACGGCCGACGATCGCGCCGAAGTACGGAGACGACGCGAGATAACCGTCGAGATGGTCATACCCCAACACGACATCGTCGAGTTGCCCCGCGCGATCCGGGGTACGTATCACGGTGATGATGCCGCCATACGTGAGCGCTCGCACTTCGACGCCGTGCGCGTTCGCGATCACGAACTGCTCGACGACGCGACCGTCGGGCAACGACCCGAAGTTGGCACGCGTGACGCTCATGCCGGGAGCGGTCGTCGTCTGCGGACGGGTGCAACCAACGAGAAGCGCGACGGCAATGACACGTGTCTTGAGCACCGAGAGTTATCGAAGGACGAAGAGGATGGTCGGATCAACCGGGTACCGACCGAAGCGCGAACCATAGATCGCGAGTCCGCCGGGCAGCGAATCGTTCACATCGAGACGTACGATCATCTCGCCCGTTCGCGCGCCTTGCGCGATCGCCGCGGCCGGAATCGAGACGCGCAGCAACTGACCATACGACCCGGCCTCGTAAAGATGCCCATCGTGCGGCTGCGCGTGCCAGCTCAGAATCCCACGCGAGTCGGCGGGATCATCGTTCAGTTTCCAGCGTCCTGCGATCGACCCGTTCACACGCACCGTGACCGCACTCGGGAATTTGGTCGCGTTCGTCATCGGATAGCTGTTCGGATTGCGGCTCCGATCGTGAAAGCCGCCACCGCGCATATAGTCGCCATGGTCCGCGCGCGTGGTGTCGCGGTCTTTGCCATTGAGACGCTTCGCCGACGCTTCCACTAGGAAGGTGGCGGCGGCCACATCGCGCGCATCGAGTCCGGTGGGCCACGCGATGCGATACTCGAAGTATCCACTGCCCGCGCCATTCAGCTTTCTATCATTCAACACCGTCCATTGCTTGAGCGACCAGTGCCCATCGCGCACCGCAGTCACCGGAACGCGCGCGACACGCACGTGTTTGCCGCTGGCGAGCGTCGCGGTATCGGCCGGCGTGCCCTCGACGACGAACGTCGTGAAGTTCCGCTGCAGCACGCCGCCCGATGCGTCCTCCAAGCGCACCGCAAGCACCGCGACAGCCGGCTCACTCGGCATTGTCACACTCAAGGGCGCCAGTGCGCGCGACGTCCACGGTTGATAGGCGACGTTCCGCGTGTATCGGCCATAGATACGTTCTTCACCCAACGCATTCCATCCGCGCAGCTCGGCGCGCAGTGTGAGTGAATCGCCCAAACGCCGATCCGTCAGGAACGACGCGTAGAGCGGAACGTCCAT
>DASYSU010000132.1:0-8935 GCA_036002925.1 Gemmatimonadaceae bacterium | reverse complement strand
TGCATGACGCCGCTCGCCTCGAGAATCGGCGCCGAGACTTCGGCCGCGGCAGGATGCATCGCACTCACCGCATCCTGGAAGAATCCATTGACGGGAGTATTCTTGAATTGCCGCGGCGTGCCTGTCTCCGCCTTGTCGGATAGTCGGAACACGTACTCCGACCCATCGGCCGTCTCCAATCGCAGCGACTTGGTTTGCATGCCGCCGCCTTCCTTGGTCGGATGGAGGCCGCCAACGTACGTTTGCCAATCGAGCACGGGCACTCGAATCGGCATTGTCCAGAGGTCGCGATATGTGTCGCCGGTAAACCAGCGGTGGAACGCTCCGGCCCGATATCGCGCGCCGGCGGCGACGGTGACGCTTTCCGGTTTGGCGGCGGCCAATGCAATCGACACTCCGGCTTGTGCCGCGGACATCGACGGCGCGGCTGATGCAAACGCGGCCGCGGCGATCAACCACCTGTCATATTGAATTAGGCGCATGGTGTCAGGGCCATTTATAAAGTGTGATGATCCCCGACCCCTGGCCGCCTTCGTCACTCACCAAGAGAATGCCATCCTTCGTGATCGCCACTCCCTCAGGCTGCGGGTGTGATGCCGGGAGTGGGCGAACAAACACAAGCGCACCGGCAGGGGTGATCGAGATCAGCGCCTTCTCGAGCGACGCGACGATCACGTAGTTGCCGGTGAGCGGATCGATCGTGATGTCCGACGGGTGCAGGTTCTTCCATCGGTTGGCCTCGAGAACGCTGTCGACGGGCACGATCATTCGCGTGAGCCGAGACGCACTGTCGGTCACGACGAGGCTCCATCGGTAGATGACGATGGCGCCCTGGATCTGCTTGTCGTGGACATGCTTGCACGCCAATAGCAACGCGTTGATCGCGGGATCGAACGCGACGCCCTCGAACTCACACTGCGGTTTCAACCCAGTATCAAGAATCGTGTATGCGACGTGCGATCCGTTGGCGCCTTCGCGGAACTCGTAGATTTTGCCGTTGCTTGCGAGCATGAACACGACGCCGTTCGCGATCGTGATTCCCTCGAAGTCGCCTTTGATTCGTCGCTCGCCGAGCGAGAACTTTTTTGTCAGGACGCCGCGACGGTAGTCGATCTCCCACACCTCGCCGTCCTCGTCGCCGTGCGCAAGCACGCGGCCGTCCGTCGTCAACGCGAGTCCCGAGATCTCCCGAAGTTCCTGCGGGAGCACCCATCGTGCGATTGCCGCGCCGCCGGCTGTCGAACCGGTGTCGTGATCGACGAGAGCCGCTTTCAAGCGCGTCTCGCGCGCAACCGCCGTCGAGCTCGAGATCAGCGACGACAATTCGCCTTGCGAGTCCTGACACGCCGTTGCGACACAGAGACAGCCCGCGAGCGAGGCGGCACGCCACGCGGCGTTCATTGGGACTGTTCGGCCTTCTTGCGTGCTTGTCGGATCTCGCCTTGCTCCTTCGCCACAGCGTCGCCAATCTCGACGTCGGCGTGCGTGATGGATCCGTTTCCGCCGGTGCGAATCGCCGTCAACATCGCGTCGCGGCTCACTGATTTTCGCTTGCGGACGAGATAGTAGAGCTCCGACGGCTTCCCGATGTTGGTGACGACCTCGTCGAGCCTCCACCGCTTGGTGATCTGGTCCAGCGACGCCTCGACGTGCTTCTGCGCGTCGCCCACATCGCTCGTGGTCACCGTGAGAACCGAGTCGTACCGCGGCTTCTTTCCATTCGGGCCGAGGATGATCTGCACGCGCGCGAACCGCTCGGCGAGCGCCTCGACTTTCTTGGGCGTCAGGGCGAGTACGAGGTCGCGATCCGGAATCACGTTGCCGCCCTTGTCCTTCCCGGCGAGATCACCGAGCGGATCGGCCCACTGCGATGACGCGGTCGGCTCGAGGACCGAGCGACCGAAGTCATACCGCCAAATCAGGACGAGAACGAAGTTGAAGATGACCGAGACGATCAGCGCGATCGTGATGTCCTGAACTCCGGCCGCGAATCCGACGGCGATTGCCAGAAAGATGAAGACGATGTCGCGCGCGTCGGTCAGGTTCGTGCGGAATCGAACCGCGGCGACAACGCCGCCAAGGCTGAACGCCAGCGCCAAGCTGTTGCTCACGATCAGCACGATGCCGGCAACGATCATCGGCAACACGATCAGCACCTGGACGACGGACTGGTTGTGTCCTTGGCCGAGTCGCGCCGACATGTAGACCCAAGTCACCGGCAGCATGAGTGCCAGAGTGCTCAGCAGAATGACCGCGGTGCTGAGGCCGAACTCGGCGCGCGATGCGAGCGTCGCCACCGCGACCGGCTGTACTTGACCGTTCGCGAGGCCATCCTGCAGCATCGCGGGAACCTTGGAGAGATGATCGAGACGATCGCCTGTGAGCAGCGCGTCGAGCATCGGCACGAAGCGAATGACCAGCAGCCCAACGATGACCAGCACCGCGTAGTACGCGGCGAGACGCCGAATCGGCCTAGCTGAGCCGAGCGTGAGGTACGAGATCATCCGGGTGAAGAAGCCCATGGAGTGCGCTCACAATTGGAAGACGAGAATCGCCGCGACCCAGTACGGCCGCGAGGGGCTCAGCAGGGTCTTCTGGAGAGTAGAGCTGATCGCGGCGATCAACTATCACACGAACGGGTGAGAGGAGACCTACGCCCCTTGGGGAGGCCGTCAGCACCCCAGTCCCGCGGCGAGTCGCAATGCGGCTCGGTTCGTGCGAGACAGCAACGACAGCGAACCCGTCGCCTGCTTAACGTGACACTGGAGCTTGCTCTGCCGACCCCACTGCCAAAACAGGATCGCCATGCGTCATCGCACTTTCACGGATCGAAATGGCGTCTGCTGGACCGTCTCGGAGGTGACAAAGGACATTCCCACGTTCGTGGACCATCGAGAGCGTCGGGCTGAGCCGCGGTCCAAGAGACGCCGATTCACCAAAGCACCGCAGCTTGCGACGCGGCCGCACGACCTGCCATGGTTGTCGTTCGAGTCTCCGCACACGCGTCGGAGAATCTCGTCCGTTCCCATCGGTTGGGATGACTTGCCAGAAGACCAATTAGAGGATTTACTCGGCAAATCCGAGACGGTCTGATCACGTGATGGGTCCGCACGGAGAGCTGTTTGGTGCCACGCGCTTAGCGGAGCATGCGCGAGCGCTCGCCGGCCGTCACGCGATTGCCCCGCCGTCGCGGCCGAGTTGGATCAAGCGCCGCGCACGCGGGCCGCTGCTCTCGCGCTTGGACGCAACGGAGCGCGCGCTGATTGCCGCCCGCGATACGCTCGCGCAAGCGGCCGCCACCGGCGCCGAAGTCAGCCCAGCCGGCGCATGGCTGCTCGACAATTTCTTCGTGGTGCTGGAGCAGATTCCCGAGATTCGCGCAACGCTGCCGCCCGGATACTACCAGGAGCTTCCGAAGCTCGTCGGCGGTGGCGCGCTGACCGGCTATCCGCGGATCTATGAAATCGTCATCGAGCTGATCGCCCACACCGACGGGCGACTCGATGAGACGAGTATCGCTTTGATGATTGCCGAGTATCAGCGCGTCACTGCGCTCACGCTCGGTGAGTTGTGGGCGATTCCGGCAATGCTGCGACTCGGATATCTCGAAAGCATTCGCCAAATGGCCCTCCGAGCGGCACGCGACGTCACCGACCGATCGCTCGCCGATCAGTGGGTGTCGCGTCTCCTGAATGGGGACTCGACGGAGGACGCGCTGGATGCCTTGTCGGCGTTCGTGCACGACAGCCCGCCGCTCACCCCGTCGTTCCTCACGCGCTTCCTGCAACAAATCCGAAGTCGCCGCGCGGACTTCACGCCGCTACTCTGGCTCGAGCAATGGGTCGCCGAAGACGTGATGAGCGTAGAGACCGCCGCTCAACTCTCGGTCCAGGAGTTGGCGCTGACGCAGTTGGTGATGGCGAACTCAATAGCCAGTCTGCGCTCGGTCACAACAATCGATTGGATCGCCTTCGTCGAGACGGCGAGCGCGACCGAGGCTGTGCTGCGCGGCGATCACTCGGCCTCGTACCCCAGGATGACGCGCGCGACGCGCGACGACTACCGTCACGTGGTCGAGCGCATCGCGAGAGGGAGCGGCCGCGATGAGCCCGCGATCGCGGCGGCGGCGATCAATGCCGCACACTCTGCGGCGTCGGCCAAAGGGCCCGAAGCGCGGGAGTCGCACGTCGGCTACTACCTTGTCGACGACGGGCGGCTTCAGTTCGAGCACTCCGTCGGCTATCGCGGCACAGTCGCGACGCGGGTTCGCGAATGGCTGCTGAGCCATCCGAGTCTGTTCTACTTCGGAGCGGTGTCCATCACGACGGTACTCGCACTCGCGGTGCTTCTGACACCACTGCGGTTCGCGCCGGACGGTTCCGTCGGTGTCATGTGGATTTTCGGCGCGTTCGCTTTCGCGCTCTTGCCCGCGCTCGATACGGCGATCGCGATCATACATCAAGTGGTCCCGCTCATTGTTCCACCGGATCGCCTTCCTCGACTCGACTTCCAGGAAGCCGTGCCGGAACCACATCGAACGACCGTCGTCGTGCCGCTGCTCTTCGGCAGCGTGGAGGCCGTTGCGCACGCGCTGGAGCACATCGAGGTACAGTACCTCGCGAATCGCGACCCACAGATCCGGTTCGCGCTGCTCTCGGACTTTCTCGATTCGTCGACGGAGACCGAACCGACCGACGACGCCATCGTCTCCGCCGCGATTGACGGCATTCGCGGGCTGAACGCGGCATACGCCGGCGGTCCAGGCGACGAAGCAACGTACGCGCCGCCATTCTATCTCTTACATCGCCCGCGCCGATGGAACCCGTCCGACGCGATCTGGATGGGCTGGGAGCGAAAGCGCGGAAAGCTGGTCGAGTTCAATTCGTTCATCAGCGGCGAGGACGATCATCCATTCTCGATCGCGGAAGGCGACCTGCCGTGGCTCCGCGGCGTTCGTTTCGTTATCACGCTCGACGCGGACACCGTGTTGCCGCGCGGCGGCGCGGCCGCGCTGATCGGCACGATCGCGCACCCACTCAATCGCGCCGAGTTTGATAGCGAGCAGGGTCGCGTGGTCCGCGGCTACGGCATCTTGCAGCCGCGGGTCAGCGTCTCGCTCGCGAGTGCCAGCGAATCGCGATTCGCGGCCGTGTATTCCGGCCACCCCGGCGTCGACCCGTACACGACGGCCGTCTCCGACGTGTACCAGGATCTGTTCGGCGAAGGAACGTTCACGGGAAAGGGCATCTATGACGTCGACGTGTTTCGTCGCGCTACGGCGGGTCGCTTTCCCGAGAATGCGCTACTCAGTCACGATCTCATCGAGGGCACGTTCGCGCGCGCCGGCCTCGTCACCGACATCGAGGTGTTCGACGACTACCCAACGCGCTACCTCACGTCCACCCGACGGACGCACCGGTGGATTCGTGGTGACTGGCAGCTGCTTCGTTGGCTGACGCCCCGGGTTCCGGGACCGACGGGCTTGGAGCGTAATCCGCTCTCCGCGCTCTCTCGCTGGAAGATCGCCGACAACATGCGGCGCAGTCTCACTCCGATTGTGCTTCTCGTCTGGCTCGTCGCGGCGTGGACGATCTTACCCGGCAGCGGAATCGGCTGGGCGGCCGTCATGCTCGCCGCGCTCAGCGCTCCGTGGCTGTTCCCGGTAGTATTCGCGGCAGCGCGTCCGCCGCGCGCCCAAGCATGGCGCCCGTACTACGTGGCGCTTGGGCACGACGCGTCTCGAGCCGCGCAGCAGTTGGGGTTGGCCGTGGTTCTGTTGCCGGATCAGGCACTGCTTGCGGGCGATGCGATCATCCGCAGTCTCGCACGCGTGCTCGTCACCCGTCGCAAACTGCTCGAATGGCAAACCGCCTCTCAAATCGAGCGAGCGACCGGTAACAGCAGGCTGTTGGTTTGGCAGCGGATGTGGCCCGCGGTACTCCTGGGTGTGGCAATCCTCTCACTCATCGCGTGGCGCGCGGCGGCCGTGTCGCTCAGCGGGGCACCCGGGGGAATATCGATCGGCGCCTGGGCGGGACTCTCGGCCGCGTGGCTGCTCGCGCCCGAGATGGCGATCGCCCTCAGCGCGCCACTGCTGCGACGCAATCTCGTCCTCGACTCCGATCAGCGCGCAGCAGCGCTGCGCTATGCGTTGCGACACTGGCGGTACTTCGAACGGTTCATTACCGCGGAGACTCGCGGGCTCGTCCCCGACAACTTTCAGGAGACGCCGCAGCCAGTCGTCGCCTCGCGAACGTCGCCGACCAACATCGGTCTGCAGTTGCTGGCAACGATGTCGGCATGCGATCTCGGGTTCCTGACGCGCGGAGAGATGCTCGATCGATTGGAGCGCGCGTTCGATTCGATGGATCGTATGTCACGCGTGCACGGGCACTTTTTCAATTGGTACGACGTGGCGGACCTGCGTGTGCTCGATCCACCGTACGTCTCGACGGTCGATTCGGGGAATTTCGCCGGCCACCTTGTCGCGCTCGCGCAGGGATGCATGGCGCTCGCCGACGCGCCGGTCGACGACGGGCGGTTGTGGACAGTCCTGGACGCCGAGGGGATCCAACACACCGAACGCGACTCGGCTGGTGGTGCGAACGGCCGAGCACAGTGGACGGGCGAACGTCTGGTCGCGTATCAGTCGGCCACGCTCGAGATTCGCCGGCGCGCGGCGGTCGCCGCCAATTCGCCCGACGTCGCCGCGTCCACGCTATGGGCGCGCCAACGCTTGGAAGCCGCCGCGGCCGAGCTGTCGCAGTTGGGATTGGATGCCGAGGACGAAGCGCGGATGCCGCTTCGCGAGGCGGCACGCAATTATCCGGGAGCGGCAGCCCTTGTCGAGCGGTTGGAACGACTCGCCGTTCGCGCCCGCACCTTCGCAATGGAAATGGATTTTCGACTCGTGTACGAGTCACAGCGCCGACTCTTTGCGATCGGCTACGACGCGCGCTCGGGAAAGCTCGACGGCTCGTCGTACGATTTGCTGGCGTCGGAGGCGCGATTGGCGAGCTTCATCGCGGTGGCAAAGGGCGACGCGCCGACGGAGCACTGGTTCCGTCTCGGCCGCTCGCTGACGGTCGCCGATCACGCGACGGCGCTCGTGTCGTGGAGCGGAAGCATGTTCGAGTATCTCATGCCGCTCCTGGTCATGCCGCCGCGTCCGTTCTCGCTGCTCGATCAAACGTGTCACTCGGCCGTCCACCGGCAGATCGTCTACGGTAAAGCGCGCGGTGTGCCGTGGGGAATCTCCGAGTCGGCGTACAACGTTCGCGACCGACATGACACATATCAGTACCGCGCTTTCGGCGTACCGGATCTCGCACTCAAGCGTGGTCTCGCCAGCGATCTCGTCGTCGCTCCGTACGCAACGGCGCTCGCCGCGGCCGTTGACGCCCACGCCGCGCTGCGCAATTTCGCCGAGCTCGAACGACAGGGCGCGCTTGGCGCATACGGATTCTATGATGCGCTCGACTACACACGCGTCGCTCCCGATGAGCGCGTCGCCGTCGTCCGGACGTTCATGGCACATCACGTCGGAATGAGCCTGGTCGCGCTGGACAACGCGCTCAGCATCCGGGAGGCCGAGCCCGATGGAATCTGGCAGCGACGTTTCATGGCCGACGCCGCCGTCCGTGCCGCGGCGCTGCTTCTCGACGAGCGTATTCCGCGGCGCTACGTGCCGCGCCCTCTGCAATTCGACGTTCCACGCGAGACGGTCGAGCCGCCCTCGCGCATTCAGATCACCGTCCACAGCGTCGACACGCCCCACACGGCCGAGCCGCATGTCGGTCTGCTGGGCGGCACCGGCTACAGTGTCTTGCTCACCAACGCCGGCTCGGGTCAGAGCCGCGCGAACGGCATCGATGTGCTGCGTTGGCGCGGTGACGCGACGCAAGACGACACCGGCCACTGGATCTATATCAAAGATCTCACATCCGGCGCGCTCTGGTCGGCGGCGCATCAGCCGGTGCGCGCGATACCGTCGTCCTATCGCGCGACGTTCGCCACCGATCGGGTGACCTTTAGCCGACGCGACGGTGCCGTCGACACGCGAACCGAGATCGTCGTCATCGCCGGCGAACAAGCCGAGATCAGACGCGTGACACTGGTGAACCGCTCTCAGGTCACTCGGGAGATCGAGCTGACGAGCTACGGCGAGGTCGTGCTCTGCCCGGCCCCGGCGGATCGCGCGCACCCGGCCTTTCAAAAGTTGTTCGTGGCGACCGAATGGGTTTCCGGGACGGCGCTCCTCGCGAGTCGGCGCCCCCGGTCGAGCGACGAACACTGGCCCTGGTGCGCGCACGTGGTGGCGACCGGACCGGAATGCGTCGGCGACGTAACGTGTGAGACCGACCGCGCGCGCTTTCTTGGACGCGGTCGGACAATCCATTCGCCTCGTGCCCTGGACGCAAATGTGTCGCTGTCGGGCACCGTCGGGGCGGTACTCGATCCCATCGTTGCACTGCGAGTGCGAGTGCGCATCGCACCAGGACGTTCAGCGACGGTGGCGTTCACGACCGCCGTGGCTGACTCGCGCGACGCCGCACTTCGTCTCGCCGATCGATACTGCGACAGCGCCGCTGCCGAGCGCGCGTTGAGCTTAGCGCGAACTGAAGCCGAGGTCGAGTTGCGCGACCTCGACATCGCACCGGCCGACGTTGCGCTCTATCACGAGCTCGCCGGGGCCCTCATCTATCCGCACGAGGCGTTGCGTGCACCCGAGTCGGAGCGCGCAGCGGTCACACGCGGCCAGGCAGCGCTGTGGGCTCAAGGAATCTCGGGCGACTGGCCAATCGTCCTCGCGACCATCCGCGCGCCGGCGGGGCTGGAAAGCGTCAGGCAGTTGCTCGTGGCCCACAAATACTGGCGCACGAAAGGCATTCGGTCCGACCTCGTCATCCTCAACGTGAAGCCGCATTCCTACGCG
>DASYSU010000131.1:0-6384 GCA_036002925.1 Gemmatimonadaceae bacterium | reverse complement strand
TCGGGCAAGAGCACGCTGATCAACGACGTGCTGTACAAGGCCCTCTGGAAGAAGCTGATCGATACGCGCACGCTTCCCGGCGAGCACGACGCGGTTGACGGCATGGAGCACGTACACAAGGTCGTGAACATCGATCAGTCGCCGATCGGTCGAAACAGTCGCTCGAACCCTGCGACGTACATTGGATTCTACGACAACATTCGCGAGTTGTTTACGCAGGCGCCGCTCTCGGTCGAGCGCGGCTACAAGGCTGGACGATTCAGCTTCAACGTGAAGGGCGGCCGCTGCGAGGAGTGCCAGGGCGAAGGGTCGATCAGGACGCAACTCTACTTCATGCCCGATGTCGAGGTGACGTGCGGCGCATGCAAGGGCGCGCGCTTCAACGCGGAGACCTTGGAAGTCACGCTGCGCGGCAAGACGATCGACGACGTGCTCAACATGTCGGTCGAGGAAGGCGTGGAGTTCTTCGCCAAGGAGGCGGCGATCGGCAAGAAGATCGAGGTGCTGCGCGATCTCGGGCTGGGCTATCTGACACTCGGCCAGTCTGCGACGACGTTGTCGGGCGGCGAGGCGCAGCGGATTAAGATCGCGACGGAGCTGAGCAAGCTCCAGCGCGCCAAGCACACGGTCTACATTCTCGACGAGCCGACGACGGGCCTGCACCTGGCCGACGTCGAGCGGCTATTAGAGTCTCTGAATCGTATCGTCGATGCCGGGCATACGGTGCTGCTGATCGAGCATCATCTCGATGTGATCAAGACCGCCGACTATGTCGTCGACCTTGGACCGGAGGGTGGACACGCGGGTGGCGAGGTGGTTGTGACCGGAACGCCGGAGCAGGTCGCGGCGTGCAAGGCGTCGTACACGGGGCGGTTTCTCAAGGCGCATCTCGCGGCGCGGATTGGATAAATCCGTTCTGGCGGTCGCGAGTAATTCGCGACTCGCCGCACGCCGGACGTTCACCAACTCCAATTCACTCCGGGCACCCGCGCGAAGTTGATACCCATCGCAGCGAGTCGCGCTCCCTGCATTCCCATCCGCCCGCGAAAACTCTCCCAACTGACCTGCTGCGCCGGTGACCACGCCAGCTCGGCGATCGCCGCCAGCCTCGGGAACGCGAGGTACTCGTAGTCCTGACGCGTGATCAGCGTCTCCGACCACAGCGGCGCCTCGAGCCCCAAGATCGACGACGCACCGATACCGGGAATCAGCGTCGTCGGATCCCAGTCGTACGCTGAACGCAAATCGATCAGCGCCGCCCATCGAAGGCCAAGCACCGTCGCGCTGTCGTACTTCATGTCGAGGTAGGCGTGCGGACCGGGCGAGAGAATCACCTTGCCGCCACGCTCGACGTGCATCACGACCGAATCGCGCGTCCAATGCTGCGCGATGGTCCGCGTTTGAATGTTCGCCGGCGCGATTTCGCCCCAGCCGATCATGCGCGGGCCCGCGGCGTTGACGATCGTGTCGACGCGCTGGATGAAGCCGCGATACTGATCCTTGTTGAGTGACGACACCTCGTCGCCGCCGATGTGGAAGTACGGCGTCGGCGCCGCGGCGGCGATCTCGCGCACCACGTCGCCGACGAACTTGTAGACGCTGTCGCGCGTGACGCACAGCGTGTTCGACGATCCGCCGATGATCGCGAACGGGTCCGGTCGCGAGCGATCGCACTTGAGATCGGGATACGATACGAGCGCCGCGTTGATGTGCCCCGGCATGTCGATCTCCGGGACGACCGTGATGTAGCGCGACTGCGCATACGCGACGATGTCGGCGTACTGTTCCTGCGTGTAGAATCCGGCGCGCGCGCCACCGATCGCCATCTTTCCGCCGACCGCCGCGAGATTCGGCCACGACTTGATCTCGATGCGCCATCCTTGGTCGTCGGCGAGATGCAGGTGCAGACGATTGAGCTTGTACAGCGCGAGATAATCGACGAACTGCTTCACGTCCTCTGGCGGCAGGTAGTGTCGCGCAACATCGAGCATCGCGCCACGCCATTCATATCGCGGCACGTCGACGACATGCGCCGCCGGCATGATGAGCCGGCGATTCATTGCCGCCTGATGCTCGACCGCGACGGGAAGCAGTTGGCGGAGGGTCTGCACTCCGTGGAACAGGCCCGCCGGTTGCGCCGCGACAATCCGCGCTTGGGTTTTCGTCACCGTGAGCTCGTACCCCTCGGCGCCGAGCTGCGCGCGTGACGCGTCGAGCGTCAGGCTGATGCTCGAGTCGGGAATCGCGGCGCCGGCGCCGAGACGTTGGGCCGGCACGCCAGCCCGCGACGCGATTAGATTCGCCGCGTAATTGCCGATCGCCTCGACCTCGGGGGTCGCGTCCGCCGCGACGAACACGATTGTCCGCGGCGTGACGAGAAAGCTGTCGGCTCGCGAGACCTCGATCGTCGCCGGATTCGGCACGACGGAATAGCCAAGTGGCCCGCCGGCGGGCACGGGCGCGGTGACGCCCGCGTGTCGGCACGCGCCGAGCACAAAAGCGACAACGAATGCCAATGGCGTGCGAGTTCTCATCATGTCGTTCATCTCCCGCGATTTCGAGGATCAAACCAGTTGAGTAGGACGACCAACTGCGGCGGACCGCGCGCATCTACCGACCGGATGAGCACGAAGCTCTTCCGACCCGCCGATCGTGCCTCAGGTCTCGCGCGAGGTACACGGTCGCCTTCCGCCGGCACCGATCTGTCGTTCGACCAGGTAGCGACCGGCAAGGGCGGCGGTGAGCGTCGAGACGGCATCCATTGGCCTGAAACTCGGCGCCAGAGCACTGGCCGTCCAGGGTTGGCGCGCATTCTCCCGCGGTCGAGCGCCTGCGTTTAGGTTTGTTCTAGTACGCGCCTATAGCTCAATTGGATAGAGCATCTGACTTCGGATCAGAAGGTTGGGGGTTCGAGTCCCTCTGGGCGCACTCGCAGCACGAGTCCATTACTGCTGTCGGTAATGAGATAGAGATACCCGTCGTTGCCCTGCCGCACGTCGCGAATGCGTTCGTGCAGCCCGTGCAGATAACGCTCCTCCTTCGCGACGACGCCGTTCTCCAACACCAGGCGGACGAGGGCCTGTGACGCCAGTCCGCCGACGAAAATATTCCCTCTCCATTGGGGGAATTTGTCGCCCGTGTAGAACACCATCCCCGACGGCGCGATCACCGGGTCCCAGTAGTACACCGGCTGCTCCATCCCCGCCTTCACCGCGCCTTCGCCGATCGCGCTGCCGTTGTAGTTGCGGCCGTAGCTAATGACCGGCCAGCCGTAATTCTTTCCGGCCGCGGGATGATTCAACTCATCGCCGCCCTTCGCGCCATGCTCGACCGTCCAGAGCTGGCCCGTGGCCGGATCCATCGCCGCCGCCTGGATGTTGCGATGCCCGTACGACCAGATCTCCGGCCGCGCGCCGGCGCGTGAGACAAACGGGTTGTCGCGCGGGATCGAGCCGTCGCTGTTCACGCGGACGATTTTGCCCAAGTCGCTGCCGAGGTCCTGCGCCTGCTCGCGGTAGTCGAATCGCTCGCCCTGGGTAATCCACATCGTGCCGTCGCGCGCGAAGACGATGCGTGAGCCGAAGTGATTTCCGCCTTTGACCTTCGGTTGCTGCGAATAAATGACGCCGACGTCGTCGAGACCACTCGCGCCGAGGTGCGCTCGAGCGACGCTCGTCCCGGCCGTTCCATCGGGCGCGGGTTCGGCAAATGAGAGATATATGATGTTATTTGTCGCAAACGCCGGATCGATCGCCACGTCGAGCAGGCCGCCCTGTCCGCCACCCACAGCCGGAACGCCGGATAATGGCTCCGAGATCTTCCCGTTGCGATCGATGATGCGCAGGCTGCCCGGACGTTCGGTCACGATCATCCGACCGTCCGGGAGGAACTCGAGTCCCCACGGATTGCTCAGTCCTCGCGCGATCGTGTCCACGGCGACGACACCGGTGACCGGCTTTGGGTTAGGCGATCGAGGCGCCGGCCCACGCGGGTCGCAGCCCGCGACGACGAGGATGACTGCGAGAAGCCTCATGGTTGCCGGTTGCTGGCGGCTGGTCGCTCGTAAACCGCAACGACGACTGTCGCGTCAGGCCGAACTCAGAGCGTGAAATGGAAGCCAATGCCAGTCAGGCGGACCTCCTGGCGGTGAAACTGTCCATACGGTGACGGTCCATCGTAATACTCAGCAAGCAAACTCCAGCGCCGACTCCCGACTTCCGCCTCGCGCGGCCGACCGAACTCGAAGCCAGCGCGCACACTCACGCCCGTGCGTGTCACGGTGTCCCTCACGACCTTCGCGTCGGCGGCGGCAACGAACCGGGCGATCGCCACGCCGGCGAAGCTGACCGTCGCACGCGGACGCAACTCGACGCCACCGTGCCACAGATGATCCGCGAGGTCGGCGGGGTCTCGTCGAATGAATGACTCGCCGCCGCCGTACACGCGAAGCGCAGAGAGGTCGATCGAGAGCAGCGCCTCCGCCGACTCGAAGGAGAGATTCTCGCGCTTTGGCGGATTCGTGCGCAGAAGGAACTCGTCGCCCAAATGCGAGCTCTGATGGTATACGCGCGCGCGGCCCGACAGCCAACCGGTCCTGAACGTGAGCGGAAGCGCGATGAGATAATCGGCATTGAGCAAATCATACGATGCCGTGCCGAGATCGAATTGGGCGAACACGGAGCCCGCGGCGCCGAACTGGACGCCGTTTCCGGACCGAGTCGCTCCAGCGCGGAAGAACGGAAACTGATCGGCGATGCCGACAGCGCCGATGTCGGTCGCCAAATCCTTCTCGTTGCCGCGCTGGTAGGCCACGAACGACTGCGTCGCCTTCGGATCGGCGATGAGTGGACAGAAGACGTCACCGCGCGGGATCGGAATGTACCCTGCCCGGTCCGACGCCACCCCGCTGACGCCGCACCGCGCTGGATACGATTCGCCAGTGGCGTCCTGCGCACCGGCGAAGGAGGTCGGGCCAACGATCAGCGCAACCGCGGCGACCGACGTGATTAACAATCTCGACGCAAACGACATGTCAAAGTCCCAAGTCTGAGTTAGGAATGCGCGACCGTCACTCGAGCAGGCGTTTGAGCTCACCCAACTCGGCTCGAAGGGCGCCGACCTCGCCATGAAGCGCTTGCACGGCGCGTTCCAAAGCGCTGAGTCGGTCGTCATCCGCGGCGGGATCCGGGTGAGACTCTGTCGGAGCCGCCGCCGACACATCGATCTTCGGCTCGCCCGACAATAAATGTGCGTAGCGAGCCTCTTTCTGCCCTGGTTGCCGTCCGAGGCGCGCGACGAGCGGTGTGGGCGATCGGGTGGCCAGCACGTTCAGCGTCGCTTCCACCTCCTCGAGGCTCTGGAACTCGAACAGTCGCCCCGTGCGCGTTCGGATCTCGCCGACCGTCTGCGGTCCACGCAACATGAGCACGCACATCACGGCGGTCTCGGGCCGCTCGAGATTCAACGCGTCGCCCACGAGGTGCATGTACTTCATCACGCGCGCATCACTCCGCTGAATGCTGCGCACGAGCGAATACTTCCGCAGCCGGTCGACCGCGGCCTTGACTGTCGCGTCATCGTACTGGACGACGGGATCGCGATTCGATGACTGGTTGCATGCGTTGGTCAACGCATTGAGCGAGAGCGGATAGCTCTCCGGAGTCGTCAGCTCTTTCTCGATCAGCGAGCCGAGGACGCGGACGTCGGCGTCATTGAGCAGTTCCATGTGGTGCAATCTTACTACGGCTTCTTCGGCGGTTTGTCGAATGTCGTCGTCGACTTGGTGTTCTGCTGCAGCACGTCGTCGTTGACCCAATAGTATGGCCCGAACGGCACCGCCTTCGGCCAGACTTCATCGAGCGACATCGCATCGTAGAGCTTCCCGCCCTTCATCACATACTTCATGTCGAGTGTGCTCTTGATGTTCTCGAGCGGATTCGAGTTGAGCACCATCAAGTCAGCGAGCTTACCCACCTCGAGCGAACCCAGGTCCTTGTCGACGCCTAAAAAGCGCGCGCCGTGCAGACTCGCGACTTCCAACGCGCCATGGTTGCCGAGCGCGCTCGCGCCCATCCAGACCTCCCAATGCGACGCGAGTCCATGATGCTCGCCGTGTGACCCAATCGCACCGAAGCCGCCCTCGGCGATGATGTCTGCCATCGCCTGCGCCACGAGCGGATAGCTGTAGTCTGTCTCCGGTCGCAGCCACCGAATGCGCGTCTGCGGTATGAGCGCGCGCCACGGGAACCACCGCCGCTGCTTCGCGTCCTTCCACACGTCGCTCTGCTGGAACCAGTACTCGATGCTCCACGCGCTCGGACCGGCGACCACGAGCGTGGGCGAATACGTCGCGCCTGCCTTGCCGAAGAACTTCGCGCCGTCGGA
>DASYSU010000130.1:0-2437 GCA_036002925.1 Gemmatimonadaceae bacterium | reverse complement strand
AGATACGCCTGCTCATCGAATGGTAACGCGGCGATCTCGGCACGCTCAGCCTGGGTGAGTTCGCGAACCGCGTCGTAGAATCCCGCGACGGCGACGCGTCCGCTCACGTCGTGCAGCGTCGCGATGAGCCGAGCCATCGCGTGCAGCGGATTCGCGACCGAGCCACCGTGACGACCGGAGTGCAGATCCTTCGACGCACCGGTCAAGGTCAATTCCAATCCGGCGAGTCCGCGGCTCGCCACGTTGAGCGACGGCTCGTCGACCCGCCACATCGCGCCGTCGGCCGACAGGACGAAGTCGGCGGCGAGCAACGCTTTGTTCTGGGCGATGAATGCGTCGAGGCTGGGGCTGCCAATTTCCTCCTCGCCCTCGAACATGCATTTGACATTCACCGGCAGCGCACCAATCGTGGCGAAGAACGCCTGCGCGACCTTGATCGGAATGAGCATCGGGCCCTTATCGTCGGAGACGCCGCGCGCGTAGAGACGTCCGTCACGAATCGTCGGCGTAAACGGCGGGCTACGCCACTTCTCTAACGGGTCGGGCGGCTGCACGTCGTAATGGCCATAGACGAGTACCGTCGGGCTACCCGGCGCGCCCAGCCACTCACCATAGACGACCGGGTTACCGGCCGTCCCGATGGTGCGCACCGCGAACGGCCCGGCAAACGCCAGCACGCGCGCGACCCACTCCGCGGCCGCGATCACATCGCCCGAGTGCGACGGATCGGTGCTCACGCTGGGAATCGACGCGAACTCCACCAGCTCCGCGAGAATACGATCGTGGCTCGCCTGGAGCCTTGTGAGAACTTCCTCGAGACCGGTGACGCTTACGTTCGACATTACTTCCCGCCGTCGATGGAGATGATCTGGCCGGTGATCCAATTGGCATAATCCGACGCGAAGAAGAGAACGCCGTAGGCAATGTCGTCTGGCGTTCCCAATCGCTTGAGCGCAATGCGATCGACCAACTCGTGCTGACCGGCTTCGCCATACGATTGCCACTGGCGTTCGGTGGCCGCGTTCGAGCGCACGAAACCAGGTGCGATGTTGTTGACCGTGATCCCCCACGGACCAAGCTCGTGTGCGAGCTGCCTGGTTAGTCCGATCTGCGCGGCCTTGGCCGACGCGTATGCTTGAATCCCTGTCAGACTAACGCCCAGGCCGGCGCCGCTCGAGATGTTGACGATGCGGCCGGCGTGCGCCGCCTTCATTGAGGGCGCAACCGCCTGAGAACATAGGAACGCTCCTGTCACGTTCACGTCGAAGATCTGCTGCCAATCCGTCTGCGACACTTCCTCGAGCGGGCGACCCACTTGCCCAAGCACGCCACCGGCGTTGTTGACGAGGATGTCGATTCGCCTCGTCGCGGCCGACGCGGCCGCCACGAATGCGTCGACTGCGGTTTTGTCGCTCACGTCGACCACGCGTCCAACGCAGGCCCCGCCCGCGACGACGCCAAGCCGTTGCGTCTCCATCAACTCGTCTTCGATCACATCGCACGCCCACACGGCGGCCCCGCGCTTCGCGAAGGCTAGACTGATCGCGCGACCAAAGCCGTGCGCGGCGCCCGTGACTATAACGGTCTTACCGTTAAACGCGATATCCATGTAAAGCGGTCGCGGTACGACATGCAGCGAGTATGTCCAGCGTGTCGAGTGACTGCGCGCGCACGCCGGTCTCGATGTCGTGAATCAGCTCGACGAGCCGCTCGGTGAGCGGCGTCGGCACAGCAACGTCATGTCCGAGCGTCACGACAATTCCGAGTTGGGCGTCGACTTCCGTGCGCCGTTTACGCACAGCCAGATCTCGCCAGATTCCGCTGTGGGTTTTCGCAGAGCGACGATTGAATGCGACGAGATTGTCGAGCGAGCGAGCGGCGGCGTCGGCCGCGGCTGTCGGGAGGTATGCGTTCGGATCGAATCCGTCGAATGCCTCGGGCGTCACCCCGCGCGCATGCGCGACGGCGAGGATCTCTCGTGCAAGAGAGATGTAGAGACCGCGATAGGCGGGCATCGCCAGCGCATCGGCGATGGACTCGTTGGTGAGCGCCGTGGCGAACAGCATCGCGCCGTACGCTTCCTTGCCCCACAAGAAGCCCCAGATATTCGACGTCGAGATGGCGCGCGAGTCGAAATCGAGCCACGCATCACGAATCGCCTCGACCCGCGACGTCATTCGTCCGTCGATCTCGCCGACGACCACGGCCCCGCGTCCGCCGAAGTGAACGAGGCCCGGCTCCATGTAGTCCGCGCCGAAATTCACAAACGCACCCACCGTTCGCGCGGCGCCGACAATCGACGCAATCGCTAGCTCGTTGAGTCCGTTCTGCGCCGAGATCACGCATCCGTCGGCGGTCAGGTGCGGAAGCAACGCGCGCGTCGCCGATTCGGTATGCTGTGCCTTCGTCGCCAGAATGATCGTGGCCCACTGGCCGG
>DASYSU010000129.1:0-2374 GCA_036002925.1 Gemmatimonadaceae bacterium | reverse complement strand
CCGATCTTACCAACCATCGCACGTCGGTGTCGTCGATCCGCGTCTGCGCGCTGGTCGACAGATCTGGGTTCGTGTTCGAGCCGGCTGGCCTGTCGTGGCGCCGCGTCATGGAGCTCCGCGCGCACAAGGCGAGTGGAAAGTCGTTGGTGACCGCGGAGGGCGGACAGCAGTCGATTCCGGAGAATGCGGTCGATGTGATCACGGCCAAATCCGGCGGATTGAGTCGCGCGAACCGAGTGCTCGTCGACGCGACCGCGGCTGACACGCTTCCGCTGCTCGAGACGGCGCTGGCGCGCGGCTGCGATCTCGTGCTGGCGAACAAGCTTCCGCTCGCCGGCTCGCAAAGCTTGCACGATCGCCTGCATGATATCGCGAAGCTGCGACGGCGCCGAATTCTTCATGAGGCCACGGTGGGCGCGGGCCTGCCGGTGATCGACACGCTGCGCAAGCTCGTCGACGCCGGCGATCGCGTGCTGGCGATCGACGGGTGTCCGTCGGGAACGCTCGGCTTTTTGTTCGGCGAGTTGGGCAAGGGACGAAGTTTTTCAGCGGCGCTCGGCGATGCCGTTGCGGCGGGATTCACTGAGCCCGATCCGCGCACCGACCTCTCGGGCATCGACGTTGCGCGCAAGGCGCTCATCTTGGCGCGACTGCTTGGTTTCCGCGGCGACCTCGATGACGTCGCGGTGGAGTCGCTCGTGCCCGCCGAGTTGAGTGGCGTCGACACGGAGGCGTTTCTCTCACGCGCGTCGGAGCTCGACGGCGCGTGGGACGCCAGCGTGCGCGCGGCACGCGCGCAGGGATGTGTGTTGCGGTATCGCGCGCGCGTCACGCGGCGATCGATCTCGATCGGGCTCGCTCATGTCGCGGCGGGCGATCCGCTGAGCACACTCAGCGGAACCGACAATCAGTTTGCGTTCACGACGTCGCGGTATCGAACGCAACCGCTCGTGATTACTGGTCCTGGCGCGGGCCCGGCGGTTACCGCGGCTGGTGTCTACAACGACCTTCTTTCGCTCGCGGCGACGCAGGTGAGCCGACGGAGCGTGAGGGCCGCATCATGAGTGTTCAGTTCTCAGTTCTGAGTCTTGAGTGTGGCCCACGAGTCTTCAGTTCTGAGTTGTTAGTTCTGAGTCATCAGTCCCGCGGTCGCAGTTGAACTCACGACTCAACACTGAACACTCAGGACTGACAACGTCGGTTGTCGTTCGGCTCACGACTCAACACTGAATACTGAGAACTGAAGACGTAGCGTCCCCAAGCAGCGGGTACTTCGATTCGTCAGCAAGGGATGGGACGCCGGGACAATTCTTGCACCTAGGTCTGCGGGATTGAACGCGAGGCAAGGTGGAACAGCAACGGGCTGCGGCGTATCTGCATTTCGGCAATAAACCCGGAGCGCGCGCCGGGATGATTGAGATCGGAGGCGATCTCATCGTCAACCGGATGGGATTCGGCGCGATGCGGCTCACGGGCCCCGGGATTTTCGGACCGCCGGAGGATCGCGCCGAAGCGATCCGGGTCCTCCGTCGCGCGGTCGATCTCGGCGTCAACTTCATCGACACCGCCGACGCGTACGGACCATACGTGTCGGAAGAGCTGATCGCGGAGGCACTCCATCCGTATCCTGAGGGTTTGGTCATCGCCACGAAAGGTGGTCTCGAACGGCCGGGGCCCGATCAGTGGACGGCCAACGCGCATCGCAGCCATTTGCGGAAAGCGCTCGAGGGGAGTCTGCGTCGATTGCGCGTCGAGCAAATCGATCTCTGGCAGTTACACCGCATCGACCCTGGGGTATCGGACGACGCGCAATTCGAGACGCTCGCCGAGTTCGTGCGCGAGGGAAAGATCCGGCACGCCGGGCTGTCGAACGTCGACGTCGACGAGATTCATCGAGCGGAACGTCACGTCGCCATCGCGTCGGTGCAGAACCGGTACAATGTGTTCGATCGGCGCTGGGACAGTGTCGTCGAGTACTGCGAGCGTCACCGCATGGCGTTCATCCCATGGTTCCCACTCGGCGCCGGCTCGCTGCATAGCAACGTGCATGAGGATCGCGCACGCGAGCGCATCGAGCAGGTCGCGCGGAAGCACGAGGCGACGGTGATGCAGGTGGCGTTGGCGTGGCTGCTCGACCGGTCGTCGGCCATGCTCGTGATCCCCGGGACGTCGAAGGTGAAACATCTCGAGGAGGACGTCGCCGCGGCGGAGCTCGAGCTGGACGACGAGGACTTGCGCGTGCTCGCCAAGGCAATGGCGTGACATAATAGTTCGCCCGTCGCTGTCGCCTTGCGTAGGCCATAACGACTTGTGAAACGATTGAACGGATTGAAACGGATTTGAACGGATCAAGTGCGCGACGCCTCGCTTTTGA
>DASYSU010000128.1:0-8183 GCA_036002925.1 Gemmatimonadaceae bacterium | reverse complement strand
GGTGGTCTGCGTCCAGCTCGCGCCGGCGTCCGTCGAGAAGTAGAGCTGACGATCGCTGCCGACGAAATAGAAAATCGAGGCGTTGGCCCACCAGGGAGATGCGAGCGCGTGGATGGAGACGGTGCTCCCGGCAGGACCACCGTTGACCGGATGCCACGCGGCGTCGCGGATGAACCACAGACGATTATCGTCGGCAGCAACACCTGCCGAGCGATTGACGACGAGCACGGCGCGCACGGTGGCATGCGTGGAATCGAGAACCACCATCGAAAACGTGGCGCCGTTATCGGTGCTGACGGCGATGCCGCAATCCGTCGCGACGTAGAACGTCGTCGAGAGGGGCATGTGGGAGATCCCGCTCGCGGCAGGTCTACTTGGGCACGTGGCGCTCGAATCCGGCGGCCATCCTGAGGGACGTGACCACGACGCGCCGCCGTCAGCGCTACGCCAGATGCCTCCGCCCGATTTGACGCGAAAGTCATCGCGCGCCGTGGCAATGACGACGTTGGGGTTGGTCGATGCGATCGCCACGTCGATCGGTGCGTAGGTCGGGAAGGCGTCGAGGTGCTGAAAGCTGGCGCCACCGTCGAACGTCCGAAACAGGCCGCCGCTTTCCGTGGCGACGATGAGGTTTTTCTGATTGGATTGGTTGACGGCGATGGCGACCGCTCGGCCCCCTTCGGGTACGCGCGGTGGGGCGATGGTGACCTCCGACGCGCAGGTGCATCCCGACCAGATCAGGGTGGTGCCGAGATAGAAGACCTTGCGGTGCATGGCATCCTCTCCCTTGCAAGCGTTGCGATTGCAACGCTTTCGCACGTTACGGCAAGCGTGGTCATTCGCGCAACATGACGTTCATATGACGCCCTTTCGGAAGGCGCGCCCACAGTCGCGAACGGGCTCCTACAGTTGTGTCACAGCCGCATGCACCTTCCGAAGGCGAGCCTGATGCGTTCGACGGGCGAGCATCGGTGAGCGCCACTCCGATGCTCGCTCGTCACTGAGCCTCGTTACTTCTTGGTTGGATCGTCCGCCGGATTCACATACGTGAGTTGAAAGGGACCGATCGCATGGACCTGGACTTCGGTGATGCCTCGTGCGGTCGCGAAGTGGGCCATGTTCTTTGGCGCGGTGATGAAACCATTCGGCTGGATCAACGTGAGCTCGTCCGCCGAAAACACTGTACCCAACCCGACGCCGAAGGTCCCACGCAGCACCGTCACGTGTTCATCGGTGGGATGCGTGTGCGGAGGCAAGACGTAGCCATTGGGGAACCGGAGGCGCACGGTAAAGATTTCTCCGGGTACGCTCGGGTCGCCTTGCACGACGGCAAACATGGCGCCCGGCGGAAAGATCGCAGGTGCGGGACCCCAATTGAGGTCATCAGAATTCCCCATTGCGTGCTCAGCACCTTCGGAGTGCGCGGCTCGCGATCGCGGCGCGCGCGGGCTCTGCGCCGTGAGCTTGCTGCCTGCTCCGTCGGAGCACGCCGTGGTGACGGCGGCGGCCAACAGCGCGATCCCGAGCGTACTAAGCGTGAGGCGTGACAACTTCATCATGAATCTCCTAGTAGGTTGTTGTGGACAATCGAGTGCGGTTGCGCGCAGGCTCGATCGCGCGGCGTCCGCGATGGCGCACCGCGTCGCGCAAGACTAAGACGCGACGATCATCCAACTATCATCCCGCGTCGATTTCGACGTCCTCATGATTCAACTCGCACTCCTCGGTCCCGTCTCGCTGACGGGCCCTGTCGGACCATACGCTCGACGCGCCGTGCAGCGCCGTCGCATCGCGCTGCTTGCCGTACTTGCCGGTTCGTCACATGAATCGCTCAGTCGCGACCGCGTTGTTGGATTGTTGTGGCCCGAGTCCGACGATCGAACGGCGCGACATCTCCTCGCCGGCTCCGTCTACGTGCTTCGCCGTGCATTGGGCGGCGACGCGATCGTGTCGTCCGACGATGAGTTGCGCTTGTCATCGGAACGCGTGCGCGTGGACATCGAGGAATTCCGTCGCGCTGTGGCCACTGAACGATGGGCTGACGCACTCCGCCTGTACCGGGGCGATTTCCTCGACGGATTCTTTGTGCGCAACGCGTCCGAGTTCGAGCGGTGGGCGTCGTCGGAACGCGCTCGCCTCCATGCAGATGCACTCCGCGCCGCGTCGGCGCACACGCGCGCACTGGAACTGGCGGGACGATTGGGCGAAGCCGTCGCGGTCGCGGAACGCGCCCTCGAGCTCGCGCCATGCGACGAAGCCGTATTCCGGCAGTTGTTCACGCTCCTGCTCGCGACAAACAATCGCGCGCGAGCCGAGGCCGCGTCTCGCGGATTCGTCGAGCGTTTGGCATCGGAGCTCGGAATTACGCCATCGCCGCAAACCATCCGGATGATCGCCGAGACGCGCGGGCCGGCGGGTAGCGAGCCGATCGTCGTCGTCGCTCCGCGGCGCGTGCGGCGCGGTCCCCGATCGCGACCGCTCGACTCGGCGACAGCGAACATCATCGCGCAAGCTCGCCATCACTGGCAGCAGCGCACGCGTTCCGCCGTCCTACGCTCGATCGACTACTTCTCACGCGCGGTCGAGCGTGACGCGCGCGCGGTCGACGCGTGGTCGGGCCTCGCCGACGCATGGGTGGTGATGGCCGGCCGCGGATACGCGCCGGTCGAAGACGCGGCTCCGCGCGCGACACAGTATGCCGAGCGCGCACTCTCTCTCGACGACAGCCACTCCGGCGCGCATGCGTCACGCGGCGGTGTGAACATCATGCGGCGCCAGTGGGACCAAGTAGAATCCGACCTTCGGCGCGCAATCCAGATCGATCCACGCAATGCAGATGCACGCCACTGGCTAGCGATGACGCTGCTGACCGCATTCGGCAAACGCGACGAAGCGCTCCGCGAGCAAACCATCGCCGCGCAAATGCATCCGCTCGCGCCGATTCAGGTTGGCACTGTTGGCTGGCTTCGATACTTGGCCGGAGAATTCGAACTGTCAAAGCTGGCGCATGAACCCGCGGCGGATCTCAACGACGAACTCGAAGAAGGACATGCCGGCGTCGCGCGCGCCGCGGCGCGTCTCGGTGACGAAACAGGAGTGCGGTCAGCGATCGCCGCGGGGTTGAGGCGACGCCTCGAGGCGCGCGGAGATCTGCTCGCCGAGTATGCCTCGGCGCTCGCGGTGCTGGGCGATACGCGTCGCGCGCGCCGCACTGCACTCGAGGCGTCGGCACGCGGTGCGGCGCCGATGAAGTTGGCGCTGGCGTGGGCGAGCATCGGCGACGCGAATCGGACGTTCTCGTGGCTTGGCCGCGAGCCGTTTCTCGTCTCTTGGACGCCGCAGGCCGTCTGGTGGGATTCTCGCTTCGACCGGTTCAGGGACGATGCGCGTTTCGGTCGCGTTCGACAGGCGGCGGCAATGTCGTGGAGACCGGATTGGTTGTGACGAACCTCGAGAGAACTGCATAGCGGTAGACGTCAGGTATCAGCCTTTCTAGCCGTAGCTTTAGCTGTAGCAGCAGTCTCGATACTCGAGCCTTCCGAAGGCGAGCCTACTATCGCGATAGCGCCGAACTGGACGACCTGCGCTACTTGGCCGAGCGTACGTCCGGCAACCCCAAGCGCTTCAGTAGCGCGGCATAACGCGGGTCACCACGCAGCGGCGCGAGATCGGGAAACTCGCCAACGTAAATGATCCAGATCGAGCGCTCGGCAACGGCCGTGTCGAGGTCTCGAAACGCACCATCGATGTCGCCAAGCTGCGCGCGCCACCGTGCGCGCTCGACCGGCAAATCCTTCGCGAGAGGAGAGGCGACCTGTGCGCGCAGGACGGCGTCGCGCCCGCCGTTTGCCCAGGCACGCCGTAATTCCGCGACGGGTGCGCCCGCGCGCGTTGAGCTGGCGTCCAGCCGCTCGTGAACCGCGAAAAAGCGCGCCGAGTCGCCGTGGCTGAAGTAGATGGTCGCGGCGTTCTGCAATGCCAGCGGGAGACTGGGATCCTGTGCCAGTGCCTTCTCGAACCACGTGACCGCATCGTCGGTCTTTCCAATCGACCAGTACGCAGTGCCGATGTTGGCCATGATGATCGGAGCCAGCGGGTCGAGCTCCCGGGCGCGCATCAGCTCTCGAAGCGTTTCGTCGGGACGTTCAGTGACATAGAACAGATCGGAATACCACTTGTGCGCCGTCGCGTATCCGGGACTCAGGGAGATCGCTCGCCTGAACGCGCTGTCGGAGGCGGCAAATTTCCAATCCTGCACCATGAGTAGATACGCGCGCGCCGCATATGCCTCGCCGAGCTCCGGATTGAGCGCCAGAGCATGCTCGGCCGCTGCACGTGCTTTGGCCAGAGTCGCCGGGGTCGACGCGCTCGAGTAGAAGGCCAGCGCAATATAGACATCGGCGAGTCCTGACCACGCGAGCGCGAAGGTGGAGTCGCGCGCGATCGCTTGCTCGAAGAACCCGATCGCCCTGTTGAGATCAGGAACAGCGCGCTTGTTCCAGAAGAAACGTCCCTGCAGATACAGGTCGTACGCCTCGCGATCCCGCGTCGGCTCGCTGCCGGCGAGACGCGCCTGACCGGCGAGGAGTTTTCCCTTGAGCGCCGTCACCACCGCGCGTGCAACTTCATCCTGCACCGCAAAGATGTCGGTGGCGTTGCGGTCGAACGTCTCCGACCAGAGGTTGGTGCCGGTGCTCGCCTTCACCAGCCGCGCGCTGATGCGCAATCGATCGCCCGCGCGCTGGACGCTGCCCTCGAGGACCGACGCAACCCCCAACTGCCGTCCGATCTCGCGCGCATCCACGTTCTTGCCGCGGAATGAAAAGGCCGACGTGCGCGCCGCGACGTCGAGTCCCTGCACGCTGCTCAGCGCGCCAATGAGAGTTTCCGCAATTCCGTCGCCGAAGTATTCACTGGTGCGCTCCTGACTCAGATCCGCGAACGGCAGCACGGCGACGGACGCCTTATCCGTACTCACCACCGTCGTACGACGGCTCCACGCAACTCCGGCCGCGATCACCAACACGACGGCGACCGCAGTGCCGATCCACACCCCGCCTTTGCTCGGCGCGCGGACCGTGCGGGCCGATGCCGCAGTCGCCGCACCCGATTCGATCGCCGCCGAGAATTGCGCGACTGGATTGAATCGATCGGCGGGATTTCTCGCGAGTGCGCGCTGGAGCGCGTCGGCGACCGCCGCGGGCACCGCGGGTCGCAAATTGACAATCGGTGGCGGATCGGAAACGAGCCGCTGCCGCACGATCGACTCGGCCGTCGGACCCGTGAACGGCGCCTGTCCGCCGAGCATTTCGTACAGGACGCACGCGAGGCTATAGAGATCCGTGCGTCCGTCGAGTTCCGCGTCGCCCACGGATTGCTCGGGGCTCATGTACAGCGGCGTGCCGATCGACATGCCGGTCTGCGTGATCCGCTCACCGCCGGCGGCGCTGAACGCGCGCGCGATGCCGAAGTCGGCCACCACGGCATGTCCGCCTTCGAGCAGGATGTTCTCCGGTTTGATGTCGCGATGAATCACACCGCGCGCGTGCGCGTAACTCAGCGCGTCGGCCACTTCGCGCGCGATGCGGAGCGCGTCGTCGATCGGCAGCTGCTTCTCGCGCGCGAGGCGGTCGCGCAATGACTCGCCCTCGACGAGCGGCATCACATAGTAGAGAATCCCGCCCGCGGCACCCGAGTCGTACAGCGGAAGAATGTGTGGATGCCGCAGGTTGGCCGTCGTTTCGATCTCGCGCAAGAATCGCTCGGCGCCGAGTGCGGCGCCGAGCTCCGGGCGAAGCACTTTGATGGCGACGCGGCGACGATGCTTGAGATCTTCGGCGAGATAGACGGTCGCCATGCCGCCCGCGCCGAGCTCACGCTCGATGCGATAGCGATCGGCAAGTGCGGCGGCAACGTCGCCACCGATCGTGGTCATGGGAGGGAAACTCCGTGGGGCGGGAGGCGACAGCCTGCTTGTCGAACGCGAATGTATGGGCGGTCGAACGCTGAGTCCAGATTGTGGATCGTGCCATTCGTCTACCGGCGGCGCTGAATCGTTACCGAGTCTCCGATCGAGATCGTCATAAGATCGACTCCGATTTCGAGTGGACCGCGGTACGTCTTGCGGGTTCCGGCAATCACGTCGTCCATAGTTGGCTCGGGCACGCCAAACAACGAGAAATGGCTGTAGACCGCTAGCTTGGGTCCGATGCGCGTGAATTCTGCGCCGGCCTGTTCTGGTGTCGAGTGAAGTTTGGCGACAGTTTCTCGGCCCGCAGCGGACGATGACATTCCGACCTCGTGTACAACGACGTCGGCACCTCGCGCATGGGCAACGAAGTTCTCAGACGGACCGGTGTCCCCCGACAGCACCACCGAATGTCCGTGGTAGTCGATCCGGAATCCGTACGCATCGACGTCGTCATGTGAGACCTTGAATGCCGTCACTCGCGCACCGTTTGCTTCGTAGACCACGCCCTCCGTGAAATCTTTGGCGTCGATCTCGAAACCGTCGGTGGGCTTTCGGATCTGAATGTCCGCATCGTACGCTTGTCGCAAGCGTGCCATCATCGCAGCTGTTCCCGCTGGTCCCCACACTCGGAAAGGCCCCGACCGCCTTCCATACGGATTGGTGAGGAAGCCGGTCAGCCAAAGGTCGGGAATGCCGACGGTGTGATCGGAGTGCAAATGGGTAATGAAGAGTTTGACTGTCCCCGTTGGGATCGCGAGCTGCCATAGACGAGTCGTACACGACCGACCGCAATCGAACACGAATCGTTCGGATCCTGCTTGCACGAGCGTGCTGGGGCCGAATCGATCGGGACGGGGATTTGGGGTTCCGGTGCCGAGCAAGACCACACGGAAGCCGGTATCCGCGGTTTGGCCGGTCAGCGTCCGGGGATGGGCCACGAGCGCGAGGCCGGCGCAATAGACGCCAAGCGTGATCGCCGAGAATGCAGTCCGAACCGATCGCATGGTTGTAGTGTGCGCAAGACGCTCAGAGCGGTGACGACGCGCTTCCGTTAACTGACCCCGGACCTCTCATGTTGTTCTGCGAACCGCTTGAACGCCTCTATATGCCGACGGTGTGCCTTCTTGATTGACTTTTGCGCAACGAGGCCAAACACCCTGTTCAGAAAGCCCTTGAAACGAAACACCTCTTCTGAACGCAGACGCGTCCGGCCTGAGTTGAGCTCGACGAAAGTTGCTTTCACTGAGACCACCACCTGTGACGCCTCAAGGATCAGTCGGGCCTCGTGTGGCGAATCTATCGCGACCACGGTTGCGACAAAAACCATCGATCCCTTCTTCGGTACTAGACGGTACTTTGATCCAGGCATCCCAGGCTCACCGCTGATCGGCTCTACCCGGTCAACATCGTCCATCCACTGCGGATCGTGTTCCGGATCGGTGAACAGCGCCGCGACTCTTGCACGCGGCACGTCGATGTCGAGTTCAATAACGCTCTGCATGAGTCCTCATCGGTGAAGGACCATGCGACGACGCTCCTGATCAAACAAAGAACGCCGCCGCAGACCGATCAGCATCTGTCTCAGGCTCGACGCTCACCACACAAAGTACACGGTCGGGGCGGATGAGAGATTAGCGTTTTGTTACAGGAGTATTATTGACTCCAGTTGCCGTTAGGCCTCATTTCCGCGGCGCCACATCTGAATTGTTCATGTGCGTGATCTTCCAACCCATTGCTGTCTTGACAACGACAAACATCCGGCGCCCCGTCACGATCCCCCGCGGAGATGTTCGTGAGCCATTCGCGAGATGAAATGTCACGACAGCGACCGTGGGGGTTGGGAAATCTATTCGCATGTCCTCGGGATCGATCTTCGTGTATGGCGCGGCGGTGTCCCCCCGCGCAGCTGCGGCCTCTCGCGCTCGCTGGAATTGCTCTTTCCAAGTGGACTCGAAGTTGGGTCCTTCATTTCGCGTCGAGCTCTCCGGTCCGTACATAACCGGTTTCTCCGTCCAGCATTCACGAAACGCTGGCCAGTCTAGATTCTGGAGAGCGGTGATGAACGCGGTCATGAGCCGTCGAACATCCGCTTCTTGAGCGCGCACGGTGCTGGACAGTCCAGCCAGCAGCAATGCGACCGCAACCATTCTCTTCATCGTCGTTCTCTCCTCTGCCACATCGCCCGACCCGCTTCGGCTTCCTCGTTGATGCT
>DASYSU010000127.1:0-11241 GCA_036002925.1 Gemmatimonadaceae bacterium | reverse complement strand
GCTCTCGACTGAGATCACCACGCTTCGCCAACGCGCGCGCGGCAACAGCATCACGTCCGGCATCGGACGATTGTTCGACCTCACCGCGGCGATCGAATCGTCGTCGATGCCGCCGACCGACGCGCAGCAGCGAAGCCTTTCCGCATCGGTTGCCGAGTTCACGGAGATCGTATCGAAAGTGAACGCGATCATCACGAGTCAACTGCCCACGTTGTTGGCCAAAGCCGGCCGCACAAACGCACCCGCAATCGCATCGGTTCAGCCGCCCAATTTGTGAGTCATGAGTACTCAGTTCTGAGTCGTGAGCCGAACGACAACGCAGTTCTGAGTCGTGAGTGACCGGTGTTGAGTTGTCAGCTCGTCTGCCGCCTCTCGACTGACGACTCAGAACTGAAGACTCACAACTGACGACTCACAACTGAACACTCGCGAAGTACACTCAAGACTCAGAACTCAGAACTGATCACTCACGAACGAGGCTTCCATGAACGTCCGCCGTATCTGCGCTACCGCTCTCATTGGACTCGCGACCGCTTCGGCCAGCGCCGCGGCCGCTCACGCGCCGACTCCGCGATTCGAGATCAGCTTCCCATCGTCAGCGCACGCTGGTCCGATCACCGGCCGGCTCGTGCTCGTCATCGGCAAAACGGCCCAGCCTGAGCCGCGACTCACGATTTCTCCGCGCGGACCGGCGTTGTTTGCGATCGATCTCGATCAGCTCGCGCCCGGCGCGACCGCCGTGATTGACGATAAGGCGCTCGGCTACCCGACCGATCTCTCCGCGCTGCCACCCGGCGACTACTTCGCGCAGGCGGTGATCAGCGTCTACGAGCAAGTCCACCGAGCCGACGGGAAAACCGTCTGGCTGCCGATGAACGACGGCAACATCGAGTTCTTCAGCAATGCGGCGCACAATCTCTACAGCGACGTCACGCCAATTCATGTCGGCTCCGATGGCGCGATCAAGATCAGCGCCGCGCACGTAATCCCGGCGTACGAGCGAGCCAAAGACACCGAATGGATCAAGCAGGTGACGTTCCAAAGCCCGATGCTCACCAAGTTCTGGGGTCGCCCGATCTTCATCCACGCGTCGGTGCTGCTGCCGAAGGGATACGCTGAGCATTCGACGACGTACTACCCGGCGGTCTACACGCTGGGCCATGGCGAGACGCCGCTCAACTTCTCGACCAATCCGCCGCGCAACGGTGCGCCGAACGCCGTGAGCCCGGTGACCGGAGTCGAAAGCGGGTACGCCACGTATCAGAAATGGAACAGCGAAGGTTATCCGCGCGTGATCTGCATCAGCCTCCAGCAGCAGACGCCGTACTTCCCCGATTCGTATTCTGTAAACTCGGCGAACAACGGACCGTACGGGGACGCGGTCACCCAGGAAATGATTCCGTTTCTCGAGAAGACCTTCCGCATCATTCCCAAACCGTACGCCCGGCAGCTCGAGGGCGCGTCGACCAGTGGCTGGCAAACGCTCGCGATGCAGCTGCAGCATCCGGAGTTCTTCGGCGGCGCATGGGTCTTTCAACCCGACCCAATCGACTTCACGCGCTATCAGGAAACGAACATCTACACCGACACGAACGCGTTCTTCGTGCAGACTGGGCCGTTCACCAAAACCGAGCGCTATTTCCAGCGCACGACCGATGGCCAAGTCCTGTTCACCACGCGTGAGCTGAGCCGCTTCGAGGCGGTGCTCGGCAGCCACGGACGCTCGGCGTATCAGCTCGAGGCGTGGGAAGCGGTGTACGGACCCGTCGGTCCTGACGGGTACCCGGTTCCGCTCTGGGACAAGCTGACCGGCCACATCGATCGCACCGTCGCCGAGTATATGCGCGATCACGGCTTCGATCTGCGCGCCTACGCCGAGAAGAACTGGCCGACCATCGGCTCGCAGCTGGTGGGGAAGCTGCACTTCTCGGCGGGCGACATGGACGACTACTGGTTGAACCTCGCCGTCTACAAGTTCGAGGATTTTCTCAAGACGACGACCAATCCGCACTACGAGGGCGATTTCATCTACGGGCGGCCGATGAAGGGTCACTCGTGGCACTACGCGCCGTGGGCGGACTTCATCCGTAAGGTCGGCGGAACGATCAAGTCCCAGGCGCCCGCGGGGGAAAACACCGCCCAATGGAACTACTGATGGTAGATCGCCGTGGTTACGTGCGTGTCAACAATGCCAACTCTCAAGTAAGGATCGAGGCCCAATGACATCCATCGAGCGAGACGTTCGCTTTCTGAAGCGCTATGCCATGGTCACGACGACGCTGCTCGCCGTGCTATCGGTCGCCGCGTTCACGCGGTCGTCGCGGGTCACCAAGTTCGACGAGATCGACGTCGAGCGGATCAACATTCGCGAGCCAAATGGGAACTATCGCATGGTCATCTCGAATAGACCGCGATCGATCGGCCCCGTTTATAAGAACAAACCCTTCGGTTATGAAGGTGGAGGTCGGCCGGGGATCATCTTCTTCAACGACGAAGGAACGGAGAACGGCGGCCTGACATTCACCGGTAGCAGCTGCACGTCGGATAAGTCGGTCACGACCGGCCGCGCGTGCACGAAAGGTACGTACCAGGCATCGACACACATGTCATTCGACCAGTTCAACCAGGATCAAGTGGTGAACCTGGACTACAGCGACAGCAACGGTCGGAAGTTGATGGGCTTCTCGATCAACGACCGCGCGCCCGTCGACATCTATCAGATGGTTGCCGAGCGTGACTCGATCATGAAGATGGCCGACACCGTGGCGCGCAACGCTGCACTCACACGATGGATGGCTCCGCGGAACGGATATCCGCTCAACGTCCAGCGTCTGTTCATCGGCCGAGATCCGGCGAAGTCGGCCGTGCTCAATCTCGCTGATCCGAATGGCAAGCCGCGCCTTCGTCTCGTTGTCGACTCGCTCGGCGCTGCACGCATCGAGTTCCTCGACGAAGCCGGCAAAGTCACCTCGACCGTTCCCGGCAAATGACGTATCGACCATTCGGTGGTCGACGTTCGCGAGCCGACATCGACGAGCTGATTCAACGCTCGATCCGCGGCCAGTTGACGGACGAAGAGTCCAACTGGCTCGCGGAGTGGCGTCGCGATGCTCTGTCGAATGAACAACGATATCGCCGATCGGTTCGATTGCTCGAGACGATGATCAAGGACGTTGTCCCGACGCGATCGATACCGACAGTGCAGGCGATTCTTTCGCGGGAGCGAACGCCGGCTGTCGCGGCTCGCCGTTCCCGCATCGGCATCTGGCTCACGGCTGCTGGAATTCTCGTGGCCGTCACATCGGGCGGATATGCGCTTCGCCACCGCGCCGCGGTCGCGCCTCGCGACTTACCGATCGCCGACGGTGTCGGCTATTCGACCGGGCCGTCGGAGATGGCGACGGTGCAGTTGAGCGACGGCAGCGTCGTGCGGTTGGCGCCGAGCAGCAAATTGCACTTCGTGCAGCGGTCGACCGCGAGAGAAGCGACGCTCGAGGGGCGCGCCTTCTTCGCCGTCGCGAGAATTCCGGGTCGCGCGTTTCACGTCCACACGCGTCTCGGTGACGCCACCGTGCTCGGCACGAAATTCGAGCTCGCGACGGAATCGAGAGAGCTGCGCTTGGTCGTCGTGTCGGGTCGAGTCGGATTGACCGGCACGGCAAACCAGGTGGAGGTCCACGCCGGTGAGTTGAGCGGTGTCCGCGACGGAACGGTCGCCGAGCCGACGCGCGTAGCAAACGCGGCGAAGATGAGCGACTGGGTCGGGAAGTTCCTCGCGTTTCAGTCCACGCCGATGCGCGAGGTTGCACGCGAGATCGAAGAGACGTACGGCGTTCGCGTGGTAATCGAAGATTCGGTCCTCGCCAATCGCACGGTCTTCGGGACGTTCACCGACCGTGACGCGCACTATGTGATCGATGCGGTGTGCTCGGTGGTCAATGCGATGTGCGTGAACCATCCGGGTGAAGTTGTCATGACGGGACGCTGAACTGTGCTCGATACACGTCATTTGAGAGGAAGCGTGACTATGAAGGAGAATCTCCGGGTCAGCGGCCGCTACGCCGTGGTGGCATCAGTTATCGCGCTCTCGCTGGGCGCGCGAAGCGTGTCGGGAGCCGTCCTGCATGGCCCCGCGACGGCAACGCAGCGACAGATGGGCGGCGCGCTCGATCGTCCGGCGCGACTGGACATTCGCGGCGTCGCCCTCGCGAAGGCGCTGCAGGAGCTCGCCAATCACGCGCGCGTCGCGCTCGTGTACAGTCCGAGTCTCGTCCCAGAGCTCACCGTGAGCTGTGCTTGTGCCGCGGTCACGACGCGCGAAGCGCTCGAGACGCTGCTCGAGAAGACGACGCTGACGTTCCGCGAAGCGGGCGGCCAAATCATGCTCATCCCGGCGCCGCTGCAACGGTTCGAGCCCACGCTCACTCCCGCCGACGATACCTCGGCGCCACAGATCACGCTCGCATCCTCCGAGCCCGTCCCAGTGACGCTGCGGACGCGCGCCCTCGCCGACTCGGCGGTCGTCGTTGGTCACGTCACGAGCGACGCCGGTGCGCCGGTCCCGAGCGCGCTCGTGAGCATTCGCGATCTCCGCCTCTCGACGACGACGAACGACGCCGGGTTGTTCCGCCTCGTCGTCCCGCCCGACCGATTCTCGTCGAGACCCGACACGCTGCATGTCGTTCGGCTTGGCTTTCGCCCGGCCGTCGTCGCGTTTCGGTTGACGGCCGGCCAGGTGAACGTCGACGTCGTGATGTCGGCCGCTGCCGTTGCGCTCGATCAGATCGTCGTGACGGGCACCGCGGGCAACCAAGAGCGAAAAGCGCAGGCGGCCGTGGTCACGAGCGTCGACGCGGCCGACATCATGGCCAAGGCGCCGGTGCTCGACGTCAATCAGCTTTTGTACGCGCAATCGCCCGGCGTGTCGATGACCACGGCGTCGGGCACGAGCGGCGCCAATACGAGAATCGACATTCGAGGACAGGCATCGATCTCGTTGTCGAACTATCCTCTCGTATTCATCGACGGTGTGCGCGCCACGGCCGGCCCCCGCGGAACGGCCGGCACAAATGTCGGCGGCCAGTCGTTCAACGCACTGAACGATCTCAATCCGGACGACATCGAGAGCATCGAGGTCGTGAAAGGTCCCGCGGCGGCCACGCTCTATGGTGCTGACGCGTCGGCCGGCGTTATTCAGATCTTGACCAAGAAGGGCCGTCCGGGCGCGCACCAGTTCTCGCAGAAGATCTCGGCGCAGTACGACGAGATCGATCCGAACTTCACGCCATTCACGAACTACGCAAAGTGCACGGCGGCGCTGGTCGCGGCGACGAGTACCAATCCGCTCTGCAAGGGTCAGGCGGTGGGCACCGTCGTGTCTGACAACGTGCTCGTTCGCAACGGTGTCTTCTCGAATGGCCACGCGGGCAGCGTCGGGTATAGCGCGCAGGGCGGCGGTGACAACTACGGCTATTACGCCTCCTTCGACGCGACGAATGAGAACGGCACCACGCCCAACAATTTCCTCAACCACCGGAGCGGCCGCGTCAACTTCACCTGGATCGCCACGCCGAAAATCTCGGTCGACGCGAGCGTGGCTGTGGCACGCATTGACGACAAGCTTCCCAAGGGCGATCAGGATACGTACGGGTTCCTACTCGGCGGCGATTTCGGATCGCCCGCGAGCGTGATCGCTGGACCGAATGGCGGACTCGCCGGCGGGTGGTTCACCGCCACCGAAAGCGTCGCGTCGATCTCGGCGATCAACACCGAGGACAACACGCTGCGTGCCACGCCGAGTGTGCAGTTGCATTACTCGCCGGTCTCGTGGTTCAGCAACCGGCTCACGTTCGGCCAGGACTTCACGCATACGCTCGCGACGCAGCTGTATCCGAAGAACAATCTCAACTGGTACAGCGCGACGCAGAATACTGGCGTGATCTCGGCGACGGCGTCGGATGTCAATCTCTACACGGTCGACTATCTCGCGAACATCAGCAGCCGCTTTGGGGCGAGAAGCCGCATGTCATCGGATCTGTCGTTCGGCACGCAGTGGATCAACGCCGTGAGCTCGGGTTTGACTGGAACTGGGACCGGTCTCTTGACCAACGCCAACGATGTCGTCGGCGCGGCCACGACGACGACGGCGTCGCAGAGCTACGGCCAATCGAAATCGTTCGGCTACTTCGGACAGGAGCAGATCGGGATCGACGACCGGCTCTTCGTCCAACTCGGCGCGCGCGTCGATCGCAATTCGGCATTCGGCAAGAATTACGGCGCGTTTTTCCTCCCCAAGGCGGGCATCTCGTATGTGCTGTCGGAGACGCCGTTCTGGCAACAGCACCTCCCGAACGTTTCGACGTTCCGGTTGCGCGCGGCGTACGGAACCACGGGCAGATCGCCGAGCAGCACGGCCGCGCTGCAAACTTATAGTAAGGCGAACTACATCACCGATGCCGGCGTCGTCCTGCCGGGCGTTTCGCCGGGTAGCCCCGGTAATCCAGACCTCAAGCCCGAGCGGGGCAAGGAGTTCGAGGGCGGATTCGACGCCGGCTTCCTCCACGATCGCATCGGCCTCGAGGCAACCTACTTCGACAAGCGCTCGGACGACCTGCTGTTGAGCCTTCCGATCGCGCCGTCGTCGGGATTCTCATCGAGCCCGCTCGTGAACATTGGCGAAGTCTCGAACAAGGGTTTCGAGCTGCAGCTGCGCGCGACGCCTGTCTCGACGCGCGACGTGAGCTGGGACTTCACGGCGACCACCAACACCGTGAAGAACAGAATCGAGAACATGGGATCGGTCACGCCGTTCGTGACCGGCAACAACCAGTGCTTCAAGCCAGGAATGGAAATCGGCGCTTGGTGCGTTCCGCAGGTCATCCGCGTCGATTCGGCGAACAACAAAACAATCGTCACCGACACGGCGGTCAACGTTGGAGGCCAGCTCGCGAAATTCGAGGGGAGCCTCGCCAGTACGCTGACGCTGCGCCGAAGCCTCCGCATTTACGCGCAGTTCGACGGGAAGCGGGGATATAAGATCTATAATCTCACCCAGGACTTCCGAGATCGGTCCGTTGCGAACTCGGCGGAGGCTTTGCTTCCCGTCGGTCAAGGCGGGTATTCGGCGGTTGAACGTTTGCGGCGGTTCGGACCATTCTTCACGCAGACCGCCGGCACGCCGGTCGGCACGGCGCTCGTGCGCGATCCGTACATGGTGCCGGGCGACTTCGTCCGGCTTCGTGAAATGGCCGTGACGTGGTCGCTCCCGACGCAACTCGGCCAGCGTCTTCACATCCTGGGGTCATCGATCACCGTGGGCGGCCGCAATCTCTGGCTGTCGACGAAGTACACCGGGTGGGATCCCGAGGTCAACGGTGCCGACGGCTTAGTCAATCTGTTGCGCGCAGACGTGTTCACGACTCCGCAGAACCGTCGCTTGTTCACGCGCCTCAACTTCCAGTTTTGAGAGGAGACACGCCAATGACCGCACAGAAATCGGCGCGTATCCCCGCCGTACTCATCGTCCTCGCCTTGCTCGCGGTCCCGCTGTCTGCGTGCAACATGGACGTCATCAATCCGGGCGTCGTCGACGCGACAACGTTCGATCCAACCCAAGACGCCTCGACGCTCTCGCTCTCGGCGCAGTCCAACTTGTACAAGGCGTACGGCACGATCATCTACTATTCGGCGTTCCTGTCGGGCGAAGCGTACGTCGGTGCCGTTCGACAAGAGACGAACGACATTGGCCGCCGTGTCGAGAGCGCGGCCACGTCCGACGTCAACACCGTGTGGTCGGTCCTCCAGAAATCGCTGGCGACCAACGAACTCGCCATTCCCGTGCTGCTCGTCGGATCGACCGCGGCGTCGGACATCAACCTCGCGCGCGTCGAGATGAACTCGGGATTCTCCCTCGTCCTCATGGCCGAGACGTTCTGTCAAGGCGACATCCTGGTCGGACCTCCGCTCACGCCGGCGCAACTGCTCGATACGGCGATCGCGCGATTTACCAAGGCGATCGCGGTCGGCGCGGCGGCCGCGTCGGCTGGAGTCGCCGAAGGAACCAAGGTCGTCAACGCGTCGAACGTCGGCCTCGCCCGTGCGTATTTGCAGAAGGGCGACAACGCGCACGCGTCACAAGCCGCGGCGCTCGTGCCGGCGACGTTCGTCTACAATGATGTGACGATCGACGACGCGAGCAACCGCACGCTGGCCAATCTCGTGTTCAACTACGACAACGGCGGCAACCTGATCGTGGTGCCCGATGCCTATCGCGCGCTGAACGATCCGCGCGTACCGTGGAAGGACGCCGCGAAGAAGGCTCAGGACGCGGGGCTCGAGTACTTCCAACAACTCAAATTCCCGAGCTTTGCTACCCCGATTCGCATCGCGTCGGGGCTCGAGGCGAGCTACATCGTGGCGGAGGCGAACTTGAAGTCCGGCGATCCGACCGCGGCCCTCGCGTTGATCGCGGCGCGACGTGCGGCAAACGGGCAAACTGCGTTCGCCGGCACGGGCACGCCCGTGATTCTCGCCGAGCTGATGAATCAGCGCGCGCGCGAGTTCTGGCTCGAGGCCAAGCACCTCGGTGACTGGATTCGCAACCCAACGGCCACGCCGTTCGTTGGCGCGACCGGAACGACCTTCTATAAACCGGCGCAAGGAAACTTTGGAACGAGCACGTGCCTTCCGGTGCCGGTCGCCGAGACGGCCGCCAATCCGAATTTCCCGAAGACGTGATGCGCTGATGACGCGACGTTGTTCGGCGCTGCTGGCGGCGATTGTTCTCGCCGCCGGCAGCGGCTGGCGGGCGACCGCCCAGACACCCGCTAACGCGCAGTCGCCGGAATCGCTGGCGACCAAGTTCATGCAAAGATTCTCATCGGGTACGCCCGAGGAGTTTGCCGCCGTCAATCCCGACTCCGCCGGACGCGTGTTCATGCGCGAGGCACGCGGGACACGGCAGACAGAGCTCGCGCAGGTCATCTGGAAGAGTGAGGACCGCGCGGTGCTTCTCCTCGGCGGCGTGTCTCGAGGCGCGCCGGACGTGGCGCGCGTCGCGTCGGTGGGATCGAACGAAACCAATGCCGCGCGGCACTTCTCGGGTTTCTATGATGCTTTAAAGACCGGCGCCGGATGGATTGTCACGCATCAAATTCCGTTCGACAGCGCGAACTTCATTCGTACCCAACGACTCTCTGTCGACGTTGCGCCTGCCGACAGCATTCACGTCGTGGATACAGTCGGCATCACCGTCGGTGTGCCGTACGGATTCGGTGTTCGCCTCAACAATGCCGTTCGGCTTCACACGGTCAGCGTCGATGGCACAGCCGTCGAGCATATGTTCGGTGGCGGAGTCCTTTGGATAAAGGTCCCGAAGTCCGCGGCCTCAACACTGGTTCTCGACTACTCGCTCGCTGCCAGTCGGCCGCTCGGTATTCGCGGTCCGGACAGCACCACCGCCCGTCCACCGGCGTTCGGCGCGTACAACAATACCGACGTCTGGCATCCGTTCTTCGATTATCTGAGCTCGAACGAGTTGGCGCAGATCAGCATCACTGTTCGGATTCCTGCCGAATACTACCTGACGACGACCATCCCGCAGACCGACACGGTCGTGGACGGAATGCGGATTGTGCGCGGCCAAAGTCTGCACAACGAGTTTGCTCTGGCGCTCATCTTCGATCGCGACTGGCGACCGCAGACGACGGACTTCGGCGGCTTCCGCTTCGAATCGTTCACCGCGCCGACGTTTCGACATTCGCATGACTCGCTCGCGGCAGCGACGAAGCGCGTTTACGATCAACTCCAGCCGCGATTCGGCGAACCGCAATTTCCGTCGCGCTATCTCGCCGCGGTCCAAGACCGCGCGCTTGGCGCCGGCGGGTTCAACGTCCGCATGAACAACGCCGCGATCTCCGGCGCCGGCGGCGGATCGCTCGGCTCCTCTGCGTCGCAGACGTTCGCGCACGAGACAGGGCACGCGTGGACGATGAACGGCACCGGCCGCGCGTCGAATTTCCTGCATGAAGCGTGGGCGACGTTCGTCGAAGCCTTGATGCTCCGATCGCTCTACGGCGCGGACGCCGAGCGCACGTATTGGGAGTCGATGCGCAACGCGTACATGGTGGGCGCCGATCGCGCCGGATTCGCCGGCGGCTTCGAGGGACAGCAGAGCATTCTCGCAAACTACGACAACGGCAGGATCCACTACCGCAAAGGCGTGTGGATCCTGTACTCGGCCAACTACGTGATGGGCGATTCGGCGTTCAATCGCGGCATGCGATTGTACATCGACGGCATGGGGAAGGGGCCGAGTGGGTACGAGGAGTTGATCGCGGCGTGGTCCAAGGCGGCCGGGCACAGCATGAAGTCGTTTGTCATGCCGTGGCTCACGAGCAAGTACATCCCGAACGTCAACGTGCGCGTGGAGGGAAGGCGTCTCATCGTGACGCAAGATCAGCCCGGCGAGCTGTTCGATCTACCGGCGCTCGAGGTCGAGCTGACCACGGCCTCGGGTCCGATTCGCAAGACGGTTCACTTGGTGCATCGTGTCGACACGCTGCCGCTCCGCGGCGTTGGTGCGGTGACCGAGGTGCGCGTCGATCCCGATCATCATTTCCTCATTCAACGTCACTGGGGCGAGCCGAACGTGCGGTTCGAGCTGCCCGTCTCCGCGCCGGCCGCCGCGGGTGCGACCGGTGTGTCGCTCAATGGAAATTTCCTGCGCGCGCCGATCCCCGCGACGAAGAGCGGCGACGCCTGGGTCGTCGAGTTGCCGATGACCGAGGGGCGGTATACGTGGCTTTGGCAAGTGACCCCGGCGAGCAACTCAGCCGCGATGGCACCGGAGTCGACGCTCACCGGCGTTCGTGTGGTCAAGCCGCTTCAGCGAATGAGCAACGCGTACCCGGGGCGGTAGCGCTCAGTCCTGACGCAGCACCAACATCGGTGCGACGCGCAACGCGGCGCGTGCGGGGATCACCGTCGCGCCCAGTGCGATCGTGAACAGCAGCGCACCAAGCGCCAAGAACGCCATCGGACCGAGCGATGCGAGCGGTATCACCCACGCCGCGATCAGTCGCGCCTCGATCGTCGAGAGCAGGAGTCCGGCGGCAAGGCCGACTGCGACGAGACGCAGCTCGCGAGCGAGCACGAGTCGCATGACGTCGCGCGGCAGCGCGCCCATCGCGACGTGAATGGCGAGATCGCGACGACGCTGCAACACGGCGAACGCCACGATTC
>DASYSU010000126.1:0-2510 GCA_036002925.1 Gemmatimonadaceae bacterium | reverse complement strand
CCGGTGGGAGTACCGGCCGGGATCAGTCCTGTACGTGGCGTGGACGCAATCGCGGTTCGCGGATGCGGCGTTTGGCGATTTGGATTTGGGGCGCGATCGGACGGCGCTGATGGCGGCGCGGCCGGACAACATCTTCTTGGTAAAGGCCAGTTGGTGGTTGGCGCGGTAACAGGTGATAGTTGAAGGCCTCAGCGGTCAGCCTGTCTTAGCTGCGCGATTGCGCTCACTCGCGTACCGCCGCAGTTTCCGACGATCCGCTCACCTTTCGCCGGTCTCATGAAAACTCGTATCGCAATTCTCGCCGGTGCCGCGGCGCTCGCGTCGTGCTCGTCGCCGGCCCCCGCGCCCGCTCCGCAACCAGTCGCGGCGCCGACGCAGAATCGGCCAACGAATCCGTCTGGGCCGCCCGCCGGTCTCCCGCAGATTCCCGGGCAGGACACAACCGCGCGGACCGGCCTTCCCGCCGCGCCGCAGCCGCGACCGTACAACCGTGTGATCACTGCCGAGGCGAAGACGCGTCGCGGATTGTTCGCCGTGCACCGTGTTGGGGACCGGCTCTACTTCGAGATTCCAGCGAAAGAACTGAACAAAGATCAGCTCATCGTAGGGCGGTACGCACGCGCCGCGGCATCGGTCCCGACGCCGACCGGCGGCGGATTCGGCGACTTCGCCGGGAATGAATTCGGCGAGCGAACGTTGCGCTGGGAGCGCAACGGCAACCGCGTCATCCTGCGCTCGCCGTCATTCGCGGTTACGGCGGACACGAGCCTGTCGGTGTATCACGCGGTCGAGACGTCGAATTACGGTCCAATCATCGCGATGTTGAACGTGGAGACGTACGGACCGGACAGCGCCGCGGTGGTCGACGTCACGCGACTGTTCACCACCGGCATTCCGGAGCTGGCGGCGATTCGCGGCAACGTCGACGCGACGCGCTCGTACGTCGAGCGCGCGATTGCGTTCCCCGACAACGTCGAGATCGAGGCCACGCAGACGGGAGTGCCCGGACCGACCGCCCCGGCGTTTCCGGGAGCGCCTGTCGCCGCGCCGGTGCAACGACCGGCGCAGAGCGTGGTCGCGCACTGGAGTCTCGTTCGACTGCCGGAGCAACCGATGCGTCCCCGTCGCTTCGACGAGCGGGTCGGACTCTTCTCGGTGCGCATGGTCGATTTCGGAACCGCCGAGCAGCGTGCTGCCACGCGCGACTTCGTGACGCGGTGGCGACTCGAATGCTCGACTCGTCGCGATGGCAATCTCTGCTACCCGAAGAAGCAAATCGTTTACTATGTGGACCCGGCGACGCCCGACCAGTGGAAGCCGTGGATTCGCAAGGCGATCACCGACTGGCAGCCGGCGTTCGAAGCGGCGGGCTTCAAGGACGCCATCATCGCCGCCGATCCACCGAAGAACGATCCGGATTGGTCGCCGGAGGACATTCGGCACACGATGGTGCGCTGGCTGCCGTCGACCGTCGAGAACTCGATCGGACCGCACGTCCACGATCCGCGGACCGGAGAGATTCTCAACGGTTCATCAATGATCTTTCATAACCTGATCAGCCTTGGCCAGAACTGGTACTTCACGCAGGCGGCACAGGTCGATGCGCGCGCGCGGACCATTCCCTTCCCGGATTCGCTGATGGGACGGCTGCTCGAGTTCCTCGTCGCGCACGAGGTCGGACACACGATCGGTCTGCGCCACGACCAAATCGGCAGCTCGACGTATCCGGCCGACAGCGTTCGCAGTCCGACGTGGACGCACAAGATGGGGCACAGTCCGAGCATCATGGACTATTCCCGGATGAACTACGTCGCGCAGCCTGAGGATCGTGTCGCGCTCGAGGACATCCTCCCACGCGTCGGCCCCTACGACAAGTACGCCATCATGTGGTCGTACAAAGAGATTCCAACCGCAAGCTCGACCGACGCCGAACGGCCGACGCTCGAGCAGTGGTCGCGCATGCAAGACACGGTGCCCTGGTTCCGGTTCTCGGAGGGCAACGCGTTCGGCGGATTCGGAACGCAGAGCGAAGCGGTTGGCGATGCCGATCCGGTGAGATCCACCGCGCTCGGATTCAAGAATATCGCGCGCGTCATGAACTACGTCGTGAGCGCCGGCTCGAGGCCCGGCGAGGACAACGCGTTGCTTCGCGAGCTGTACGACCGCACGGTTCAGCAATGGGCGACGGAAGCTGGACATCCGGTAACCGTCATCGCGGGCGGTACGGTGCAGTACAAGTCGGGAAGCCAGAGCGGCCCGGTCTACGTCCCGTTGTCGCGGACACGACAAGAGGAGGCAGTACGATTCTTGAATGAGAACGTGTTCAAGGTCCCGTCGTACTTGATTCGCCCGGACGTCGCGAGCCGGATCGAGTCTGAAGGAATGCTGACGCGCGTCGGCGGTGCACAGAACCGCGTGTTGAACGCCCTCTTTCAGGATGCGCGACTCAATCGCCTGATCGAAGAGCCGACGCTCGCGAAGAACCCGCGCGATTCGTACACCTTGGCCGA
>DASYSU010000125.1:0-5486 GCA_036002925.1 Gemmatimonadaceae bacterium | reverse complement strand
GTCGTGCCCGCGTCCCGCGCGCGCGAGTTCTCAGAGGATCGCGCCGCGTTTCTCGATCGGTGGCTGCTGGCACGTCCGCATCTCGCGCCGCGCTTCGCCCGCGCCGAGCGTGTGTCGCCTGTCGTGGCGACGGGACCGTTCGCGTCGCACGCGTGGCGAGCGTGGTCCCCAGGTGCCGCGCTCGTCGGCGACGCGGCGGATTTCTTCGATCCGTTCACGGGCGAAGGAATCTACGCCGCGTTGCGTGGTGGAGAGATGTTGGCGGAATCGGTTTGCGAATCGTTGGCGGCGACGTCGCCAAGCGCACGCGATGCGCCACTGGCCGAGTACGACGCGACGCGCCGTCGTGAGTTTGGCGGGAAGTGGTTTGTCGAGCGAGTAATCGGTGCGGTGGTCGGATCCGCGCCGCTGATCAATCGTGCGGCGCGGAGTTTGTCGGCGCGAAAGGCTATGGCGGATCTATTGATCGGAGTGACGGGCGATTTCGTGCCGGCGCGCGAGGTGATTCGCTTGGGTTATGTGTGGCGGGTGTTCGGGATCTGACCAAGCTGCAATTATGGAACAGCGATCGAAACGCCGTACGTCGCGTTGATCGCCTGCGCTGCAGCGGTCGCGAGAAGAGCCTGTCCCTGTGAGCTCGGATGCACACCGTCCAGGCTGATGTTCGCGCCGAACGGCGTGTTGGAGAAGAGCAAGTCGGATACGCTGAAGCGCGGCTTTGCAAGACCGTACACCGCGTCGAGACTGAAATACGCGTAGCCGTTCTCGGCAGCCTTCGTCTGCATGTGCCCGTTCATTTGGGCCATTCGCGCATTGATCGCGTTCATGTCGCTCGTCGTCAGAACGTAGTCGGCGGCTCCTGGCACGTCGGCGCAAGTCGCCGTTGTCGGCGTCTTGGACAGAAGGGTGAGTACGTACCCCGGAACGAAGAGGTAATTCGAACTGAAATAACAGTTGAGACTCACGCTGATGCCAAGAGCGAGCAGCGACGGCCATTCGTTGAACAGTTCCCGAGCACGACGAATGCTTGGAAAGTTGGCCGCGTTGCTAGGCAAGCCGACGAGGACACCCCGGGCAGCAGTACTGTGGACGGCGGTAAGCACTTGGTCGTAGTCGCTCTCCCAGTTTGCATACGGCGTCATGGCCGAGATGCGACCGGTACTCGCTGGCAGTACGTCGTTGGCCGCAAGCTCGACGGACACGAAGGTCGGTTGCTGGGCGATCATGGCCGCGACCTGCGTCTGACCGGGCAAGAGCACACGGCTATAGAGGACACCAGTTCTAGTCGTAGTGCCCTGTGACTCGATGGTGCTGTAGAGTGCGTCGTGGACATCGGCCCCCGAGATCGCAACGTTATTCGCGGGCAGCGTGACGCTCGCTTGCAGCGGCGCACAGGTACTCATGACCGCGGTCACGAGATTGTTGCCAAACGCGCCTACGAGCACCGCGTCCGCGGCGAGTGGTGGCAGGAGCGGTGGCCCACAGCCGGGGTCCTGCACGAGCGGCAACGAGAACGGCATTCCGACGCGAGCGGCAAGTTGCGCCGGCCACGCGGCCCGTTGACCGGGAGCGGAGATCCCCGCTGACTGAACGCCCATGCTATTGCTCGTGCCTAACGCGACGTAGCGGGCGAAGATGGATTGGGCGGTGGGCGTGGCGTCGAGGCTCGCCCGTGTGAGAACAGTGTGCGCTCGAACGGGAGATACAGGATCGCCGCACCCGGCAACACAGACGGAGGCGGCGAGAAGGGCGATGGTGTGCTTCATGAGACAACTCCGAACGGCAGACGGAGGGCGCCGTTATCGCCGCGCCCTCGCGGCCCCGGCGAGCCCTCCAAGCGCCGGCATCCAAACGTTTCGCGTGGCGCCGCGCCGCGCAAGGAGGCGCGCCCAGTTCCTCACCGGCCGATTTGTCGCGTGAACTTCACTACGACCGATCGCGTTTGCGGCCGAGTCCAGCGGAAAAACCCTTCCGCCTCTTCGCCTTCGTTGAAGACGACAAACAGTCCGGTACCCGCCGTACCCAGCCATCCGAAGCGCGCGTTGGCCGTCCAGACGCGCGCCTGGTTGTTGAATTGAACTAATGTCTGCGCGAACACGCGCGGTGTGAAGAAGTACGCGAGGCGTGTCCCGATCAGTTGGCGAATGAACGATCCCTGATCGAGCCGAACATCGTTGTAGTCGAAGAGCAACGACGATGAGAGCGTCGCACCCTGGCGATATGTGAACGTGATGTTGCCGCCGTTCCGCGTGCCATTGTAGAACGGTCCAAAGTCACCGCGGAGGACGAACGACAATGGCGCGCTCGGGTTGAGCGTCCAATCGAGTCCGTACACTGTGTAGTTGTACGAGCCGACGGGCAGCGTGACGTTGGGTGCGATCGCGAACGGTGTCGTCAGGCCTTCGTGAAAGACATTGATCTCAGGCCCGAACTTGCCGCCGTCCGCGAACTCGAGCTCCGTGAAGTCGATGTGCACTTGCCCGTTCTGCCACGAACCATCGAGCCCGTAATAGCCGCGGTAGTTCGTGTGGGGATTCCAGTCCTTGAGCCATTTCCATTCCGGCTTCCGCACGAAGCGCATCGCGGCGATCTCATAGAAGCGGTACCCGCCGGTGCGATTCAGAAACCCGACTTCCGGATTGAGATTGCTCCCCACGGAGACGATGCGCGCGTTGTTGTTCCAGTCCGCCGTCTGAAAGGCACCGCGCACGCTGTAGCCGAAATCGTCGCCGGCCCGGTTCGGAGTTGACGTCTTGGCGCCCCACCAGTCGAAGGTCCACGCATCACCAGCGCCGAGGCGGCCGTCGAGCGCGAACGTTCCGTTCCGATCGGCCGAGCTCTTCGTCGCCATACGTTCGACCGCGAGCACGCCGATGCGCGATCGCGATGGAAGCTCGCGCACGGCGCGCACCACGGAATAGCTGTTCGCCGGCTGCGCTCCGAGCCCCGCAGATTCGTCGGTGACAATCTCCAACGCGCCGATCGTCAGTCCCGCCGCGCGACCGGTGATGCGGCCACCGCCCCGGATGGGCACGGGCGTGCCCAACGTGTCGATACCGATGCGACGCGTGAAAAACAGCTCGACGGCTTGGGGCGTGCCCGCGGAGAATACGCCGGCGTTCTCGAGGAAGAATGGACGCTTCTCGGGAAAAAACAATGAAAAGCGCGTCAGATTGGTGCGCTGCTCGTCGACCTCGACCTGTGCGAAGTCGGTGTTGTACGTGAGATCGAGTGTGAGCCCCTGCGTCAGCCCGTACTTCGCGTCGCCACCGAACTCGTTGGTGCCGTGCATTCGCTGATCGGTCGCGAAGTCGCGCCGCGACCCACCGAGGATGTACGGAGTGATCGTCGCCAATCGTTGCGTGGGAGGCTTCAGACCCTCGAGTGTTCCGGCGCGCGACAGGCGATACAGATTGAACTGGCGCGGAATGAATGCCCAGTACGCGTCTTCACCCTTGCGGCGAATTCCGCGCGAAAGGTTGAGTCCCCACGACTGCGTCGCGCTCGATCCGTAGCGCAGCGTGGAGTACGGAATCCGAAACTCGGCATACCAACCTGCCGAGTCGCTCGAGGTCCGTACCGTCCAGCTTCCGTCCCAGTTCAGATTGAAGCCGCCCATCGATCCCGACTGCTGGCGCGTTTGACCAGTGACGGTAATTCCTCCTCCTTCGCCTTCCTTCACGACCTGGCCGTCGTATTCCACGCCCGCCGGCGTCGTCGCAAACACGAACCCGTTCTGACGATCCAGAAACGTGTCGAGGATGATCGCGAAATAGTCGCTGTTGTCGAGCGAGACGTCGCGAATCTTCTCGCCCGGGACGATACCACCTGGCTCGCGATCGAACAGCCACGCGCCGATGTACAGCGCTTCGCCATCGGCGACGATGCGCACCTCGGTGCGCTCGCTCACGGGCTGACCTTCCCGCAGCTCGCGCTGCACGAAGCCGTCGTAGAGCGGAGCGCCTCGCCACGCTTCATCGTCGAGTCGGCCGTCGAGGACGGGTGGCCGCTGGACGAAGGTCACAGCTCCCGTGCGCGGCACGGACGACGCCTGCGCGGCTGGCGCGGTTTGAGCTGCGCCGGAAGCGGCGGCGCAAAACGCGAGGGCGCTCGACACGAGCCGAGGCATCGAGTGCGACGGGGACATGTCGCAGGAAGCTACGGCGAATATCCGCTGCGCGCGAGAAAATCAGCCGCGTCCTTTATTTCGATGATGTCGCGAAGCGCCGCGGCTTTGTCCGTCTGCTTGAGATAATACGCCTCGACGATTCGGTAGCCGACGAAGTAGCCCAGATCGCCGGGCCGGCTTGCGGTCGCCGTCGACGAGCCTTGGTTGTACAACCAGCGGCTGACGTCGGTGCCATTCATCGCGCTCTTGAACTCCTGCCAGAGCGACGGTTCGATAGGAATAGCGAACGCCCACAGACGACCATTGATGTTGCCCCCCGACGACCGCTCGCCGATGAAGTCCGCGCCTCCTTCCATCAACGCCTGTTCCAACAACGTTTTGTTGGAGCGAGTGAAGATGCCCCCGCTGTGTTGTTGAAGGATGTGCGCGTGTTCGTGGGCAACGATGATCGGGAGGCTGTCCACCGCTTTCACGTTGTCGCGTTGGAATTGCTGGAGCTCGTCGAGCGGGGTTGCGTCGTCGATCGAGTAGAACTCCGATCCGATGAGGGAGCCGTTCGTCGACGTCGTCCCGCCGGTGCTGAAACGTCCGATGAGCAGCGTCAGCGGCGGATAGATGGCCGGCGGATACAGCGATTTGATGGTTGTGTAGTTCGCGCGAATCCGGGACGTGACGCTGCCATTCGTGGCGAGTTGGAGATTCGTCGCACGGATCGCGGCGAAGTACTTCGGGAACGCGGTCACCATCTGCGCGAGGCTCGACGCCGTCAGAGCTCGCACTCTGATGAAATCAGTCAGACCGGGCGACGCGACGTCGAGGTATTGCGTTTGAAATGCGGACGCCGATCCGTTCTTACCGCCGGCGTCGTACGCGGCCGAGAAGTGAGCCAGATCGGAGGTGACGATCTGCGCCGCGGCCGGATCGTCGGTGACGATGACGGCGGTCGGCGGCGCGGCGACGTCGGAACCTCCGCACGCGGCGGTCAAGGCCGAACAAAGAATCAGCGGCGCGACCGCCAAACGCAGCGTCGTCATTGGGGACTCGTACGCGGCGTTTCCTTCTTCCGTGCTTCGCGCTCGCGCGCGTCTATGACGCGGGTTTCTGGGTTGCGTGCAGCGCACGCACTGGATTGAACTTCAGGCCCAGTGTGTAGCGGAACGACGTCATCCAGAAGTTGCTGCCGCTTGGGATGATTGCCGGACCCGCGGAGCGGTAGGTGGTCATCCGGCTTCGCAGCGCGGAGAATTCAGTCGTCAGCGCGAACGAGGGCGTTAGAGAATACTCGAGGCCTAACCCGCCGACGCTGCCCAGGCCGCGACTGTATCGCGTTCCTTCCACGAACTGCCGACCGGGAGCA
>DASYSU010000124.1:0-1841 GCA_036002925.1 Gemmatimonadaceae bacterium | reverse complement strand
TCGTCGACGCTTCCGTCGGCCAAGGCGACGAAACGTCTGACGCTCAAGCCGTTCTCGATCGTGACGGAGCTGATCTACGACAAGAACGCCAAACGCGTGACCGGCGTGCGTGTTCTCGACGCCGTCACGGAGAAAACCACGGACTACACGGCGAAGGTGATCTTCGTCTGCGCATCGACGCTCAACTCGGCATGGCTGCTCATGCGGTCGGCAACCGACGTGTGGCCCGGCGGATTGGGAAGCAGCTCGGGAGAGTTGGGTCACAACCTCATGGACCATCACTTCCGCGTCGGCGCCGAGGGAAAGATCGACGGATTGCTGGACAAGTACTACTACGGTCGACGTCCGACCGGCTTCTACATCCCCCGCTACCGAAATCTGTTCGGCGAGAAGCGCGAGTATCTCCGCGGCTTCGGCTATCAGGGCGGCGCTGGTCGTGAGGGATGGTCGCGCGCGGTGAAGGAGCTCGGCGTCGGCGCCGCGTTCAAGGAATCGTTGACAGAGCCCGGCCAGTGGACGATCGGCGGCACCGCGTTTGGCGAGATGCTGCCGAACCACGAGAACAAGATCGGGCTCGACGAGACGAAGAAGGACAAGTGGGGATTGCCCGTGCTCAAGATCGATTGCGCCACGGGCGAGAACGAGCGGCTCATGCGGAAAGACATGATGGCCGACATGGCCGAGATGCTCGAGCAGAGCGGCGTGAAGCACGTCAACACGTACGACAACACGTACTTCCCGGGAATGGGCATCCACGAAATGGGAACCGCGCGAATGGGACGCGACCCAAAGACGTCGGTGCTCAACCAATGGAACCAAGTGTGGGACGCCCCGAACGTCTTCGTTACTGACGGTTCGTGCATGGTGTCGTCGGCGTGTCAGAATCCGTCGCTCACGTACATGGCGCTCACCGCGCGCGCGGTGGACCATGCGGTGAACGAGCTCAAACGCCGAAACCTGTGATGGAGCCTCGCACAATGACGACAGACATCGAGACGATCAATCGGCGCGAGGCGGTCAAGCGAGTCACGGCGTTCCTCGGCGGCGTTGCGTTCGTCGGCGGATCGCGGCTCTTACACGCGTCGGAGACCGACGTATACGCGCGCGCGGCGTTGCTCGAGGAATCGGGCCAGGGCGTCGGCGCGTTCACGGCGGCCGACATCGCGCTGTTGAACGAGGTGGCGGACACGATCATCCCGACAACGAGCACGCCCGGCGCGAAGGCGGCGAAGGTCGGACCGTTCATGGCACTCATGGTCACCGACACGTACGAGGATCGCGATCAGCAGATTTTCCGCGCGGGCCTGAAGACGATCGATGAGGAAAGTCAAAAGACGAACAAGGTGGGCTTCATGAAGGCGACGCCGCGTCAGCGGCTCGCGTTGCTCGAGCGGCTCGATCGCGAGCAGAAGGCCCACATGGACGCGCGCGAGGCCGCGGAGAGGAAGCGCGACAGCGACAAGGCAAAGAAGGGTGAGAAGTTTCTCCCGGATCAACGAAAGGAGATGGCGCCGTCGCCCGATGCTAATGCAGCGCCGGCGATCACGGCTGACTCGCCGACGCATTATTTCCGGATGATGAAAGAGCTCACGCTCCTTGGCTACTTCACGTCGGAGATCGGCTGCACGCAGGCGCAGCGATACGTGGAGTCGCCGGGTCGATTCGACCCGTGCATTCCGTACAAGCGCGGCGAGAGAACCTGGGCGCCGCATGCCTGAGTTTTGAGTTTTGAGTTCTGAGTTCTGAGTTTCCCGACTCAGTCCTCAGTTCGAGTTGTCAGTACTCAGTTCGAGTTGTCAGTAGTGAACAACTCATCCCTGTCTGAACCATAAACTCACAAC
>DASYSU010000123.1:0-4584 GCA_036002925.1 Gemmatimonadaceae bacterium | reverse complement strand
ACCCGAGGCGGTGCTCGTGAGCGTCGTGCAGAATCCCAAGCTCCTTCCACTTCAGGGAAAGACGCTCGCCGACATCGCCAAGATGCGCGGGACCGATCCGATCAACACGCTGTTCGACATTCTCGTCGAGGACGAAGCGTTCACTGAGTGCGCTGTGTTCGCGATGTCAGAGCCGGACATCCTGCTCGCGCTCAAGCAGCCGTGGACGTCGATCGACAACGATTCCCAGGGCACGGCGCCCGACGGCCTGCTCGGCAAGGAGCATCCGCATCCGCGCGCATATGGAACGTTCCCGCGGATCTTACGGAAGTACGTTCGCGAAGATCACGCGCTCACGCTCGAGGATGCGATCCGAAAGTTCAGCGCGCTCGCCGCGCAGAAAATGCGACTGGCCGATCGCGGTGTGCTGAAGGACGGGATGTGGGCCGACGTCGTGGTGTTCGATCCAAACGAGATCCGCGACCTCGCGACATTCGAGAATCCGAATCAGCTGTCGGTCGGAATGCGTTACGTGCTCGTGAACGGCGTTCCGGTGATCGCCGAAGGGAAGATGACGAACGCGCTCCCCGGCAAGGTGTTGCGGAGATAGTTCGGCTACTGAGCCACTACGTGCAACTTGACCACACCTTCGATCAGAACGGTGCCGCCTCGTCTCGGAACGCCGACCTCGAGTCTCAGCTCGCCCTGACTCCCCGGTGTGAGCTCGAAGTCCGCTGTCTCACCGCTCGAAACTTGAGCTCTGCCTGGCCGAAGCGTCGCTTGCGCCGCCGGAAGCGTGAACCCGTCCTTGGCGACCGCTCGCCACTCGACCAGCGACGAGTCGCGAGCCACCCGCGCGAATAAGGCCTGACGAAATACTGCGATGTTGGCGATTCGCAAACGATACGTTGTCCCGACGTGAAGTTCTCGTGCCTGTGGCGTAGCGGAGCCGTTGACGACGATGCGACCGTGATCCGCGTCCGACACGACGAACAACAGATCACGAGTTGGGTCCCACCGCTGCCCTGGCTCAAGGACGATCAGCGGGCCAACGAGTCCGCCCGGTTGCTGTCGCAGCTCGGCAAAGTGGGTGTGGTACATGAATGTCCCGGCGCGCTTGGGCGTGATGTGCACCTCGAAGCTCGATTCCGGCCGAATGGCGGGCGCCGTGTGAGTGGAGTTCCGACTCCAACCGACTGCGCCGTCGTAATAACTCTCGAGCTCGACCCCGTGCCAATGGACCGCCGTCGGTTCCGTCAATCGATTGACCACGGTGATGCTCGTTGGCTCGCCGCGCGTCAGCAGAAGTACCGGACCGGGACTCTCGACTGAGTCTCGCCGCGGCTCGGCGCCGCGCTCGAGGACATAGCCGAAACGTCGAACCGAATCGCCGGGTGCCGAGTCGGATTGCACGAACAGTCGTAGCCGTTTGGCCGGATGCCACGCTGTGGACGCGTTGGCCTCGCCGGCAACCGTGATCCCGAGAATGAGACCGTTCATCCCCGTCACGATGTGATCATCGGGGTTGCCATGGTCGTGCGCGATCGGATAGTCGACGGCGTCCGGCCGATCCACCGGCGGGAGCAACGCCGCATGGTTGGTGAGATGGCAATGAAAAATCCATCCACCCGGACGATCAGGCGACCAGACGATCGACACGGTCTCGCCGACGCCGATCGGCTCGGTGACGGCCATGCGGCGCCGCTCCGGTGCGTAGATCGAGTCGATGCCGCGCAGAGCGCTCCCGTGTGAGTCGACGCGAAAGTAGAACCCGTGCAAGTGCATGGGATGCGTCTGGAAGGTCGTATTGATGATGCGCCAGCGCACAGTATCGCCCAGCGAGTACTGGAGCCGCTCGGTGTATGGCCAAGACCGACCGTTCAATGCTGTGAATTCACGAACTGGAATTCCGTGTCGGTCCCTCGTCGCCGAACTGAGCGTCACCGCGCCCTGGTCCGCGGTCTCGGTGATGACGAAGATCCGATCGGCGGCCACGGGTCCCGGCGCGTCGACGACGAACGCCCCCGCGAGCTGCGAATCAAAGCGGGCCCGGACGAGTCCAACCTCTCGCACCAGGGGAGGGAGCATGCGCTGTGCAGCGGCCAACGATGCCCAGTACTGATACGTTCCAGCCTGGCGGGCGACGAAGCGCACTTCGGCTGTGCCACCCGGAAGTACCACCAGCGAATCGTCGGTCGAGCCGCGCTCACTGAAGCCGCGCAGGACCAGTGTGTCGGCGAGCGGATTTCGAACTACGACATGGATCGGTGTCCCGACTCGTACGCGCAGCAATGGTCCGGGGATTGTCGGCGTCTTACCCTCTTCAGCGAAGGCCGCCATCCTGAAGCCCGGATTGCTGTCGCCCAGGATGCGCCAGACAACAGTGGTGGTGGTGAGGCGCAAGACGAGTGTGTCGCCTACCCGTGTGCCGGCCGGAGTCCGGTTGTCGTTGGGGACGGCGCTCAGATCTTCGGCAGCCGGACGCCCGATTGGAAATCCCTTGGCCGATACCAAGACCGCTGCAGCCAACAAGTACGTGATCACTCGCATGACGCGTCCCTCCTCGACGCTCAGGGCGTCTTTACTTCAACACCTGCCTCCTTGAGTGCCTTGAGCAACGCGGGCAGCTGGTCGGTGGACAGCTTCTTCACACGATTGCCCTGCTTCTCGAGCTCCGCCGGCAGCGCCTGAAGCGTCTTCTTCTGCTCCGGATTCGGATTGAAGTTGACGTTCAACATTTCTGTCGTCGTCCCGAGCTTCGCTTGAATGTTCTGCGGAGACGTCGGCGCGGTCGGGTTCTGTTCTTCATCGGCGGCGCCCGTCGTGGGGGCAACACCACTCACGGGACGCTCGCCCACGGGCGTGCCAGACTGAGTGACCGGTCCCCCGGCGCGACCACCCACGCCGCCACGTCCGCCTCGTCCGCCGCCGAGTGCTCCACCGACGCCCGCTGCGCCGCCACCGAATCCAGCGCCGCCAAATCCACCGCGACCGGCGGTTGGCGCGCCGATTTCGTGCGTGATGTCGGCGAGCTCTTTCTCGACGGCGGCGATCTGCGTCTTGAGCTCCGGTGAGATCTTTGTTCCCGCCGAATCGGCGGCGCGTTTGGCCGCGGCCAACGTGCGTTGCGCGGTGTCGAGCTGTGCCTGTCGCTCGCGCAACGCGTGTTGTGTTTTCACGACGTCGAGACGGAACGCGTACAATCCTTTGAGCTCGGCGTCGGTGAGCAGCACCATCGGATCTTTGAGCAGCGCGAACGATTGCTCGAGCACCGTCGGCGCGCCTTTGATCGACGCCACGGTGAGTCGCGCCGTGTAGCGACCGGGCATCGCGGGGAACGTGTTGTCGGGCGCACCGCCGCGGCCTCCGCCTGCACCGCCGCCGCCGAACCCGCCGCGCCCCGCAGTGTCAGTCGCAGCAGCGGCAGGTCCACCGCGACCCGCACCGCGACCGCGTCCGCCGTTCGCCGTGTCGACTGGCCCAGTGAGTGGCGGACCGACGCGCATGTCCCAGTTGGTTCGATACATTCCCGGCTGCTTCATCGCCGGTAGCTCGCGCACGATCGTGCCGCCCGCGTCTACGATCGACAGCGAAACTTTCGCCGACGAGTCAGCGACGAGATACGTGATGTGCGGACCCGGCTCGGGATTCTGTCCCGTGAAGCCGCGCGTCCCCATGCCGGAGTTCCGGCTCGCGTTGGGCTGAAAGAGCAGCGCGTCTTGCACCGCGAACAAGTGCGCCACCGATGCCTGCTTCGCCTTGGCGAGATTCTCGAGCGGCGTGAGATCGTCCAGGATGTAGATCCCGCGACCATGCGTGCCGAGCACGAGATCGTTGGCGCGCGCTTGAATTTGAATGTCGTGCACCGGGACGCCCGGCAGTCCGCTCCTGAGCTGCGTCCAATGCGCGCCGCCATCGACGGTGAAGTACACGCCGAACTCGGTGCCGACGAACAGCAAGTTCGCTTGGCGCGGATGCTCGCGAATCACTTGCACCGAGCCGCCATCGGGAAGGTCGCCGGTAATCGACGTCCACGTCGTGCCGTAGTCGACGCTTTTGAGCACGTACGGCTTGAAGTCGTTGCTGCGATGGCCGTCGAGCGTCGCGTAAAGCGTTCCTTCGTTCGCCTTCGACCAGATGACGCGGCTCACATACGTCGTCTCGGGGACGTTCGGGAACTTGTCGTTCTTCGTCCACGTCTTGCCGCCATCGCGCGTGACTTGGATCAACCCGTCATCAGTGCCGACGGCGAGCAGCCCAGCGCGGAACGGTGATTCGTCGATCACCGTGACGTTGCCGAATTCCGCCGTGCCTTCGTTTCTGCCGAGTGCGGTGGAGTCGGGCGGTGCGCCGCGCAGCGGAAGTTTGTTGCGATCGATGGCGCGCGTGAGATCGGGGCTGATGTGCACCCAGCTGTCGCCACGATCGGTGCTCTTGAAGAGATAATTGGCCGCCATGTACACGGTCTTCGCGTCGTGCTTGGACGGTAGGATCGGCGCGCTCCAGTTGAAGCGATAGCGCTCGCCGGCTTTCGGCGTCGGACGAATGTTCTTCGTCTGCCCCGTACGCGCGTCATAGCGCACCACGCCGCCTTGCTGCATCTCG
>DASYSU010000122.1:0-17751 GCA_036002925.1 Gemmatimonadaceae bacterium | reverse complement strand
CGGCGGGATCTCCCTCTGTGCGGAGGTCGACGATGTCGTCGATCGCATCGGCCACGGAACCGCCGTCGCCGCGGCCATCCGTGACCACGCGCCTGCGACGACCCTCCTCGCGGTGAAGGTCTTCGATCGGCGGCTCGCGACAAACGCCGATGTCTTGGCACGGGCGATCATCTGGTCGGCCGACAATGGAGCGCACCTCATCAACCTGAGCTTGGGAACGGCGAACGCTACGCACATCGAGCGGTTGAGGGCCGCGGTGGACTATGCAGCAGTGCGCGGCTCGCTCGTCGTCTCCGCGCTCGAGGCAAACGGGACGCTTCTCTTGCCGGGGTCTCTACAAACGGTCGTCGGAGTGCACGCCGATTGGTCGCTCGAGCGTCACGTCGTCGATGCGACTCCGCGCGATGGCGGCGCGTCGACGTTCACCGCATCGCCGTATCCACGCGCCATCCCTGGCGTCCCGCGAGAGCGCAACCTCGCCGGCGTGTCGTTCGCCGTCGCCAACGTCACGGGGTTTCTTGCGCGCGCGCTCGAGTCGGGCGCGATGGCAGAAATAGTTTACGGCCGTTCGTGACGCGCCTCGCGGGACGCGCTACGAACGGCCGTTCCCCCCCCAGGGAAAACTGTGGTACTACGGCTTCTTGCCTGGTGGCGTCGCCGGCTTGTTGCCCTGTCCCGGCGTGATCGGTTTGGCACCCCGACCGCCATTCGCTGGAACGCTGGACGGCGGACCACCGCCCGAGCCGTTCTGACCCGCACCAACGGCGCTCCCCGGCCGCTTCGTTCCGGCCAAATCACGCCCTGTCTCCGCGGGCTTGTTTCCCTGCCCCGCGTTCGCCTGCGCCGGCAACTCGGCCGGCATCTGCTCGAGATCGTGGTCGGATGCGAGCGCCTTGAGTCTTTGCTCAACACGCTCGAGTGCGTCCTGCGAGGGCAGGCCGCGGTCGACGAGACTCCCGATCACATAAAGTGGAACGGCGAGCGAGCGGCCACTCGGAGCGCTACGCGCGAGCGCGCTCACCTTGGCGCCGTCGACGCCTTTCCGCATCGCCTCCGCGCCCGCATCTATTTCGTCGCCGGCCGCGTGCCCCCGTGCACTGCGCAGTGTATCACGCACCTTCTCCATACGTGACTCTTGATCGACCACCGACTTCTCGATTGAATCCGGATTGACGCCGCGCGCCGCGAACTTGAGTGCGCGATTCTCCAACGCCTCAGCCGGGAGATCGTGAGAGCGAGCCTTCTCGATGACGGCCAGCACGCGCGACGCGACGGCGGGCGGCAGCACTTGCTTGAGCCGCACCGTTGGGTCATTGGCCGGCGTCTGCGCAACGATCGTCGCGCTACCAAGCAGCGCGATCGCCACGAGAGTCAAAGCCATTTTTAGATAACGCATAAGCCACCTCAAGACCAACCTTGTTGTTCCAACGCCTTCCCACAATTGACTGCCGGAATCAGCCACGAGGTCACTCGATCGTCATAAGTCCAACAATGCCACCGAATTCGTCCGCGGATGTCATCAGGCCGGGGGGCGGCAACCAGGCCCCGCCATCGACGCGAATATTTATTTGATACGTGCCAGGTTTGATCGGGAGCGTGAGGCTCCACCAACCGTCGCTGCCGCGCGAGAGTCGCGTCGGTTGCCAACTTGTGAAATCGGCGTTCAGCTCGACCTCACGCGCCGACGGCGCGTTAACGCGCAGCACACGCTGATTGCCGGCAAGCGTCCGAACCTCGAATATGGTGGCGCTCACCGCGGGTGGCGGATCGACAGCCGCGAGCGCCCGCGCCGACGCCGCGTGTTCGGCCGATCGGCTATTTCGCGACGCGAAGCGAACGGCGACCGTCACGAAGCGTCCGCCCGGGTAGCCTTGCGTGAGGTCGACGGGATAGCTCCCCGCACTGCCGACGAGTGCGACGCGCGACGACACCCATTGAACGAGGCTCACGCTGCCCCAGGCCCGCGACGTACCGCCGAGCTCCGCGCCGACGGAGCCGCTGCGTGCGCCGGCCGAAAACCCCAGCTCGAACACATCGATGGGATAGCGCACCGCGACTTCTACGTCGGTATAACGAATGGTGTCCTGCACGACCGTGGGAGTCACCGACACGAGGCCAGTGGCGTCGCCACTGCGAAGCCATGCGCCGCCTTCGATCTCTCGAACATCACGCCACGTCGCACCATCCCATGTGCGACCGAGACCTCCGCCAACCCACGCTCCGGTTGTGTTGCCCATGGCGTGCGCCCGCGCGGTGCCGATCACTTGCCCCGTTCGTGTGCCGTCTTGATGGCTGCTGCCGCCCATCGACGACGCGAGCTCCAATGCGAACGGACCGGCGCTCGGCGTGAAGATCGACGGGGCGAGCGTGCCCTGAAAGCTCAGCCCTCCAGCGCCCAATTGGGACACGGTGCCGAAGGCACCGACCGTCCCACGCGTCCAGTCGATTCGCACGGCGGGGCTGAGCGAGCTTCCGGCCGAGCGAATGCTGTCAGCGTACCAGACTCCGGTGCCCGACGCATCGATGCTCGACACCACCCGTTGCGCCGAGAGCGCGCTGGCGGCGACGACGAAAGGCGCGACCGCGGCGAGCACCAGTCGCGTCATTCGTCAACTGCCGACGGTAATGATCGAGCTGTTGGTATTGAATTCGTCTGAAGAAGTCGGCGCGAACGGATCGGCGACCCAGCGTTTTCCGTCGACGATGAACGCATACTCGTGACGACCACTTGGGAGCGGCACCGATGCGGTCCACGTTCCGTTGGCACCGGTCGGCACGAGCGATACCGGCTGGGCACCCCACGCGTTGAAGTCGCCGACGAGCGAAACCGTCTTCGCCTGCCCCACGAAGACAAAGCGGACGACGTTCACCGTGTCATGCACGGCGGCAGCTATTGCCGGCGCCGGCGCGCTCGGCTTCGCACGAGCAAGTCCGAGCGTGGCGAGGCTGACGATGGTCGCCAGTGACGCGGCCATTGCGAGTCCCGCGAGCGGCGACAGATGAAGCGTTCTCGGAGTCCTCCACCACGCCGGAGCCAGCGGCCGGCCTTCGACCGAGCGGTCGGCGCGAATGGCCGCGACGAGATCGGTCTCGAAGTTGTCGTCGAACCGCTCGACGTGACGCAGGAGGCGCCCGACTCGTTCGCCCAACGCCTCGTCGTTCTGTTCTCGTTCGTCAGACATCGTGCACCTCCTCCAACAATTCGCGGAGCCGTGCGCAGGCTCGTTTTACTCTCATCTTCAGGGCGGAGATGCCGACGCCGGTGATGTCGGCCATCTCTTCGTAGCTCAAGTCTTCGACGTGCTTCATCAAGAATGCTTCGCGCTGATCCACGTCGAGCTGGGCCAACGCATACTCTACGTCTTCGAGCGTCTCGCGCGCATCGACCGCCGGATCGACCGCGCCGGCTTCGAACGCCGCCTCGTCACGGACGATGCGTCGTTCTCGCCGAGCGCGACGAACCACAAACGTTCGACACTCGTTGGCGACAATTCGATATAACCAGGCGCTGAATCTGGCGGGATCGCGACAACTCGCGAGCGCCCTAAATGCGCGGATGAACGCCGACTGCAGGACATCCTCGGCCTCATCGCGATTGCCGACCATGCGAACCGCGAACCGTGTGTACCCATCGCGATATCGCCGGCTGAGTATCGCGAACGCGTCGACGTCGCCGGAAGTGGCCGCCGCGACGAGCTCCGCATCTGTTCTCGACGTCACATCTAGGGGACTGCTCAATGGTGTGCCTGGGTCACAAGCTCGACCACTGGCAAGCCCTAGGCCCTTTTCCGGGGGGTGACGGTCATCACACAGTGACCTCGTCCCCCGTACCGGCAGTCAATGCGGTAGATCGAACGAAAAAGGCCGCACAGGACTGTCGTCATGGGTGCTCGATGTTGTGTCCTCTCGTGTGAGATCGGCATTCCCTGTGCGGCCGATCGTTTTCCGAGGCTCGCTGGCTCATCCGTAAACTCGGTGGAGATGCACTCTATGAAAAGATCGCGATTCCTGGCGCTTGCAACCGCTGCTTCGCTGGCGGCCACCATGGCGGTGGCGTGCTCAGACTCCGGCGGTTTGCCGGCCCTGCTTGGTTCAGATGGGACGGTGGGCAACTTGGTCGTCCGTCTGACCGACGCTCCGTTCCTTACCGACTCGCTCAAGAGCGTCGATATCTTCGTCGTTCGAGTCGACGGACGAGTTGACGCCGTCGACGATGCCGGCGCCGACAAGAACGCCGACGACGGAAGCGCCGATGGTTGGAAGACGCTGGCGACTCCGAATGCGTCGTACAATCTGCTGGCGCTACAGAATGGCGCCAGCACGACACTTGGAACCGGAGCGCTCGCCGCCGGAACCTACAACGGCTTTCGATTCATCATCGATCCGACGAAGTCGAGCGTGACGCTGAAGAATGGAAAAGTGCTCACAGGAACGAGCAACCCCGGTGTGACTTTTCCGAGTGCAAGTCGATCGGGAATCAAGATCAACCTGACGTCGCCGGTGAAGATCGTCGGCGGCGGAACGACGACACTGCTCGTCGACTTCAACGTCAATGACAGTTTCGTGCAGCGTGGCAATTCGATCGACCAGAACGGACTGCTGTTCAAACCGGTAATCAAGGCAACAGTGACCGATGCCGCGACCGTCAATGCGACGATCCGGCTCGCGAACGCGACGAACAACGCGCTCGACCTATTGCAGGGTACCAGCGTGCTGACCGGTGGCGGCAACCTCGCCTTCGGCACCAGCTCGGCGTGTTCGAGCGTCAACGCCGCGACACCGGGACTCACGATTCGGCAGACTGGAACTACGACAGCGTTGCCCGGCTTCACGCCGACCCTGGTAGTGGGCACCAGCTACACGATCATCGCCTATCCGGGTGCGAGCGCAGTCCAGTTCGCGACGTTGACCAATACGTTCACTCCGGTAGCGGGTCAGGCAGGGTTGCGCGTCTTCAACGTGACCGGCGGCGCAACCGGCTATGATGTGTTCGTCACCGCCTCCGGAGCGACGCTCACAACTCCTACGATCGCGAACGCGGTTTCCGGAACCGCGAGTTCGTTCGTGAGTGTGCCGGCTGGCTCATCGCAGATTCGTGTGACGGCCACGGGCACGACGACGCCGATCGTGCTGGACCTCGGCGCACAGAGCTTCACCGCCGGTCAAAACGCGACGCTTGTCATCGCGCCGCCTGCTGCTGGTTCGACAACCCTTCGCGGTTTCCTCGTGCCTGCGTGTTGAGCACGATGAGGTGAGGAAAAAAAACGCCCTGTCCGCAAGGACAGGGCGTTTTTGGTTGCTGGTGCTAGTTGCTGGTCACTGGTCGTTCGTACTGGGGTCCAACAACGTCGCGCGGGACTCGGACGTGCAGTACGCACTTTGTCTCGGCGCACCAGCAACCAGCACCAGTGACCAGCAACCAAATGCGCAACTTCGTCTTTGATCCGAGCGTGTCGAGCACCGTCGCCATCGCTCCGGACGAGCGTACCCAGCTCATGCATCGATACTGGATGGCGGCAAATTATCTGGCCGTCGGACAGATCTTCTTGCAGGACAATCCGCTCCTCAGGGAGCCGCTCCGCCCAGAGCACATCAAGCCGCGTTTGCTCGGACACTGGGGAACGTCGCCGGGATTGAGCCTGATCTACGTTCATCTCAACCGGCTGATCGTCGAGGAGAACGCGTCGATCATCTACCTTGCCGGTCCCGGGCATGGCGGTCCGGCGCTCGTCGCGAATGTGTACCTCGAGGGGACGTACAGCGAGATCTATCCCGACGTGACCGCCGACCTCGCGGGCATGCGGCGTCTGTTTCGGCAATTCTCGACCCCGGGCGGAATCCCGAGTCATGTGAGCGTGCCGACGCCTGGCTCGATTCACGAAGGGGGCGAGCTCGGTTACGTGCTGACGCACGCCTTCGGCGCCGCGTTCGACAATCCCGATTTGATCGTCGCCGCAGTCGTCGGCGATGGCGAAGCGGAGACAGGTCCGCTCGAGGGATCGTGGAAGGGTACGAGTTTTCTAAACCCGGCGCGGGATGGAGCGGTGTTGCCGATTCTCCATCTCAACGGATACAAGATCAGCGGTCCAACTGTCCTCGGTCGAGCCGATGATGCCGACGTCGCCCACGTGCTCGGCGGCCACGGATACGACGTGCACTTCGTCGACGGCGACGATCCGATGATCGTACACCAACAGCTGGCGACCACGCTCGACACCTGCCTCGCTCGGATCCGCTCGATTCAGCGCGATGCACGATCTGTCGGCGCAGCGAACGTCGTCGAGCGCCCCCGCTGGCCGGCGATCGTGCTGCGCACTCCCAAAGGCTGGACGGGGCCTGAGACCGTCGACGGACAACCCGTCGAGGGAACGTTCCGCGCGCACCAGGTTCCCTTGCCTCGCGCGCGTTCGAACGCCGCCGAGCTCACGGCTCTGGAGGCCTGGCTGCGGAGTTATGAGCCGGAGACCCTATTCGACGATCGCGGTGCATTCGTCGCCGAGCTCGCGGCGCTGGCGCCGAAAGGAGATCGCCGCATGGGCGCGAGTCCGTACGCGAATGGCGGACGGTTGCTCGCGGCGCTCGACCTTCCCGATTTCCGCGCGTACGCCATCGATGTTCCGAGTGCAGCAACGATCCAGCGCGAGTCGACACGTCAATTCGGCGAGATGGTGCGCGACACATTCGTTCGCAACGCCGGCGCCAGGAACTTTCGTCTATTCTGTCCCGACGAGACGAACTCGAACCGGCTGTCGAGCGTGTTCGACGTCGAGAATCGCTGCTTCGTTGGTCGACGTCTCCACATCGACGACCACGTCGCAGCCGACGGACGCGTGATGGAAGTTCTGAGCGAGCACCTCTGCGAGGGATGGCTCGAGGGATACTTGCTCACGGGGCGCCACGGATTATTCGTGACGTACGAGTCGTTCGCGATGGTTTGCGCTTCGATGATCGTGCAGCACACGAAATGGCTGGAGGAAGCCACCCATCTCAAATGGCGCGCGCCGATCGCGTCGCTCAACATACTGCTCACGTCGACGTGCTGGCGGAATGATCACAACGGATTCAGCCACCAGGGCCCGGGCCTCATCGACGTCATGCTCTCGAAGCGCGGCACCGTCGCGCGCACCTACTTGCCGCCCGACGCCAACTCGCTGTTGAGCGTCGCCGACCATTGCCTGCGTTCGCGCAATTACGTCAACCTGATCGTGATCGATAAGCAGCCGCAGCTCCAGTGGCTTTCGATCGACGACGCCTGTGAGCACGCCGCGCGTGGTGCGTCGACTTGGTCGTGGGCCAGTAACACAGAGGGAGGCTCCGAGCCCGATGTTGTACTCGCGTGTGCCGGAGATACGGCGACGCTCGAGACAGTCGCCGCGGCGTGGTGGCTGCGTCGGGTCGCGCCCGAGATCCGCGTCCGCGTCGTCAACGTCGTCGACCTGATGTCGCTATTCGATCCGTCGATCCACCCGCATGGAATGGACGACGCGCGATTCGCTGAGTTGTTCACGCGCGACAAGCCCGTGATTTTCGCGTTCCACGGCTACCAGTACGCCATCCATCAACTCGTGCATCGTCGGCCCGATCCGGCGCGCTTCCACGTGCGCGGCTTCAACGAGCAGGGCACCACAACAACGCCCTTCGACATGGTCGTGCTCAACGGCATGAGCCGATATCACTTGGCGTCACTCGCCGTCAAATACTCCGGGCTCGAGGGTGCCCGCATCGCCACCTTGCGCGCGGAGATGGCGGCTCGTATCGACGAGAGCGTGCGGTACAGTCGCGAGCATTTCGAAGACCCCGCGGAGGTGCGCGATTGGAAGTGGAACGACGCCTAGCGCGCTGAGCGGTTTGTCATCGTTACGTCAGCTTGCCCGGGTATTATTCCGCCTGTCGATTCACATCCAGCGCTCCCTTCACGAACAGAGGTTGGTATGCGCCGCACGACGTTCACTCTTCGGGCGATACTGGTTGGCGCGCTCGTCGCGCTGCCAGACGTTCTCGTCGCACAGACCTTCAAGATCGAGAAATTCAACATCGGTGGCGAAGGCGGCACCGACTACCTGACTGCCGATCCGGCCTCGGGCCGAGTGTATATCTCGCGCGGTACGCACGTGATGATTGTCGATGGTGCAACCGGCAAGATCCTCGGCGACATTCCAGACACGCCGCGAACGCACGGCATTGCGATCGCGGCCAAGTCGGGCCACGGATTCACAACCAACGCCGGTGACTCGACATCGACGATGTTCGATCTCGCGACCGGGAGCGTCATCAAGAAGATCAAGGCCGGCATGGATGGTCTGGACGGCATCATGTACGATGACGCGACCGACAAGATCATCACGATCAATCATAGTCGCCCAGTCGGCACGGCCGTGGTCATCGACCCGAAGACGGGCGACGTTGTCGGCAAGGTCGAGTTGAGCAATACCGCGCCCGAGGGCGGTGTCAGCGACGGCACGGGGAAGATCTACATCAACATCGAGAACGGAAACGCGATCGATGTGATCGACACGAAGACGTGGAAGCGCGTCGCGACGTGGCCGATCGCGCCGTGCGACGGTCCAACCGGGATCGCCATGGATCGGACGACGAATCGAATCTTCGCCGGGTGCAGCGACACCTCGGTTGTCGTCGATGCAACCACAGGCAAGGTGGTCGCAAAGATCGCCAATGGCGGCGGCGTTGACGCACTCGGGTGGGATCAGGTGCAGAAGCTGATCTACATTCCGGCCGGCAAGGAAGGCAACGTCACCGTGGTTCACGAGGACTCGCCCGACAAGTACACGACCGTGGCGACGGTTTCGACGATGGTCCGGGCAAAAACGGTCTCCGTCGACGAGGCCAAGCACATCGCGTATGTCTTCACCCCCGAATACGGACCGCCCCCGGCGGGCGCCACGCCTCCAGCAAGTGGCCGCGGTCGCGGCCCGCAAGGTCCAATGATCGGAGCGTGGCTCATCAAGATTGTACACTGAACTGCAGTCCTCAGTGACTCATTACTGACCACTTCCTTTTCGGTTCGCGCGGCGTACGTTCTGAGTCGTTCAAGCCACCTCGAGAACGACTCATGACAAGATCGATCCGGTTGACGGCGGGCCTGCTCGGGGCTGTCGCAATAACCGCGTGCGGCAGCTCGATTCAGCAGTCAACATCGACTGCAGCTCAGAGCGGCGCGATCGTCAGGGCCCCGCGTACGCCCGCCGAACGTGCCGCGGCCGATAGTGGCCGTCCGCCTTACACGGCCGCGGACGTCCATTTCATCTCGGGCATGATCGGCCATCACGCGCAGGCCGTCGTGATGGCGAATTGGGCGCCGACGCACGGCGCGAGCGCGGCGGTGCGAACGCTCTGCGAGCGAATTGCGGTCGCGCAGACCGACGAGATCAAGTTCATGCAGCGATGGCTCCGCGAACGACACGAGACGGTCCCTGAGGCCGACCCGAACGGCCACATGATGCCCGGCATGGATCACCCGATGTTGATGCCCGGCATGCTGACACCCGAGCAGATGGCGCAGCTCGACCGCGCGCGCGGGCCCGAGTTCGACCGGCTCTTCTTGACCTTCATGATCCAGCACCATCTCGGAGCGATCACGATGGTGGAGGAGCTCATGGGCTCGAATGGCGCCGCGCAGGATGACGCCGTGTTCAAGTTCGCTTCGGACGTCAACGCCGATCAAACCACCGAAATCGATCGCATGAACCTCATGCTCGGTGCGATGGCCTCCGGCTCACGCAATCCGTGATCGCATCCCGTTTTCTTCGCACGCTCTTCTCCGCCTCCCCACCGGAATCACACATGGCACTCGTTCTCAACGCTTGTCGCTCGAACATTCGGTCGAGCGCAGCGCCGATCAAGTCTGTCTCGCTTGTAGTTGGCGTGCTCGCCGCCGCGGCATGCGCAACCTCGTCTTCGTCGACGGCGACACAGGCCGGCTCGCCATCGCCCATGAGCATGTCGACCACAGCGCCGAGCCCCGACCCGCGTGTCGGACTGAAAGCGGGATGGTTCAACGCCGGAACGGCTGCGTGGAATCTCGCACTCATCTCGAACACGCCACCGTCGTCGGCGTTCATCAATAAGAGCACGCCGGGCGATCGCAGCCTCGTGAACTCGGACCTCGCGTTCACGGGACACTACGTGATCCAAGGGAACTACAGCGGCTACCAGGTTTGGGACATCTCGAACCCGAACAAGGTGACGCTGCACTCGGCGTACGTCTGCCCCGGCTCGCAGAGCGATGTGTCGGTGTTCAAGAACCTCGCCTTCGTCTCCGGCGAAGCGACGAGCGGTCGCGTCGACTGCGGATTGCAAGGCGTTCCTGATTCGGTGAGCAAGGATCGCTTGCGCGGCATCCGCATCTTCGAGATCAGCGACATAGCGCATCCGAAATACTTGGCCAATGTGCAGACGTGTCGCGGCTCGCACACTCACACGGTCGTCACCGATCCGAACGACAACGCGAACGTCTACGTCTACGTCTCAGGGTCGGCACCGATTCGCTCGGCGAGTGAGTTGCCGGGATGTTCCGGCGCGGCTCCCGACCAAGATCCGAACAGCGAACTGTTTCGCATCGAGGTCATCCAGGTTCCGTTGGCTCACCCGGAGCAGGCGCACGTCATCAGCAAGCCGGCAATTCTGAGTGAGCTGACCGCCGTGAAGCGTCACGCCGAGACCGTCGCGGACTCAATCGAAGCGGCGGCCCGTGCGGCTGGACGAGGTGGAGCGCCACGACCGCCGCGTCCGGTCGGTGGACCCGTGCAGTGTCATGACATCACCGTCTATCCCGCGATCGGCTTGGCCGGCGGCGCGTGCGGTGGCTACGGATTGCTCATCGACATTCACAATCCCGCGCAACCGAAACGCCTCGGGGCCGTGGCTGATTCGAACTTCTCGTTCTGGCATTCGGCGACGTTCAACAACGATGGAACGAAGATCCTCTTCTCCGACGAATGGGGCGGTGGCTCGCAGCCGCGCTGCCGCATCACCGACAAGAAGGAGTGGGGCGCCGACGCCATCTTCACGCTCGATGCCGACAAGAAGATGACGTTCAGGAGTTATTTCAAGATGCCGGCGGCCCAGACGTCGAACGAGAACTGCGTGGCGCACAATGGCTCGTTGATCCCGATTCCCGGCCGCGACGTGATGGTGCAGGCGTGGTATCAGGGCGGCATCTCGGTGTTCGATTGGACCGACGCGTCTCACCCAAAGGAGATCGCGTATTTCGACCGCGGCCCCATGGATTCGACCAAGTTCGTCGACGCGGGCTCATGGTCCGCCTATTGGTACAACGGCGTGATCGTCAGCTCCGAGATCGCGCGCGGGCTCGATATCTACGAGTTGCGGCCGAGCGCTTTGATCTCGCAGAACGAGATCGACGCGGCGAAGTCGGTGCATTTCGACTACTTGAATGTGCAGGACCAACCGAAGCTCGTCTGGCCGACGACGTTCGCACTGGCGCGCGCGTACGTCGACCAACTCGAGCGCTCGCAGGGATTGGCGCCAGGAGTAATCATCTCGATCCGGCAGGCGCTGACGAACGCGGAGAAATCGTCGGGAATCCCGCGACGGGATGCGCTCACTCAGCTTGCCGGTCAAATCGAAGGCAACGCCGGCGGGTCGAGCGATGCGGCCAAGGTGCGACTGCTTGCAGCCACCGTTAGCGGATTGGCAAACGCACAACGGCAGCCCTAGCGATAGCGGTCAGCCCTCAGCATCTCTAGCTGTAGCTATTGCTTCAGCTGTCGCTAAAGACTGCTGAGGGCTAACGGCTATCGCTAACCTTAGACCGCCGCGAGTTCTTGCGGCTGCGCGACCATGCTCAGCCACGAACGATACTGCGGCAGCCGGCCGTGCACCGCCTCGAAAAACGTCTTCTGCAGACGCTGCGTGATTGGGCCGGGTTTCCCGTCGCCGACAATGCGGCCATCGACGTCTTTGATCGGTGTGATCTCCACCGCCGTGCCGGAGAAGAACACTTCGTCGGCAGTTTGAAGATCGGCCAGGGTCAATGCGCGGATCGAAACCGGCACGCCGAGATCGCGCGCGATCTGAAGAACGCTGTCGCGCGTGATGCCGAGTACGATCGACGCGTCGAGATCGTTGGTGATGAGCGTGCCGTTCTTCACAATGAACAGGTTTGCGCCCGACCCTTCGGCGACGTCGCCCTTCGCGTTGAGGAGCAGCGCTTCGTCGAACCCGCGGCGGATCGCCTCTTGGACCGCGCGCACCGAGTTCGTGTAGTGGCCGCATGCTTTGACGAATGGCGGGAGTGTCGAGGCGTCGATGCGCCGCACCGTGGACACCGTCACGCGCACACCGTGCTCCGGCCCGCCTTGGATGTAGGGACGTCCAGGGACGGCGATGATGGCGACCGAGACCGGACAGTCCTTCGGCCAAACGCTGAAGCTCTTCGAGTCGAAGAAGGCGAGGGGCCGGATGTACGCGTTGTCTAATCCGTTCGCCCGAATGAGCTCGAGCGACGCGGCGCATAACTGATCGAACGAATACGGTAACGCGATCTCGTAGAATTCCGCGGACGCCGCGAGCCGCCGCATGTGGGCGTCGAGTCGGAAGATCGCGGCACCTTCGGGCGTGTCGTACGAGCGCATCCCCTCGAAGACGCCGGTCCCGTAGTGCAAGCCATGGGCGGTGATGTGCACCTGCGCGGCATCCCACGAGACCAACTCGCCGTTCATCCAGATGAATTCTGTCGTCGTGAATCCGGCCATGTGATTTCTCGGAGAGAGGTGAGGCTGCTTCAGTTCGGCGGCGTGGCGGGCTTCGCCGGCAGGATCTTGACCTGGTTCAATTGGTCGTGATCCGCCACGAGCTCCTTCGATCCCGCTGGAAAATGGTTCTGATTGAGGATATGCGCCATCACGTCGACGATCACCTGTTTGTCGAGCGTCTTGGGTTTGTTGGCCGGCATGTCGTTGAAGATCTTGTCGTAGAAGTCGGCGAGGGTCTGGCCTTGCCAGTCGGCCATGAACGGCTCGCCCACCAGTGGCTTCGAATCGCCGAAGTCAGGCGTCGACCCGCCTTGAAGCGCGTCCCCGTGGCAATTCTTGCATCCGGCCTTGTAGATCGAATCGCCGCGCGCCGCCTGGGCGGTCGTGAAGACGCTATCCCACACAGAGCGTTCCGGAGCTCGGGCGCGGAGGGCCAACGCCGGGCGCTTCGGCAACGGCTGTTCCCCACGCACCGTGAGCTGCCCGGCGGCCACCAAGCCGATGGCGATCGCCGATGCCGCGGTCCACATCCTCATGCGTCAAGTCTCCCTTGATCGAATCGTGACAGCTGTTGCGCCATGAACGTCGGTCCGTGAAAATTCGCGAGTCGTCCGCACGGGCGCATCCCCTCGCGGCAGAAAGTTGTGAACACAACGCCGCGTTCGCTTCGGGCGTACACGAAATTGGGGTCAGACTCCATTTATCTCGGAGAAAGGGAATCTGACCCCGATTGACCGGCGCTGTCCCCGGCATAGCTTGCACCCGCCGCCTCGAGTGATCCGCGGCATTCCAACCGTTCGAGCAGTCGAGATTCGATCGAGTCTTATTCGGAGGTCCCATGAGGCGCGCATACTTCGCCATTACCGTCGCGCTGTTCGCCGTCGCGCGGCCGTCATCGGCCCATGCCCAAACGCAAACGGCAGCTGCGCCGCAGGCGCCAATCGCGTCTACTACGCGCGAGGAGATTACGGCGTTCGCGAAGGTGCACCTCGCCGTCTCTCGTGCGCGCGATTCGATCCAACTTCAGCTCGCGCAGCCCGGGAACAAGAAACCAGAGGCCCAGAAGCAGCTTCAAGAGAAGCTCCAAACGCAGATTGCCGACATCTTGCATCACGCCGGGATGACGGAGCAGGAATTCGACCGCAAAACGTATTTGGTCAGCACCGACGCCGACGCGCGACAGGCATTCGACGCGACCATCGCGCAGCTCACGGGTCAGCCCACGCCGGGACAAGTAATGGCGACGGCGCCAGTGCGTGCCGCGCCGGCCGCCGCGGCGATGGTCAACGTGCCGGCTGGTCCGGCCGGGGTTCACATCGGGCACGTCGTGAACGCGTTCAACGACACGCCAAACGGCCAAGGTCTCCTGCCCACCGCGATGGCGGAAGCACGTGTGGCGATTCAGCACGCGGGACTCGCTGCGAGAAATACCGCAAGCCTAGAATCGATGAAGCTTCACGCCGGGCACGTGATCAATGCGCTTGATCCGACGGTCGTCACGTCCGGGCCTGGCTTGGGCTACGGAGTCAAGAAGGCTGCGACTGGTGTGGCCACGCACATCGAATTGGCGGCGAAGGCGCAGGGTGCGTCACCGAACATCGTCACTCACTCGGTGCACATCGCCACGTCGGCGAGAAACACCGTGCAGCGCGCCGATCAGATCATCGCGCTCGCCAAACAGGTTCAGGCGGCGACGTCCGCGTCGGACGCAGCCGCGTTCGTGAGCCAAATGGTGTCCCAGTGTGACCAGTTGATGGCCGGTGCCGATGCGAATGGCGACGGACGCATCACGTGGGAGGCTGGCGAGGGTGGGCTCCAGCAAGTCCAGCAGCACGTAAACCTGATGCTAGCCGCGGAGCCCAAGACCCCCTGAGTCATCGATACGCCTTCGCAGCGATGCGCGCCGCGAGACGCGCCATCATTGCTGAACGGTGATCACGCCCTTCATGCCCAGCGCCAGGTGGGGAACGCAGTAATAGTGATAGGTCCCCGCCGGGACGCCGGCGAACGAGACTGTGTACGTCTGATTCGGGTTCGTCATCATCGTGCCCGACAACGGACCTACCTGATCGGGCATGTTCCCTTGCAGCACGCTGGCCGCGCCGGAAGGGATACTGTCATTCCAGAACGCCACGTTGTGCGGCGGACCATTCACAAGCGTCCAGCGAATTCCGTCGCCCCGCTTGATGGTGATCGAGACCGGATCGAAGCGTGATCCCTTCTCGTCGGCGTACATCTTCACGTCCCAGGTTTTACCAGTGATGGCCTGAGCCGCGCCCGGCGCACCCGCTGCCGGCGCCGGCGCTGCTGGTGCCGCGGCGCTCGGAGGCGCGGCCGCGGTGCTCTCGGGTTTCGGCTTCTCTCCTCCACCGCATCCTACCAGGGCGGCAACGGTGAGGGCAACAACGATCAGGCGCGGATCCATCGAGGACTTGGTCAGCATGCGTGTCTTCACTCGATTGTTGGAGTTGCCGAGCCGGAGCATCAATTGTGCCCTAGGTGTGGGCACCGATCCATTTCACGCCGGCGGACGGGACACATGGGCACGGCGGTTGCCATGGATCGCCGCGTCTCTTTTGGAGATGACATGAGCATTTTGACATGGCTGATCGTCGGCCTCGTCGCGGGCGTGCTGGCGTCGATCGTGATGGGGGGCACCGGGTACGGGCTGATCGGTGACATCATCATCGGCATCATCGGCGCGTTTGTCGGAGGCTGGATCTTCCGAGCGCTCGGGACCGCGGTTCCCTTCGGCGGGCTCGGCGGCGTGATCTTCGTCGCTTTCATCGGCGCGGTCGTGCTGCTGTTTCTTCTCCGTCTCTTGCGCAGCGCAACGGTTCGCCCGCCCTGAGAGCGCCCCGAACCGTCGCGCCACGGAACGAGAGTTGAAGCGAATTTCGAGTAGCACATTGGTGGCGGCCCATGCCTCATACTCGAAAGACCGCGTCGCGCCCGCGAAAGACTTCGTCGAAGAGCCGATGGTCGGCGAAGGTGACGACCGAAAGCAATGCGCTCGACCTCGACCGCAGCGTCTTCACGTGGAAAGACCCCAAGCGCATTGCTCGCTCCCTCAAGCGGTCGGCTGAGCGGAGCCATCGCCGCAAGAGCGAGCCGTACCGCTCGGCGATGTCCATGCTCACGTTCTACATCAATCGCGCGGGCGACAACCTGAGCGGTAGTCAGCGTCGCGTGCTCGATCGGGCCAAACTGGAGCTTCGAAAGCAATTCGGTCGCGAGGAGGCGTAATGTTCGTTTCTCGAGTGAGACGCAACGTGCCGCTCGTGTGTCTAGTCGCGGGCATCGGAGCCGTGTTCGCCGCGTCATGCCGCAGTGCAACAACATCGGCCGCGCCGACCACAACGAGCACGACGCCGGCGCCGGCAGCCGCTCCGACAGCGATGGCGACGGCTACCGGCGCGGCGCCGACGGACTCGTTCGCGTCCGGTCGCGAGCGCGCGGTATCGGGGATGCTGCAACGCATCGCCGGGAAGGAGAAAGCCCCAGCGGAGAGCGTGTTTCAGAATATCAAAACGCTCAAGGGCATTTCCGCGGGCCAGCTCCTGACGATCATGAATGAAAGCTTCGGCCACGGCCTCGGCGTGAGCTGCGGCTTCTGTCACGTCCCCGGACAATGGGCGAGTGATCAGAAGCCGAACAAAGACGTCGCGCGCGACATGGTGGCGATGGTCGGACGTCTCAACACCGACCTCAAGTCGATCCGCAACTTGCCCGACAGCAATCCGATGATGGGTTGCATCACGTGTCATCGAGTCCAACAAAAGCCCGTTCTGATCAACCCAAGTCGTTGAAGGAGGAATCCATGCGCAAACATCTTCTTGCCACATGTGCAGCTGCCGCCGCGATGCTCTGCGGCGTCGGCTCGCTCGCGAGCGCGCAAGTGACGGTCAAGACGTCGGGGGGTGAGGTCGTCCAACTCACGCAAAAGAATCTCGTCGATCATTTGATCGTCGGGGACTCACTCGAAGTGGAGGCAGCCAAGCTCGCCGTCGCACGGACGCAGAACGCGGCTGTCAAAGATTTCGCGAACACGCTGATTACGGATCACACGAATCACCTCGAGAACTTGAACAAGCTGGCCGGCAAACATGACATCGGCCGCGAAGCCAACGCCGCCGATACCAGCAACGCGATGGCGATTCGCATTCTGACGACCATGCGCGACATGCCCGCCGATTCCGGATTCGACCGAGCGTTCGTGCGGCAACAGATCAGGCATCACATGCACGAGATCGACGCGTTGAAGATGCTGCGTCCAGCTGCAAAGGACGATGACCTTCAGCATGACATCGATCGCACAATGCCGGTGCTCGAGCGACATCTCTCATTGGCTCGCCAGGTCGGCGCGCAGATCGGCGTCACCGCGGATTCGATGCCGATGAAGATGCCGATGACGAAACCGCCAACACGCTGAAGGGGGCAATCATGCGGGACAACATGCGCGACAAGTCGAAGACTGACCCGACCGACTCCAAGGACGTCGACCGCGGGGCCGAAGACGCTCGCCGCGAAAGCGGTCAACCCGGAGGCGGCGCCGGTCGTCGCGACATCGTTGAGCCGACCGGGGTCTATCCAATGTCCGCCGGCATTCCACCGAACAAACATCTCGAGATTCGCACGCCGGCCGCCTGGGGTCAGGGGAAGCGAGGGGCCGAGGGCTACAACGACGCAGGCGGATCCGAACTGGTTATGCGCGACGGACAGGTGTTGGGTGGTTTGACCGCCGGCCCAGGCGGAGAACCGACGATCGACATTCACGGCGGCGACCGTCCGCCGTCAGCACCGCCATCGCCGTCGCCCAAGACGAAGAGCGACGACGAAATGATGGATGGTGAGGACTAACCACGGGCGACGCGGCTGACCTCGAGGTCAGCCGCGTCGGGCTCGCGTTCGAGCAGCCTTTCTCGCCGCTGTTGATCGCTGTCTCGGACCTTTGGTGCGGGCCGCTCTGCGTGCAGCGGCTGATCGCTGCGCGGGGCTGCGCCGACGGGCGCTCGAT